>JAHCRH010000020.1 GCA_020148025.1 Patescibacteria group bacterium
TTACAAAATTGGCAAAAGAAATTGCCAAAGAAGTTAAAAGGCAAAAGCCGAGCAGTTGGTGGGATAATTTATGGACTCCAAATAGAAGAGAATAGAATCAATATGGCCACTAAAAAAGAAAAAATTCATGGATTTTTGCTGAAATTTGAGGAAGAACTAAGAGAAGGAGTGCGCTATCTCCGTGATGATTTACAATACAGAGAGGCAAAGACACTCTTTGATGCGGCACGCCTGCAGGGCACAGCAGAATTTGAGGATGATTACGATCGTGACTGGACCTTAACTTATAATCGTGGAGAGGGTACCTACACTTTAGTCCGTCGCCAACGAGAATAGGTTAGTTAACCAAACAAAAAGCCCATCACCGAGCAGTTTTTATTTCGACCCCAATTAATATTGTGCGACATTTAAGGGAGAATAAAAGAAGCCGTTGGACCCATCTGCCGGCGAGGCAGAGGATAGAACTAACGGTTTTTTGTTTTGGGTTTTTCTCCTGTGGATTTCTTGACTTGACAAGGGTCTTAGAAAGGAGGATACTACAAATACGGGAGTTTCTTTGGGAAACCGACCCCAAATTACCTCGCCGGAGGTAGAAAGAAAAGAATTCCCTCGTCGGAGAGAGAAAGGAGAAAGGGGAGCCGATACGGCACGACCATCCCAAAGAAACTCTCGTCCCATCTTTTTTATGGATGAGGATATAGCTCATTATTTATATAGCACCTTAATAAACTCAGTCATCATTACAAAGGGCACACCTCTTGATAAACGTGTGCCTATCTTTTTTATTTTTTATTCTTTTAATTTTCTGCCGCTGTGAAATTTGCGATGGACTTCGCGCAATCTTTTACTTGTAACATGAGTGTAAACTTGGGTGCTGGTAATACTTCGGTGGCCGAGGAATTCCTGGATCGTTCTTAAATCAACTCCTTGAGTTAATAAATCGGTGGCATAAGAATGGCGGATGATATGGGGAGTTGTAAAAATCGGCACGCCGGCTAATATTGCATATTTTTTAACGATTCTTTCTATAGAACGAGCTGTTAGACGGTTCTCTACGCCTTTTCTAGACCGATAATGGATAAATAGAGCTCTTGATTTATCTTTCCGGGTTTCTAAATATTTTTTGACCCAAGATAAAGCCCTTGCTGAAAAATAGACTGTTCGAGGAGCATCTCCTTTGCCAATAATTGAAAGCTCCAAATCTTTTTTATCTTTTACGTTAGCGAATTGTTCTTTATTAAGGGCGACAAGTTCGGCTATTCTTAAGCCGGTTGAGAAGAATGTCTCCAAAATTACCCTGTCTCTTAAGCCAATTTTAGTTTTAGTCTTAGGAGCTAGCAAAAGCTTCTCAATCTGCTCTAAATCAAGGAATTTAACAGTTTTTCCTTTTTTAGCGTCTTTTGGAAGTTTTATTTTGTCAGCTGGGAGTGAAACTATATCTTTGGCTGTAAAATAGCTTAAAAGAGCCCTTAGAGCGATTAAATAGTAGTTCTGAGTGATTTTCTTTAAAGGTTTGCCTTTATAAGTGTGAAATCGGGATAAATATAAGCGATATTGCCAGATGTCATCCGCAGTTAGTTCATGAGGTTTGAGATCTTCTTTATTTGTCTTTTTTAGCCAAAAAACAAATTTTCCAAGATAACGCTTATAATTCTTTTGAGTATTATTTGATAATCCTTTTTCTATTTCACAATAATCTAAAAAGTCGGGGATATGTTTTATAATTGGTTTCTCTGATTTTTTCATAAAAATATAAGAGCAGATTCTTGCGACACTCGGGGGAGTGTCCGCAAAATCTGCACTAGGTAAAGCGAGCTTATATCAGATAAGTCGCTTTACCAACATTGTGCGACCTTGTCTACCTTAATAATAAGGGGTTCAAAAACCTCTGTCAAGTGGAAAAACACTACTCCCCTACAGAGTTTATATATTAAAAAATAGGTATATTGGATAATACCTATTGAACTTTCTCCTTTTTCCAGCTCACAAGTAATTATGAACTCGAAAAAAGAGGGGAAGAAAAAGTGTTATTAATCAAATCTCCTTAAAGCTCTTGGAATCACTTCTTCTCTTAGAATTAGCTCTCTTGGAACCACTTCTATTAGGGTTACCTTTATTTTCTCCCCTGTTAATGTTAATTCCCTTTTGAGTCCAGCTAATCTCTCTTCGAACTCAGTAATCATCCCCCACATTAGTATTTCTGTGGCGACGTATTCCCTGAG
>JAHCRH010000010.1 GCA_020148025.1 Patescibacteria group bacterium
GATGCCGAATGCTGAGACTTAAAATAAAACAGGCCGAATTGTAGGTTTTTACTTTTCGGCTTTTTTTGTTTATCTTACCTGACAGAGTTCGAAAAGGGGGGCTATGGCATTACGAATTTCGATTAACTTTTCTTGAGGATAAGGTTTTATCTTCTCGAATTTTGGATTAATTGTTTTTTCTGGTCTAAAATTTTGCAAAAAGTATTTTGGGGTTGAAGAAATCCAACGAGCAATTTTTAAAATATCTTTTTTTTCAAGGAGGCCTGGTACTACCGTTGTCCTGAATTCATAATCTATTTTATTTTCTTTTAGAATCCCGGCGCTCTTTTCGATATCTTTTATATTTATTTTTTTACCGACTAATTTTTCATATTTTTCCTTTGGGGCTTTAATATCCATAGCTACATAATCGATTAATTTATCATCGATTAATCTTTTTAACATCTTTGGATTTGAGCCATTAGTATCGAGTTTGAGTAGGAAACCTTGTTTTTTTATTTTTTTACAAAATTGTGGCAAATCTTTATTAATACAGGGCTCTCCTCCACAAATCGTTACTGCCTCTAGAAATCCTTTTCTTTCTTTTAAAAATTCGAAAAATTCTTTTTCTGAAATTTTTGGTTGTTTTTTAATTTTTTCTGGCAAAACTAGCTCTGCTGAATAACAAAACGGACATCTGAAATTGCATCCTATTAAAAAAACGGTGCAAGCTATCTTGCCCGGGTAATCAATTAAAGTTAGTTTTTGGAGGCCACCTATTAACATTCCAGGTTTTAGGGTTTAGGGATTAGGGTCTAGTAAAATAACCAAAAACCTAGACGCTAGACGCTAATTTCCTAATTTTAAATTCCTTTCTCTGCTTGAATTCTTGTTTTTTACCTTCATTCCATTGTTGTACAGGACGAAGATACCCGACCACCCTCGAATAAACCTCGCAGGATTGCTTGATTGCACATTTTGGACAGAAAAAGTGTTCCCCTTCTAAATAACCATGGACAGGACAAATGGAAAAAGTAGGGGTTAAAGTTATATAGGGCAATTTGAAATTTTCAAAGATTTTCTTAATTAGATTTTTAACGATCTGGATATCAGAAACTCGCTCACCTAAAAAGAGGTGCATTACCACGCCACCAGTATACTTACATTGGATTTTATCTTGAAGTTTTAAAGCTTTAAAAATATCGTCAGTATAATTCACCGGCAGCATTGTCGAATTTGTATAATATGGAATCTTTTTTGTTCCAGCAGTAATAATATCGGGGTATTTTTCTTTATCTATTTTCGCTTGGCGATAACTTGTGCCCTCGCCGGGAGTAGCTTCCAGATTATATAAATTACCGGTTTCTTGCTGATATTTGACTAATTTTCTCCTCATAAAGTCTAAGATTTCAATTGCAAATCTTCTCCCTCGTCGAGAGGCAATATTTTCGCCAATAAAATTTAAGAGGGCTTCGTTCATTCCTATTAACCCAATTGTTGAGAAGTGATTTCCATAATAGGAATTTCTTAATTTTTTGACTGATGCTAAATAGTATTTTGAATAAGGATAGAGGCCTTTTTCCATAAAATCTTCTAAGGCCTTCCTTTTAATTTCCAAACTTTCTTTAGCTAAATTCATTAAACGAGCTAATCTTTCAAAAAATTCTTTTTTAGTTTTAGAAAGATATCCAATTCGAGGCATATTTATGGTTACCACCCCGACACTGCCAGTAAGAGGAGCTGAGCCAAACAATCCCCCACCTCTTTTGTAAAGTTCTTTATTTGACAAACGAAGCCTGCAACACATTGACGTAAAGTCTTCTGGTTTCATATCTGACTGGATAAAATTACTAAAATAATTTACGCCATATTTTGCCGTTGCTTCCCATAGCGGATTTAAAGCAGGATTATCCCAATCAAAGTCTTTGGTAATGCTCACGGTGGGAATAGGAAAAGTAAAAGGTCGGTTTTTAGCATCGCCTTCTATTAATACTTCATAAAAAGCCCGATTAAATACATTTATTTCTTCCTGAAATTCGCCATAAGTTTCCTTCTGAGGTTTACCACCAATAATTACTGGCTGCTTCGCCAAAAATTCTGGTGGCTTAATATCCAAGGTCACATTTAAAAATGGAGTTTGGAAGCCCACTCTTGTTGGTACCATGGAGTTATACAAAAATTCTTGCATTGCTTGTTTGACTTCTAAATAGTTTAATCTGTCGTAACGAATGAAAGGGGCAAGCAAAGTATCAAAATTTGAAACGGCATTAGCTCCTGCTGTCTCGCCCTGGAGTGTATAAAGGAAATTCACCAATTGACCCAAAGCCGTGCTAAGATGTTTTGCTGGTCGGCATTCCAACTTTCCTGCAACTCCGCCAAAACCACGCGAAAGTAAATCATAAAGATCCCAACCCATACAGTAGCAAGCAAGGGTTTCTAAATTATGGATATGAAAATCCTCGTTAACGGCAGCTTCCCTTATTTCCTTTGGATAGATTTTATTTAACCAGTATTTTTTAGCAATGGCTGCCATTCCATATTGATTTAATCCTTGGAGAGAATAGGTCATATTGGCATTTTCATAAACTTGCCAATCGAGCTCCCGTAAATATCTATCAACCATCTCTGTTGATTCATCAATAACTGCTGTTGCCTCCCTTATTCTTCTTCTCTGTTCTCGATATAAAATATAAGACCTGGCGGTTTCGACCAGGCCTTCTAAAATTAGAATTTCTTCAACAATATCCTGAATCTGCTCGACTTGAGGAATCTCATCTTTCTTAAAGCGACGGTTTAAAATCTTTACTATCTTATTAGAAAGTCTTTTTGCTCTTTTTCCATCACCTTTACCGGTGGCAGTTATGGCTTTAAAAACAGCATCTGTAATTTTTGCTTGATCAAATTCGACAATTGTGCCGTCTCTCTTTTGAACCTTAGTGATTTTATTTTTTAGCATGTTCTTGTGATAAAAAAAATCCTTTTTAATAAAGATTAGTCTATCTTAACTCAAAAGAAAAACAGGGTCAAACCACTGTCAAAGAAAAAAATTGTGGATAACTATAATTTTGTCGCGAAGCCACGGGTTATAAGGTCCCGGGCGAGCGACACCTTTAAATTTTGGCGGTTGGACACCTAGGGGCCCGCTCGCGAAGCGAGTGGGAGGATGTGGTGGGCGAGTTGTAGTCTGAAAAAGGGGTCCACTAAAAACCGGTGGCAATGACTGTTACTTTTATTTCTCCTTTTTTTAATCTTTCGCTCTGAACCGCTCCAAAGATTACTTTGGCTTCAGGATTTATTTCTTGAGTAATAACCTTAGCCACCTCATCAATTTCAGAAAGGCTAATATCTCTATCACCGGAAATATTAAATAAGACTCCTTTTGCTCCTGTACAAGATATATCAAGTAAAGGAGAATTAATTGCTGCAATCGCTGCTTCTTCGGCTCGCTTTTGACCTCTAGCCCGGCCTATTCCAAATAAAGCTGTGCCTGAATCTTTTAGAACGGCTTTCACGTCAGCAAAATCAACATTAATGATACCGGGAAGCAAAATTAAATCGGAAATTCCCTGAACCGCCTGCCTTAAAATATCATCACAAACCCAAAAGGCATTTGAGAGAGAAATATTGGCATCTAAAACTGAAAGAAGTTTATCATTGGAAATAGAAATTAAACTGTCAACTTTTTCTTTTAGTTCTTTGAGGCCAGTTTTTGCAATGTTCTCTCGAAAAAACCCCTCAAAAGAAAAAGGTTTAGTTACTACAGCCATGGTTAAAGCCCCTTGTTTTTTGGCAATCTCAGCAACAACTGGAGAGGCTCCTGTTCCAGAGCCCCCTCCCAGACCACAGGTAATAAAAACCATATCAGAACCTTTTAAAATGTCAGAAATTTCTTTACTTTGCTCAACAGCCGCTGCCCTGCCAATTTCTGGATTCATTCCTGTTCCCAGACCCTTAGTTAAACTTTTTCCAATTCTGAGTTTAAAGTGGGCCCGAGTTTTTTTAAGGTCCTGAATATCAGTATTCATAGCAATCAAATCTACTCCCTTTATTTTAGATTTCATCATTCTTGTAATGGCATTTGAACCTGACCCTCCTACTCCAACTACTTTAATTTTTGTCTTAATTTTTTTCATATTTTGAGCGTTAGCGAAAAATATCCCTAGAGGTATAATTTTTGTGGTCTCCAAATCGCGAATGCGATTTGGAGTATTATTTTCTTTTTCCCTCAATTATTTCTTGAGTGATATTTTCTGGTACTCCTTCATAATGATCGAATTCCATAGTGAATGTTCCTCTTCCCTCGGTCAAAGAACGTAAGGCAGTGGCATAACCAAACATCTCAGATAAGGGAACTTTAGCATCAATAACTTTCAGATTTATTCTATCCTTGGTTTCTTCAATCTTTCCTCGCCTAGCTGCCAAATCAGCAATAGTATCACCAAAAAATTCTGAGGGAATAATCACCTCTAATCTCATAATTGGCTCGAGCAAGACCAATTTTGCTCTTTTTGATGCTTCCTGAAGAGCGGCGGAACCTGCGATTTTAAAAGCCATTTCTGAAGAATCAACCTCATGAAAAGAACCGTCATAGAGAGTTACTTTCATATCAACCATCGGATAGCCAGCCAAAATTCCTTTTCCCAGAGCTTCTTTTACACCTTTTTCAACTGCCGGAATAAATTCTTTAGGAATAATTCCTCCTTTAATTTTATCAACAAATTCAAATCCCTCCCCTCGCTTCTTTGGCTCAACTTTTAACCAAACATGACCGTATTGACCTCGACCCCCCGATTGCCTGATATATTTTCCTTCCGCTGTCGATTCCTCTTCTATTGTTTCTTTATAGGCAACCTGGGGTTTTCCAACATTGCTCTCGACCCTGAATTCTCTTTTCATTCGATCAGTAATAATTTCAAGATGTAATTCACCCATTCCAGAAATAATTGTCTCCCCAGTTTCTAAATCCTGTTTAGTTTTAAAAGTTGGGTCTTCTCCAGACAGTTTTTTTAATGCCTGACTCATTTTTTCTTGGTCTTGTTTAGTTTTTGGCTCAATCCTAATAGAAATGACTGGTTCAGGAAAGGTAATCTTCTCGAGTAAAATTGGATGGGCCTCACTACAGAGGGTGTGACCGGTAGAGGTTCTTTTCAATCCGATGGTAGCCCCAATATCTCCGGCAAAGACTTCTTGAACTTCTTCTCTTTTATTAGCATGCATTCTTAAGATTCGGCCTATTCTCTCTTTCTCCCCAGCAGTTGGATTTAAAACATAAGATCCTCTTTTTAAATATCCCGAATAAACTCGAAAATAGGTTAGTGTGCCAATATAAGGGTCGGCGGCAACTTTAAAAACCAGGGCAGAAAATGGTTCTGAATCGGCAGATCGCCTCTCAACTTCCTGACCAGTTTTAGGATCAATTCCTTTAACCGGAGGAAGGTCAGCGGGACTGGGAAGAAAATCACAAACTCCATCTAATAATGGTTGAATTCCTTTATTTCTTAAGGATGCTCCACAAAAAACGGGAATAAGTTTATATTCTATTGTTGCTCTTCTTAAAGCTTTTCTGAGTTCGTCAGCTGAAAATTCTTTTTTTGCCAAATATTTCTCTAAAATTTCTGCATCTTCGGCTGCAATTTTTTCAACTAATTTTTCTCTCCACTTTTTAGCTTTTTCTAATAAATCCTTGGGGATATCCTCAGTTTTAACTATTTGGCCAAAATCACCTTCGAATCTTAAGGCTTTCATCTCTAAAAGATCAATCACTCCCTCAAATTTATCTTCCTCGCCTACAGGTATCTGAAGAGCGGTGGCATTGGGTGATAATTTCTGCCAAATTGATTGAAGACTTTTCTCAAAAGAAGCTCCAATTCTATCCATTTTATTAATAAAGCAAATTCTAGGTACTTTAAATCTATCTGCCTGACGCCAGACCGTCTCTGATTGAGGTTCAACTCCTGCCACTCCATCAAAAACCACCACTGCTCCATCTAAGACCCGCAAGGATCTTTGGACTTCAGCTGTAAAATCAATGTGGCCAGGAGTATCAATGATATTAATTCTATATTCCAAATCGCTTTGCGATTGTTGAGCTCCTTCTTTTAAGAAACCTCGGGGAGTCCAGAAACAGGTAGTGGCAGCAGCGCTAATAGTAATCCCCCGCTCTCTTTCTTGGATCATCCAATCCATAATTGCTTCTCCATCGTGGACTTCCCCCATCTTATGAGAAACTCTGGTGTAAAACAAAATCCGCTCGGTGACGGTTGTCTTGCCAGCGTCAATATGGGCAATAATTCCGATATCTCGATATTTTTCCATTGGATAAGTACGTGGCATAAGTTCATCTAAACATTCTAACATTAAACAAATATCCCCTAGCGAGGAAATTGACTTTTGGGACCATCTGCAGAAACTCTTAAGCGAGGTAATAAGTTTCAAAGTAGCTTTCGGAGGCAGCTGAGCAGGGTCTCGCCGAAGGCGAGTCGGCTGCCGAGAACGCAGACCCCAAAATCTCGCTGGGATTTTGAGGGTCGGTACTTTGAAAACTTAGTTACCGAGCGATCTACCACGCGAAATGGGCGAATGCACGATTAGCTTCGGCCATACGATGCATGTTAGTTTTCTTTTTTACTGCTGCCCCAGTGTTATTGGAAGCTGCAATTAATTCCTCGGCTAATTTCTCGCTCATTGGCCTTCCCTTTTTTGATTTGGATGCCTGAATTATCCAACGCATGGCTAAAGTCAATCTTCTCTCCCCCCTAACCTCCCTCGGAACCTGATAGGTTGCCCCCCCAATCCTTCTTGGTTTTACTTCAAGAAAAGGAGCAGCGTTTCTTAAGGCTAAATCAAAAATCTCCAAAGAATCTTTTTGGGTCTTTTCTTTAATAATGTCAAAGGTTTGATAGACAATTTTTCTGGCAATAGTTTTTTTACCCCGTCTCATCACTTGATTGATGAATTTGGCCACAGTGACATTATTATAAACTGGATCAGGAGGAATGTTTCTTTTTGTTTTCTTCTGGCGCATAATTATTTTTCACGTTTGGTTCCATACTTTGATCTCTGCTGTTTTCTTCCCTTAACTCCCTCTGTATCTAAAATTCCTCTCACTATATGATACCTTATTCCTGGTAAATCCTTAACTCTCCCTCCCCTAACTAAAACCACTGAGTGCTCTTGTAAATTATGACCTTCTCCAGGAATATAGGCAGTAATTTCCATTCCATTGGTTAGTCTTACTCTAGCCACTTTCCTTAAAGCCGAGTTTGGTTTTTTAGGAGTGGCAGTAAAAACTTTTAAACAAACCCCTCTTTTAAACGGAGAAGAATATTTTATTTGTCGATTTTTTAAGGGATTAAAACTAAATTTCAAAGCCGGCGTTCTGGCACGCTTTTTAATTTTTTTTCTACCTTTTTTAATAAGTTGATGAACGGTTGGCATATCAAATTACAATTTAACACAAATAAATTTAAAAGTCAATCCTAAAAAAACGGTACTGGCACACCAACAATTAATTGGAAAATCCAACGTAATAGTCCAAGAATTAATGGCCATATCAATTGAAGAGAAAAAATTAAAAAAAATAAAACAAAAAGCCAGTACCGCCGCAGGAAAATTTTGATATTCTCCATCGAACGAGGAAGTAAAGCAAAAAGTACGTGAGAACCATCCAAGGGAGGAACAGGTAATAAATTAAATATTGCTAAAAGTAGATTTATAGTGACGATGTAGCTAAACATTAAATAAAAGCCAGGAAAGGCAGATAGCGCTGGAAAAAATCGTATTACTAAACCAAAAAATAAAGCTATAAAAAGATTTGCTCCTGGACCAGCTAAAGCAACCTTAACTCCATCGTATTTGGGATTTCGAAAATTATATGGATTTATCGGAACCGGCTTTGCCGCCCCAATTGGAAAACCAAAAAGAAAATAGGTTATTAAAGGCAGAATAATTGAGCCGAAAGGATCTAAATGTCGAATGGGATTTAAAGAAAGACGACCAGCATATTTTGCTGTTGGATCTCCTAAATAATCTGCCATTACTCCATGAGAAACTTCATGGATGACAATTGAAAAAAATAAAATAATCAGAGAAAAAATAATGGTTTCCATTTTTTTACTATAGCACACCTAAACCTGCCAACCCAATGAATTCGCCAATGTTTAATCTTCCAGTTTAAACATTTCTAACTGGTAATGTACGGATCGATATGGAGCATGTATTACCTTGTTAAAATTTAAAAAATCAGTAAAATAAAAATATGGCAAAAAGTCGCGGCACGTCTCGCTTCGCTCGACTAACACCGCTCCTTAGAAACCTCTCGGTTTCTAACGTTTTCGCTTTCAGCGAAAGCCTGTTTTCCTACACGGGGAAACACCCAGTTTCCCCGACCCCTTTCTGATTTTTTGCCATAAAAATACCTATAAAGGTAAGGAAGAAAGCAAATTTATTAATAATTTTAATATCATTATGGCAAAAAAGTGCGCTATTTGCGGTAAAAAATCAAGATTAATCTGGAGATTAGTGAAACTCAGAGGAAAATATAACCCTACAATAAAAAGAAGGGTTTATCCTAATTTACAATGGGTCAGAATTCCTACTGATATAAAAAAAGAAGCTTATCGGAAATTTGCCGGTAAGCGAATTTTAGCTTGTGCTAAATGCATTAAAACTTTATCAAAAAGAAAATAAAATCGGGGTGTAGTATAACAGTTATTATACAGGGCTGGGGGTCCTGTGACCCGGGTGCGATTCCCGGCACCCCGACATGCAAAATTTAGTGCGGGGTAAAGATGCGTGCCTGCCCCGTATTTAACAAAGTTATAGTGCGGGGCGATTCCCGGTTCGAGCCTGGGTGCCCCGACTTTTTAATATGAGACAGAATAATTGGTATGTAATAACTGGTGGACCCTCTTCGGGAAAAACAACAGTAATCAATAAATTATCAAAATCAGGTTACATTGTAATTCCTGAAACTGCTAGGGTTCTAATAGATAAAGAAATCAGTAAAGGAAAAACTGTAGAGGAAATTAGAAAAAATGAGGCAGAATTCCAAAGAAAAGTTTTAGAAATGAAAATTGAAATAGAAAATAATTTACCAAAGGATAAAATAATTTTTTTCGATAGAGCAATTCCAGATAGCATCGCTTATTACCAAATTTGTGGAATAGATCCTAAAGAAATTATGGAGTTATGTCAGAAAAGAAAATACCGAAAAATATTCTTTTTAGAACCACTTCCATTTGAGAAAGATTACGCGAGGACTGAAGATAAACAAACAGTTAATAATCTAAATGAACTATTAAAAGAGTGTTATGAGAACCTTGGATATGAAGTAATTAATATTCTGGTAATGTCAATAAAAGAAAGAGTTAAAAAAATTTTAGCAGAAGTAAAGAGAAATTAATTTTATAAATCAAAAAGCCCTGCCTTTCTTTCTAGAGAGTCTTTCCGGAAAAAAATCCAGGTGGGTGCCCAAGGTGTAGCCCTCGAGCCACACTCATATCAGGCTCCCTAAAAACGTATTTGTTCCCGAATCAGCTAGAAAAATTAGCAGGGCTAATTCAATATTATCTTTTTTAAAAAAGGTTGTCAAGTTTCTAAACTTTATTCATTTCTCTAAGATGTCCACAGTCCTCAGAGATTCAGAACATCTATCATTTGTTTAATCAAAGAAACTACTACTGGTTGAGGCAACAGACTAAAAGATTTAATCTTTTCATCATCTAAAACTATCCAGGGTTTTTTAATTATTTTAACCTTTTTGTTTTTCTCGTCCCCTTGATAACTATATTCTGGAGTAATTTCATAATCATCAATATAACCTTTTGCCAATTCTGTTGGAACTGAATTCCTTAAAAGAATTTTCGGAATTCCGTAAAGTGAAAATGCTTGCTTTATTAATTTCTCGTCCATCTTCAGACGTTCTCTTATTGGCTCTATTCCTAACTCATCACCTTCTTTTGAAACCATTTTTTTTCCTTTACAATCAGGGTTACCACAGATTAAATAAAATTTTCCCTGCTTTTTATCGAAACCTACTTCTTTTGTCGGAAACAGTTTTAAATTTCTAGGAGCTTGGCAAATAGGACAAACTACTCGGTGTTTTATTCTTTCGTTAATCACTGCCTCGGGAACATCGATGAGAATGAAAATATCCGGATCCTCTCGATAATCAATGAGATCTCTAAAAAATAGTGAATATGATATTTGATCTAAACCCCGAGGAAAACCATCAATAAAAAGAGCTTTTCTTCCTATTTTAGTTATTTCTCTCTTAACTAAAGCTAAGATAAACTCAGTTGGTAAAAGTGTTTCCGTGTTTCGATTCAAAAGAGCCTGAATTCCCTGATCAATCGAAATATAACCCCGGTAATTCTCTGACAGCCAATCGATTAATTCTCTTTTCTTATTCTCGTTTGATATTTCTCGATGAACATTCCTGACAACATCACCAATGGAAACATGTCTTGCTCGCTGGGGATCAACTATTTCTATGAACGACTTAGAATAAGTTCCTTTACCGGAACCCTTTTTCCCTAAAAGATAAGCAATAAAGGTATTTTCTTTCAAATAATCTCTTAATTTTTTAATTTCCGCTCCAGCTTTTAATTTAAAATATTCCTTACAATTTTCAGGATCAGATAAATCAAATAGGCGAGAAACGCCTGTAATTTTTGTTTTAAAAATTGGGAACTGCTGTTTCATACTTAAACCTTATTCCATCGCTAATTATTTTTATATCGCCATTTTATCTGTTCTTAAGATCTTTATACCAAAAATTTTTAATTTTTCCAATACCCCTGGACCTGGATGTCCATATTTATTTTCTTCAACCTGTAAAACAGCGATTTCTGGCGAAACTTTTCCTAAAAATTCTTCAGAAGTTGAAGTCTTTGAACCATGATGTCCAACTTTTAAAATATCGGAGTCAAGCTCAACCCCTTTTTCTAAAAGTTTTTTCTCCACTGATTTATGGGCATCTCCGGTAAACAAAAAGAATTCTCGTTAAAAATTAATTTGTCAATAATAGAAGAGGAGTGTCTAAGACAAAAGAACCTTTTGTGAAAGGTTCTTTGTTGTTTGATTTTTAGTCTTCTTCCTAAAACCTTTTTCTACCAAATCCCTTGCGATCGCCAGAGAATTTTCTGAAAGGTTTCTTTGCCATCGGCTTGGCTTCATCTACTACAATGTTCCTTCCGTCTAATTCTTTTCCATTAAACATTTCTATCGCTTTTTTTGCTTCTTTTTCTGAAGACATCTCCACGAATGCAAACCCCTTTGATCTGCCAGAAAATTTATCTATTACGATAGAGACAGAATTTACTGTACCTGCCTGGGAAAACAAATCTTTTAAAGTATCTTCAGTCGTGTCAAAAGAAAGACTTCCTACATAAACCTTATTTGTCATCTTTTTTTTAAAAAAAATTAATTTATTAAACTTACCGACCTACTTCTAAGCTCTCACAGATAAGAGACTCAACGTAAGACTTAGGAAGTACGACATTCTTTTTTATAAAAAGAAAAGTGATTTAAGTATACACGTCGTACTTCTTTTGTCAAATTAAATTAAAAACAAACCCTGAATAGACTTGAAAATCTCTACTCCGGGGATGGTACAAAGTTAGAACTTGGTTTTGGGAGAGATTCCCAGCGGTAGAATCTGTTATTTAAAGAATTCTCTCAAAGTGGCCGCACCGCTTGGGGTATAATCTAAACTTTGCCAGTTATCTCTGGAAACCCATTTAAATTCAGTATGGGTTTTATCTAATCTAATCCTTCTACTAATTAGTTTAACTTTAAAGGCATATACAGCAGTATGGGCATTTTCTTTCGTCCCGTGGGGATAATAATAAATAAAAAAATAGTCGTTGTGGGATTCTACTTCTAAATTAGTCTCTTCTCTCGCTTCTCTCTTTACTGCTTCTTTCAAAGTCTCGCTATTTCCAACATTTCCACCTAGCAGGTTCCATAGATTTGGAGAGGATTTAGCATGTGAACTTCTTTTTAGAACAAGCACCCTATTTTTATCGTCTGTGATGATAACATTAACACCTTTTTTCATATTCACATTCTATCAAAAAACCGCCTTCTTGGCGATTCGTCTGTCTATTATATTTTGATCATGCGGCTCGGTCGCTCGAACCGAGCACTAGCCTGCTCGGTCTAGCGGACGATTTTAGAACCTTGAGATGGGAAGAAGTGTTTAAATATCCTGAGGTTACCTTGATAAGAATAAAGCAGTTATTAAAAATTAACTAACCGAAAGTAGAAGACATCCAATCACCAATATAATGAGTTATAACTATAACTAATAGTGTGACAATTAAGTGCTCTACAACTGCCTTCCAAGGTTTTACTTTTTGTTCATTAGCGATGTTAAAACTTAGAATACCTACCATTAACATCCCAAAGATTACACTTATCATGATTGCCGTCGAAAGCTTAAAACGCAAAACCGGAATAATAAACACTAAAGCAAACAAGAATTTAGAGAGAAAAGTAGAAATCGTTGATTCCCATATCTCTTTTTCAGTATGTTTAGCCTCGGATTCTTCAGAAATATGAATACCCAGTGCATCTGAGAATGCGTCTGCTATTGCTATTGTTAATATGCCGCCGATAACTGCGAGCTTTGAATGAGTGCCAGAATGGAGTCCTACCATTAATCCAAGCGTCGTTATAATTCCAGAAGTTAAACCAAAGCTTAGTCCTGTTTTAAATGATTCTCTAATCATATATTAAATTATACAACAAAACCCCGAGAAAAACTCTCGGGGTGGCGGCGGCTCCCCCTATTGGACGCATTCAGAACTTTAAATTGGAAGGAAATTAAGGAAGGATTAGAAGAATTAAGGCTTAGCTTAGGATTTAATTTGGCTCCCTTATCTACTAACTAATTAGCTAAAACATTGTCCTTGACGAATTTGGTAAAACCTGATAGTTTAAGATTGTTCCTTAACAATATGGAGAGATAGAAATGAGCAGTAGGATTTATCAAGAAAATGACAAGTTCGCAATGACATATGACTCAGAACACTCGTTTGGCGGTATCAGAATACCTCTTGGGTCCTTAGATGATGTGATTAAGGGTCTACAAGAAATAACCAACGGAAACAATTTTGAAACAGAGATAATTGCGGTAAAATTTTTCAAGGACTCAACGGAGTATTTCTATGTTGAGCTTAGAAAACCTCAAATACACCATAGTTGGCACATTGATAACGCTAAAGCTATACTCAAAGCATTAAAAGAATTCAAAGAAACAAAACAAGAACAGATAGTAGCATTACCGCACCCATAAATCAGGCAATAGAGCCGAATACAACTGGCTCTTTTTTTATATCAAACTAAAACCTATTGGACGGGTAACGGGCGAAAATAAAAAAGCTCCCCTATTGGACGCATTCAGAGCTGTGAATTGGGGGGAAATTAGAGAAGAATTAGAAGAATTGAAGCTTAGTTTAGGGATTAAGTTAGCTCAAGCGCTGTTTAAACCAGTTAGTGGTTAAGCTAATAATGGTATCTAATTGTTCGGTGAATTGATGATCTGCTTCTTCAATAATTTCTAATTTGGATTCTGGAGAAAGATATTTAATTGCCCTTTTTGAGTCTTCTAAAGGAACGCTTTCGTCTTGGTTTCCGTGAATAATTAAAATAGGACAGTCAATGTTGGATAATAATTCCTTCTGGTCTACGGTTTCTCTGTCATATATCATTTGCTTATCAATGATTATTTTCTTACGAACGCCTGCCTCCATTATTTTTGTTATATATCCTTTTTCTCTTAATTCTTTTAATTCTTCTGGACTGAATTTCTTCTTAATAACGTAGTTTTCTTTTTTAGCTGTTACTGGTGCCCACAAAACCATTGTCTCGATGTTCTTCTCAGGAGAATAAGTCTTGAGAGAAACGAGACCGCCAAGACTTAAACCAAGTAACCCAATATCCTCGAACCCTTTATCTAAAACAAATTTAATCGCACAATTTAAATCATCAACTTGTTTCCCCACTGTTAAAGAATCATCATCACTTTCTCCTGAACCACTGAAATCAAAGGCTAACACATTGTATCCCGCCTCATTAAAGGCTTCAGCTGTTTTATCAAATCTCCCCCATTCTGACTTATCGCCAGTAAATCCGTGAGCCATTATGATGATAGAATTACTGTCTGCAGAATGTAGATTCCCGACCAAATTAAGATTGCGTGAATTTTTGAAACTTACCTTCTCCATGATTAATTATTTTACCAAAAAACCGCCTTCTTGGCGATTTTTTATGCGTCTCGGTCACTCGAACCGAGCACAAGCCTGCTCCGGCGGTAGGACTCGAACCTTTAAACTTTCATTCCAACTCAGACCTTAGATGATATATTCTATTAACTTCGTAAGGAGATAAATTTCAATTATAAAAAAACAACCAAAACCACAAGACTTGTGGTTTTGATCTAAAATAAATTTTTGCTTCTCAATTTTTAAGCTTTTCCTAAAATCCTAAACATCTTTGTCCCGCAAGTAGGACAAGTGCCCTTTGCAGCTCTTCTCTTTGATGTTCCTTTACCTTTCATGATTATCTCTTGTACATCCTCCATCTCTCGCTTCTTTTTACATTTAACACAATAAGCTTCCATAATATTTTATAACGGCCTTTAGCCGATATATCGCACCTTGTGCGTTATAAGTTTTAAACTTTTTACAAAACCGACCTTTTAACAACCCACCCAACTTTCACCACGAAATTAAGAGGACAAAAGTTATCCACAGCGAAAGTTAGGTGGACACAGCTTTATTTTACCTTAATTTAAGCAAAAAGGGTAGTCAAGCCCTCACAGCATTTCAAAGCTCTAATTAGTTAAAGTCAATTCTGATATATTTAGCTCCTCATTGCCTTGGCTACTCGATCTATAGCTAAAACATAGGCTGCTTTTCTAAGGCCTATTTTTTCTTTTTCAGATAGGCCCCAAACTTTTTTAAAAGATTTTTCTAAAGTTGCTGAGAGTTCTTTTAACACTTTCTCTTTTTCCCACAAAATTTTTTGTTTCGATTGCAGCCATTCAAAATAAGAAGCGATTACTCCGCCGGAATTAGCTAAAATGTCGGGTACTGCCTTGACACCTCTTTTTTCTAAGATAGCTTCCGCTGTAGCAGTAACCGGCGAATTCGCCATCTCAATAACATATTTGGCTTTAATTTTGGGAGCGTTCTCTTTGGTGATAACATTCTCGACAGCTGCTGGAACTAAAACATCAACTTCCATTTCTAAGAGTTCCTCATTGGTAATTTGTTTTCCATAGCTTAAATCACAAACTGAACCTATGCAATAACATCCAGCAATTCTGCCTTTCTCCGCTAGACAACGAAGGGTCTGTTCGGGATTAAGGCCTTTTTCTACATAAATTCCTCCTTCTCGTTCAGAGGTGGCTATAATTTTGTAACCATCGTGGGCAGCAAAACGGGTAAAATTAAAACCAACATTTCCAAAGCCCTGAACGGCCAAAGTTGTTTCTTTTGGTTTAAAACCAAATATTTGTTGTAATTTTTTGAGAATTATTACTCCCCCATATCCTGTTGCCTCTTCTCTACCCTTTAAACCCCAAAGTTCTGGCGGTTTTCCAGTAAAAGCAGCTGGGGTATCTTTACCTTTTAATTTAGAATACTCCTCTGTCATCCAGGCCATAATCTGGGCATTGGTATTGACATCAGGTGCTGGAACATCATTCTCTGGCCCTATTAAAGGAAAAATTCCTTGAACATATCCTCTGGAAAGTCTTTTTAATTCTCCTCTGCTTAATTTCCGAGGATTTACAATCACTCCTCCTTTTCCACCACCGAAAGGAAGGTCTACTAAAGAACATTTCCAGGTCATGAGCATCGATAAGGCCTTAATTTCGTCTTCAGAAACTTCTGGATGAAAACGAATTCCTCCTTTATAGGGACCTAAGGCATTATTGTGCTGGCATCTAAATCCGAAAAAAATCTTGACCTTTCCATTATCCATCTGAACTGGAATTTGAAATTTAATCACTCGATGAGGCTCTTCTAATTCTTGAAGAATTTCCGGTTCTATCTTCAAAATATCAGCAATTTCCCTGAGTTGTTTTTGACTATCTAAAAAAAAGTTTCGATTACTCATGAGAACGTAGTCGCTCGCCCTTCGGGCGCTCATTTAATTCTTTTAATAAATTTTCCAAATCAATACTATACATCTTGCAGATATCTCCAATTTTTAAATTTTCCATTTCAAATTTGGCCAAAGGACAGCCCAAACAAGGCAAATTGTATTTTGCCAAAATTTCCTTAGCCTCTGGAAATTTAAAAATCTCAGCTAAAGTTGTGTTTTTCGTAATTTTGGGCATATTATTTTGTTTCTTTATCAACCCATTTTAAAAATTTTGAATAACCTTTTTCGATTGATATCGAAATTATACAGGGGACTTCATAAGAATGTAATTCTTTTACTCTTTTGATAACTTTATCAACTAATTCATCTTTTGTTTTAACTATCAGAGCTATCTCACTCTCTCTCTGAATTTTTTCTGCCCATCGATAAATCGACTTTATGGGGAATCTATTAACACACGCTGCCAATCTTTCTTCAACCAATACTTCGGCTATTCTCTTAGCCTCTTTTTCATTAGTAGTTGTGATGTAGATTAATTTATACATCTTATGAACATAGTCGCTCGCCTTTGGCTCGCTGTTTTCCTACACGGAGAGATACCCCCGCTGCCATCTGCCTGCCAATGTAGAATAGATGAACATCCAAAGTTCCTTAAGTCTTGGAAGAACATATTACAAAACTATGACAGGCTTATGGCGGGCAGGCAATCTCCCCGACCCCCTCTGTGCAAAGATCATCTCGCTACCCAGCGAGCCACCCTCCATCAATTACTACTGTTGAACCGGTTATGTAAGAACTTGCTTCTGAAGCTAAAAACAAAACTAAATTTGATACTTCTTCTGGTTTTCCAACTCGGCGCATTGGAAGTCTGGCCAACATTGCTTCCATTGTCTTTAGATCTTTTTTTATTGGATCAATCATTGGGGTCTCAATCATTCCTGGAGCAATAGTATTAACCCGGATATTATGAGGGGCCAATTCCACTGCCAAGGCCTCAGTCATCGCTGCAATCCCTCCTTTTGAAGCACAGTAATGGACGATATTTGGAAAACCAATCCCCTGCTGTCCCATAGCTACTGAAGCGATATTGATAATAACTCCTGATTTTTGCTTTGCCATTTCCTTGGCTGCTGCTTGAGCACATAAAAAGTATCCTTTCAAATTAATATCCAAAGTTCTGTCCCATTCTTCTTCAGTCAATTCTAAAAAGGGCTTGAATTGAGCAATTCCAGCATTATTTACCAAAATATCCACTTTACCAAATTCCTCAACTGTTTTTTTAACCATCTCATCCACTTCTTCTTTTTTTGAAACATCACATTTTATGGCAAGAGCTTGGCCTCCTCCCTTTTTAATTTCTTCTACAACTTTTTGACAATCTTTTTCTGAAATATCTGAAACTACTACTTTCGCTCCGGCTTTAGCTAAAACTAAAGCATGAGTCCTACCCATTCCCCGCCGAGCACCAGTAATAATGGCTACTTTATCTTTTAAATCCATAATAATTCATTAATAAATATTAATAATTCATCAATCGACCTTTATTTTATTTAGCCAAACATCAAAATTTCGGGTTTAAAGATTAACAAAATTCCCAAAGCAAGTATTAATAATCCTCCAATCAAAGTGGCCCAATAATTGTATTTTTCAGTAAAACCAATTCTACTCAAAGTGATCACTGCCAAAGAAAAAATTATTAAATCATCTAACATAAAAATAAGAGTATAAAGTAAAAGATAGAAATAATAACTAAAAGTACTTAAGGGGTAAAGGGCTAGAACTCGAGTATAAATAGCTGGCAAGCCGGCTGAGCAAAAAAATTCAACCAAGTTTACTCCTAAAGCTAAAATAATTAATCCACCTATCATTGCCAGAGTAAATGGAGAGGTAACTATTTTTTCAGCCCTCTCCTTTAATCCACGCTCAATTCTTGATTTCATTCCTAAAACTTTACAAACGCCGGGATGATAACTAATAAAATTTTTAATTTGCCAAACTCCTACTCCAATTGCCAAGATTCCAATTAAGATTCTGGTTAAATTTACATAAGATATTACTAAAAACAAATTCAACCAGGCAGACAAAATTAGAAAATAAACTACGCCCGAAGCTAAAATAAAAATTCCTCCAATTAGCCACATTTTCTTTCGGGATCGAGTATTTATTAAAAGGGTAATCAAAAATAATAAAACCCACATTGCGCAGGGATTTAATCCATCCAGAGCTCCCAGAGTTATGGTCAGGATCGGTAAAGACATTTTCAAAATATCAACTTCTCCAAAAAATGGAATTTTGATTTTGTGGGAAGCTGTATCTTCTTCTCCTAAACACTCTTTTATGCAACTCTCTATCTCTTTAGCAATCTGTTGATTAAAACCAATAAAATATTTAGTAGGAGTAAAGGTTACTGGCACCCACCCTCGCCTTCCTGTGGGCACTTGATACTTCTCATAAAAATCATTTAAAATTTCTTTATTTTCTGCATTGGAAATTACTTCGTATGCTTTCACCTCAATTTCCGGATATTTTTTCTCTAAGCTATCCAGAAACTCTTTTTCCTCGGCACAATGAGGACAAACAGCACTATAAAAGAAATTAATCTGGATTTTTTCGGATTGAGAAAAAACAAAATTGAAACTACCCAAGGCAAAAAGCAAAACTAAAATTGCAAAAATCCACTTTTTCCTCATATTTTTTATTTTAATTTATATTTTCTTAAAAGAAAAGAGCTTCCTACTACTAATATAGGATGGTTTTTTATTTCAGATAATTATCCCTCCACCTAAAACTTCTTGGCCCTTTAAAAAAACTACTGATTGGCCAGGAGTGATTGCTCGCTGGGATTTGTTAAATTTCAGGGTATAGGTTTTAGGTTCTAGGTTTTTAGTTATTATAGCTGAGGCTGGTTGATGGCGATAGCGAATTTTTGCTCTTATTTTTAAAGGAAGTTTTGGTTCTTTCCCAGAAATCCAGTTAACGTCTTTAGCCAAAAGCTTTTTTTTGTATAAATCTTTTTGATTTTTGGTAACAATTAAAAGATTTTTCTTTAAATTTTTGTCTAGCACGTAATAGGGACCACATGGAAGCTCTATTCCTTTTCTCTGGCCGATTGTGTAGAACCACAACCCTTGATGTTGTCCAACAATTTTTTTTACCCCGTAGTGAACTTGCCTGCCCCGTATAAAGCTTGCTTCTGTTCGGGGTTCTGCTATGGGGCCCGGCCTTCCCTTCAAGTGTGTTTTCAAAAAATCGTTTACAGTCGTTCTTATAAAACAAATCTCCATTGATTCTGGAATATTAGAAAGGGGTAATTTAAAATTTTTTGCCAATTTTCTAACCTCATCTTTAGTATATTCTCCAATTGGAAACAAAATCTGCTTTAATTGTTTTTGATTTAGCTGCCAAAGAAAATAAGACTGGTCTTTATTTTTATCTTTTCCTCGAAGTAAGTGAATTCCGTCTTTTCTCTTTTTAATCAAAGCATAATGACCAGTGGCTACGAAGTCAGCATCAAGGGCCAGAGCTTTTTCTAGCAATAACCCAAATTTGATTTCTTTATTACAAACTATACATGGATTCGGGGTCAGACCTGCTTTATGTTCTTTTAAAAAATAATCGACAATTCTTTTTTTAAATTCTTTTTCAAAATTAAAAATATAAAAAGGAATTTTTAAAATTTTTGCCACCTTTCTTGCCCTTCTTTCAGCCTCAGGTGAACAGCATCTATTCCAGGCTCCTTGCAATCCATCTTTTGAAGGTTCAGACCAAAATTTCATAAAAATTCCAATAACATCAAAACTAGCCCTTTTTAGAAGGGCAGCCGCCACGGAACTATCAATCCCTCCCGACATGGCTACTATAACTTTCTTTTTAGCAGAACCGCCTGCTTGCCCCGTATAATCCTGAAGGGATTTGTACGGGGGCATTGCCGCTACTACTTTTTTTGATCTTAATTTTCTCATTATTTTTCTAGAATCTTTTTTTCCAAAGAAACATATTCTTTATATCTCTCTTCTATTATTTTTAGATGTTTTTGGATTCTCTCATGCCTCTTCTGAAGTTCTTTTGGAATTTCTTTTTTGTTTTTCAGAAAATAATCATAAATTGCTTCAGATAGACCATCAACTGCTAACAAAGAGCAATGGATTTTAAAAGGAGGAACTTTTCCTAACCTCTTTAATAATTTTTCTTTAGTAATTTTCATTGCTTCTCCTAAAGTTTTTCCTTTGATCATAGTCGTGATCAGACTACTATTAGCTATGGCAATGGTACAACCAAAAGTTGAGAAAGAGGCTTTCTTTATTATCTCCCTTCCTTTTTTATCCTTTCCAACCTTTATATATAACCATAGAATATCACCACATAATAAGTTTCCAATTTTGCCCAATCCATCATAATTCTTCATTTTACCAACATTACGAGGATGCCTAAAATGCTTCATGATTTCTTTTGAATATAGTGTATTCATATTATTTTCTCTTTATCTTTTCTTAAAAGGTGAGATTTTTCTTAATCTCCCTATTATTCCCGGTAATACTTTTAATACATAGTCGATATCTTTTTCTTTTGTCCATCTTCCTAAAGTTAATCTTAAAGAACCGTGAGCTTGATGAGGTTTTGAACCGATTGCCAAAAGAACATGGGAAGGCTCCAATTTAGCTGAAGAACAAGCCGATCCAGTTGAGGCAGAAATTCCCAGAAGATCGAGTTGAATAACCAGGGATTCCCCTTCAACAAAAGAAAACCAAAAATTGGTATTGTTTGGCAATCTCTTTTTGGGATGACCATTTAAATGAGATTCTTCAATTTTTTCTAAGACTCCTTTTATCAATTTATCTCTTAATTTTATCAATCTTTTAACCTCTTTTTTCATCTCTCTTTTGCAAATTCTGGCTGCCTCGGCAAATCCAGCAATTGCTGCAACATTTACCGTTGAAGATCTCAAACCTGCTTCATGACCACCGCCATGTAATAAAGGTTCAATTTTGGTGCCTTCTCTGACAAACAAACAAGCTGCTCCTTTTGGTCCATACATCTTATGGGAATTAGCTGTCAGCAAATCTATATTCATTTTATTCACATCTATTGGAACCTTTCCAAAACTTTGGGTAGCGTCGGTATGAAAATAAACCCCTTTTCCTTTGCAAATCTTTCCAATCTCTGAGATCCTCTGGATAGTCCCTATTTCATTATTAGCATGGATTATTGAAACCAAAATAGTGTCTTTTTTTATTGCCTTTTTAAGATTATTGAGATTAATCAAACCATGTCTATCAACTGGCAGTTTAGTTATTTTAAATCCTTGACTTTCCAACCATTTTGCAGCTTCTAAAACACTGGGGTGTTCAATCTGGGAAATTATAATGTGCCGACCATTTTTACGGTTGGCAAAGGCAATTCCCTTCAAAGCCAGATTATTACTCTCAGTTCCTGAACCAGTAAAAATTATTTCTGTTGGCTTAGTTTTTATCAAGCTGCCTACAACTTCCCTACTTTCTTCAAGGGCTTGTTTTGCCTCTTGGCCAAAGCTGTGCAAAGACATGGTATTTCCAAACCTCTCTGAGAAATAAGATAGCATTACTTTAATTACCCGAGAATCAACAGGCGTTGTAGCAGCATAATCAAGGTAAATTCTCTTTGAAGTTTTTGGCATATTATTTTCTTGCCCCGTAAGCCCGCCTAAATTTCGAAGAAACTTTGGCGGGTCCTTCAGGGTTAGCTAAATCTGCTAAAGTTATTGAATTTAAAGCAAAATTTAATGTCTCTTGAATCTTCTGCCAGACATTTTTTGTTAAACATATTTTTCTTCGGGGGCAAAAAAATCTTTTTTCTCTTTCCTTTGCTATACAAAGAACTGGAGCCATTGTTCCTTCTAATATTCTTATTATTTCCCCAACTTTAATTTTTTTAGGTCTGCGAGCCAAAAAATATCCTCCCCGAACACCTTTTTTGGCTTTAATCAAACCGGCTTTTTCCAATTTTGAGAATATTTTTTCTAAAAAAGCAAAGGGGATCTCTTCATCTTTTGAGATTTTCTTTAATGGACAGATCTCGTCCTTTAAACAAGGATCTGCTAAATAGACCATTGCCCGGAGACCATATTGTGATTTTTTTGAGATTTTCATAATCTTGTAGCGAGCTTATCGAACCATAAAAGCCGACGATATTGGTCGGTTTTAGTATAGCAAAACAAAATATCATGTCAAATTCTCCACCCCCGAGAAAATCCGCCAGCTGGCGGACTCGGGCGGGCGGAAATAAAAAGCTCCGAGTCGTGGACAACATCAGAACCTATTTTATGAGTACAAAAAAGTATTTTGAAATACCGAGCTTAGGTCTAACGAAGTGTTAGCTAAAAATTCTTCTCTTTCTTTCTTATTTTGATTGCTTTTCCTTCAATTAAAGCCTCGGTTACTTTTTTACGGGCTGAGGTTAAAATTCGGCCTAAAGTACTTTGAGAAATTCTCATTTTCTTAGCAGCTTCGATTTGGCCTAGACCTTTTAAATCACAAAGCCTAAGAGCTTCTAACTCATCTACACCCAAATCTACTTCTTCTAACATAGAAAGAGGCACTGCCCTAGGCTTAAAATAGGTGACATTTGGGTCAAACATGATCCTTCTTGGTTTTATTGGTCTTACCATAATTGATAGAGATTTTTGAAAATCTCCTTAATTTCTTTTTTTACTCTTAAATTGGTTTTTAAGATTGGTTTTAAGTTAGCGACAGCTTTAAATATTTCTTTGTCAAAAGAGATTTTGCCTAAAAATTTTCTGCCAGCCCACTTTTCTATTTTTTGACTTAAATTTTTATAAATATCCCACTTATTAATTACTACACCATAAGAAATATTGAAATGGTTAACTACCTCTAAAACTCTTTTTAAATCAGTAAAGCCAGAAGGAGTGGGTTCAGTAACCAAAATAGCAAAATTTGCTCCTTGTAAAGAGGCGATCACTGGACAGCCGGTTCCAGGAGCAGAATCAATTAACATTACCTCCTGCTTAAATTTCTCAGCCTCCTTTTTAATCTCGGTAACTACTTTCCCAGAACCTGACTCTCCGGGATAAAGTTGACCAGAAATCAAAGGAAAGCTATATTTTGTTTTTTTGATTTTAATTTCACCATTTTGAACTGGCTTAAGTTTAATAGCTCCAACTGGGCATATAATTTCACAAGCTCCACAGCCTTCGCATAAAAATGGATTTAGTTTTAGGTTCTTGTTTACCATTTTCATTGCTTCAAATTTGCAATTTTCAACACAAATACCGCAGCTATTGCATTTATTCAAGTCAATCTCTGGTTTAGCTGAGGTAACCACTGGTAAAGTTTTATCCCATCTTTTAACTCCGCCCAACCAGATTGCTAAATTGGGGGCATCAACATCACAATCTACTGCCACTACTTTTTGATTTTTAGCAAAGAGCATTGCCAAAGCCGAGGTCAACATGCTCTTCCCCACGCCCCCTTTTCCCGATGCTATAACTATTTTCATATTTCTTACAATTTTACTAATTCAAAATGGAGTAATTTCCCTTTTGAGTAGGCCTCAACTATTTTTTTCGAATAAGGAATTTCTTCTTCGATTTTAGTTTTAAATTTTTTGACGATAGGGAAAATTTTTCTTTTATCTCCTAAATCTGCTTGATTTAAAATTACTTTGACTGGCACTTTGAGTTTTTGACATAAATCTAAAATTAAATTCAGGTCATGGGCACCCATTGGAGTAGGCTCGGTCACACAGAAAGCCAAATCACAATCCAAAATGGCAGAAATTACCGGACAATGAGTGCCAGGAGCTGTATCAAATAAAGCAAAATCTGGCTTAGTTTTTTTAACCAGATCTAAAACAAATTTTTTTATTTGAGTTACCACTGGACCGGTTTCCTCAAGGCCTGGCTTAGCTGATCCCGTTACCAGCCAATAATTTTCTTTAATTTGATTAACAAAAATTTGGCCAATCTCTTCTTCTTTGGGTTCAATCGCCTTATACGGACATACAATCCAGCAGGCTCCGCAGGCTGAACATAGATCTTTAATAAACACTGGATACTTTGCCGGAGCCTGGAAAATGGCATTATTCCGACAGGTTTTGACACACAAACCACACTTTTGACATTTTGTTTTACTTAATTTTGGAAATTCAGCATAAACTTTCTCTTGAGGTTTTCCTAATTTCTGACCTAATAACAAATAATCATTTGGGCATTCAACATCACAATCTACAAGAATAACTTTTTTGTTTTCCCTAACAAATTTATTAGCAAATAAAATAGCAATGGTACTTTTTCCGGTACCCCCTTTGCCACCGCTAATAGCAATTTTCTGCATACCAATTTATTTTAATTCTCCTCTTTTAAATTTTTCTAAGGCCTCTTTTGCAGTTCCTGAAACTCCAGAAATTACTTTGATTCCAGATTGCTCTAACGTTGTCAAAGCATTAGGTCCAATGTTACCTACGATTACCATTTCTGCTTTCTCATTGGCAACAGTCTGGGCAGCAGCAATTCCTGCCCCTCCCATAGCTTCTTTAGCCTCATTTTCTATTGCTTTAAATTCTTCAGTTTCCGTATCTACAAATAGAAAATAACTACATCTGCCAAAAACTTGATCTACCGAAGAATTCAAATCGGGACCAATTGTACAAATACAAATTTTCATATAATTTAGCGATCTCTAGTCATTAAGCTACCACATTTAGAGCATTTTATTTTATAACAAGGAACTCCTCTCTGATGTGGAACTTTTATATTGCACTGAGGACACCAACATTCTCCGCCGGGTCCTAAACCAAAACCACCGGGCTGACGGCCGCGACCGCCTCTTCCGGGCGCTCTAAATCGCCCACCAGGAGGAATTGACGGAATTCTTTTTGGCATATTACTTTTTTCCTTTTTTAGTTTCTAGTTCTTTTAATCTTTCCTCAATAACTTTTATTTCTTTTTGTAAAGCTTTAAATTCTTCTTTTAACATTTCTTTTTCTTTTTTTGGAGTCGGAATCTCGGGCCCGTATTCAGGATAAACCCACCACCAACGAGGGAGCCAGGGAAACCGAAAACATCGACCCCGCCCCAAACCAGGACCCCATCCTCTGCCCCATCCTCTTCTCCATCCCCAACCAGGTCCATAAGGTGGAAAGTTCGGATATTGAGGTTGATTAGTTCTATTTGAGCTAGCCATAATATCTTTGTAAAACAAAAATTATATTTCGACCTTTCTATTATGAATATATACCCATAATATATGGTTGTCAAGTCTTAGTTATCCACAAACAAAACCCCGAGAAAAACTCTCGGGGCGAAGCGGCTCCGAGGGACGGACGATGTTAGAACCTGTTTTTTAAAAAAATGTCCGAGTTTATTCTCGGACTATTCTTCGAGTTTATAGATTCTTTTTAACCAAGGACGAATTTTTTCAAGGAACAAAATCGCTCCTAAAAATCCTAATCCCCAGTTAGCCCAAACTGCTTTCTCTCCTAAATAAGGAGTAATGAAAAGCTGCAGTATTCTCCCTCCATCGATTCCTGGATATACTACTATCAAATTGCCAATTCCGAGCAGCAAGTTCAGATAGCTTGCGAATTTTATCTCTTCAAAGACTCTTGTAAACCTCTTAGGATTTTTTCGCATTATCGGAAGGTAAAGACCAACCAAAGTAGCGGCAAGGATAAAGTTAAATAGGGGGCCTATGGCTAAAATTCCTATTTTGGGCGTCAATTCTAGATTCTCGAAATCTTTCCAACCTTCTTCTGTTGGTGCAGTGTAGCCTGTCAATAAAAATGGAGTAATTTGGTATTTTGTTCCTTGGCTATCTTTCCATAGAACCAGCGAAAATCCTCCGATTGGAAAACCGACACTGACTGTTTCGATATCAATAGTATTGTGACGAAAGGCCAAAAGATGACCTACTTCGTGAAACAGTATCGAGCCACTTAAAATCACAACTACTATTATTATCTCCTTGGCAATCTTTTTGGCAATCTTTATAATCGCTCTAGCAAATTCTTTATGGCCACTAATCTTTATCCGAATACGCATTTCCATCCATCCTTTTTATCAAAGAAACTAAAAATATTATATATTTTAATTTAAGATTTGTCAAATCGACGGTCCGAGAGCGAGGGGGCGGAAATAAAAAAGAGACAATGGGGTTTTGTCTCTATGAGGTAGTTTCCTAGTGCTCCCAAGAATGATTATGCTCTCCTTCTGTCTTAATCGTTCCCAAGTCTGTTCCGCATAAGGGACAGTATTTAAAATGAGTTATATTCATAACATCTATAGTAGTCATATTCTTAGGACAAACAAGGGTTGTTCCTTTATTGACTGTTCGATGCCTTTGATTTTCTTTCATCCACTTCTTCAGCCATTCGGCAATAATTTCACCCATTTTTTAACCTCCTAAAGAGCTGTCTCTCCTACTGCAGATAATTTACCAAATCCCATAAAAAAAATCAACCCCTAGAGGGTAGGAGGGACGACTTCGATTGGTTCTCTAATGGACGATGTTAGAACCTGTTTGGTGGTTTCATTATCTTTAATTTGAGTTTTTTGCTGACTTTTTAAAATATGCTAAAATAAAAACACTTTATATGAATAAAGCAATAGAAGTTAAAGATTTAATAAAAGACTACGGGAACCTTAGAGCCCTAAAAGGCATCTCTTTTGAAGTGCCTAAAGGAGAGATTTTTGGTTTAATTGGTCCAAATGCTGCTGGAAAAACCACTGCCTTGCGGGTTATCTCAACATTACTGCAAATTACTTCTGGAGAAGTGAAAGTATTTGGTCACGATGTAATCAAAGAAGCAGACGAGGTTAGAGAGAAAATAAGCTATCTACCAGAAGAGGCTGGTGCTTATAAAAATTTATCAGGAAAGGATTATTTGGAATTTATGGCTGGATTTTATTCAAATAGTAATGAAGAAAAAAGAGAAATAACGGACAGAGGAATAGAATTAGCTAAGCTCGGAAAGCGCATAAAAGATAAAGTAAGCACCTATAGTAAAGGAATGACCAGAAGATTATTGGTGGCCAGAACTTTAATGATAAATCCTGAGTTAGCTATTTTAGATGAA
>JAHCRH010000011.1 GCA_020148025.1 Patescibacteria group bacterium
GACGGCAACGTTGAAACTCAAAGGAATAGACGGGGGCCCACACAAGCGGTGGACCACGTGGCTCAATTCGACGGTAAGCGAAGAACCTTACCAGGGCTTGACAGGCTAGTGAAAATCTGCCCAAAGGCAGATCTACCCACAAGGACACTAGCCCAGGTGCTGCACGGTTGTCGTCAGCAGGTGTCTTGAGATGCTCCCTTAAATGGGGAAACCTGCGCAACCCTTACCCTATGTTTTATCTGTCATAGGGAACTGCCTCGGATAACGGGGAGGAAGGTGAGGATGACGCCAAATCAGCATGGCCCTTTGATGTCCTGGGCTGCACACGTGGTACAATGGCCGGTACAATGGGTTGCCAAGCCGTAAGGCGGAGCTAATCCCATCAAAACCGGTCTCAGTTCGGATTGAGGTCTGCAACCTGACCTCATGAAGCCGGAATCGCTAGTAATCGCCAATCAGCTATGTGGCGATGAATACGTCCCTGAAGCTTGTACTCACCGCCCGTCAAGTCAGGCGAGCTGGGAGCACCCGAAACGCCTCGAAAGAGGTTCTAAGGTGAGCTCAGTAAGAAGGACTAAGTCGTCTTAGCTTAAAGCTGTTGCGACCTATTACCGTAAGGTAATAGAAAAATCTGACTATATCGGTGGAGTCCTCCTCTTAATTTTGATATAATTAAGGAATGAGGATAATACCGAGGGAAGTCGCGAAAAGAAAACCAATAACTTGGTCTCGGGAGATAAGAAACCTACAAAAGAGATTGAAATTAACGCCTTTGCAAAAAGAAGTTTTAATTGGAACACTCTTGGGAGATGGATGTTTGGTAGAAAACGTTTACGGAAAGAATTATCGGTTAAAAATAGAACATGCTGCAAAAGAAAGGAAATATGTATGGTGGAAGCTTAAAGTATTTGAAGAATGGACTTTGAGTCTTCCGAAATTCCAGAAAAAGACGAACTCTTGGAGATTTAGAACAATTTCTCACCCAGTTTTTACGAGATTTCATCAGTTATTTTATCGGAATGGAAAGAAGATTCTACCAAAAAAGATAGATAAATTTTTGAGAAGTCCGGTAACTCTAGCAGTGTGGTTTATGGATGATGGTGCTTTAGGTCCTAATAGACAAGGCGTAACTTTAAACACTCAGAATTTTACGCGAGAAGAAGATGAAAGATTAAGAAAATACTTGACAAAAATTTTTCATTTAGAAACATCTCTTCACAAAGACAAAAGGAGCTGGAGAATATACATTTTTCCGAGATCAGTACCTCAATTTACGAGGTTAGTAGAGAAAATAATTCTTCCTGAATTCAAATATAAACTTTCTTTTCGTTGACCCCGTAGAGACTTAGCTCTTGTTTGAGAGCTTAATGGTGGGTTTAAACCATCATTACACGTCGGCCCCCTCGAGATAATTTATCTCATGGGGTGAAGATATAGTCCATGCCCGTAGAAATATGTGGAATAACATGAACAAGGCACCGGTAGCGGAAGCTGTCGGTGGATCATCAAATTTTACGAAGTGTCGGTTATTATTGAAGACTGGGAATTCCGTTTTCAACAGTAGGGTATTGATCGAACACCTGAAAGATCGATCTTCGGGGCAACTCTAAAAAACTGAAACAAAAAGAGCGGCTTTGAGCCGCTCTTTTTTAGTTTTAATTTTTCTGATAAAATAAAAAAATGAGAATGAAAAAATTATTAATCATTTCAATAATCATAATTTTCTTTATTTTAATCTTGGTTAGATTTTACTCTCAGCAAGAATTAAAAATATCTAAAGAACCCTCTTCAGAAGAGTTATTGGAAAACTTAGGTTCTATAATTTTAGCCAATACTAAGTTTAAAGATTTCAGTATTGATAGATTTTCTTTTAAATATCCGAATTGGAAAAAGATAGAAATTGACCCTCTATTAATTTGGCCAAAGGAAATCGCTGAGAAACAAGAAATCTTACTTTACTTAACCAATTCCGATGGAGTAAAAATTTTGGTGACAAAAAGAGAATTGACTCCCAAAGATTTAACTAAGCCCTATCCTTTGATTTTCAGAGAAATTTTTACCAAAGAAAGAGAAATTATGGAAAAGGAAGGAGGTCTAACAAATTTACAAATTATTAGAGAAGAATTTTTTGAAAATGGAATTTTGTTGGAGTCAAAAATGATTATTTTTGGTCAATCTGTAACTTCGATTTCTAAATCAATCATTTTAAGACTACAACCCACCCGCCACCCTCCCGCGTCAGACGCGGGCCCCTCGGGCCAAGGATTTATTTATTCAGTTGGAATTTCCGCGAAAGAGCAAATCTTCGAAGATTATAGACCTTTAGCACATTACATCATTGATTCAATCCGTTATTATTAAAAATACTACGAGTCCGGGTCTCGTTGATGAAAAATGCGGAGAACAGTTCTCCGCATTTTAATTCCGCTAGCAATTATTACTACTACGAGGCCGGGTCTCGTAGTATTTATCTATTGAGTAGGGAATTTTAACCTAAGTGAATTTTTCCTTTTGACTCAATTTTGCGTAAGAAAAGCTCAATATCTTCGGGCTTGTAAATCCGATAATTATTTATGGGATTACGAAGCGCCTTTAATTTCCCCTTTTTATCCCAATTTCGCAAGGTTAGGGTAGTAACTCCGAACATTTTAGCGACTTCTTTAATGGTGAGGTATCGTTTTTTGGAAGGTATTTTTATATGATGGAGTGGCATTTCTTTGTAGTTTATTAATCTTTATTAATCTTATTTTAGATAAAGTTTAATAAACCTTCCTATTTTAATCTTAGCTAATCAGATACCTTTGTCAACCCCTCCACTTGTGGAAAAGATTGTGTAGGTTGTTGATGTCAAACCTCAACAATGTAAATAAACACAAGTTACAGAGACCCGCTCTCTGTAATTTAAAAAATTATCAGCATAGATCAGCTAGAACTTTAGTTCCTGACCAGCATTTATCAGCGTCTAAGTTATCCACAGGTTGACAGCTCGACAATCTTAAAAGTATGCTAAAATAGAGTAATAAAAAAAATCTCGACCCTCGCGATTTCTGTTTATTCTTCTACACTTTATGGACATTAGAAGAAGAAACAAAAGAAAATATATTGACCTTAGAGAAACGGCCAGGATTTCTGGTTATACTTCAGATTATATTGGTTATCTGATCAGAAAGGGAAAAATTAAAGGAAAAAGAATTCTTTCTAATATTTCCTGGCAAATTGCTCCAGGAGAAATAATTAAATATTGTGAAAAAAAGAAGAATCTCGAGGTCCGAGATTCTTCTTTATTAAAGAAAAAATATCTTTCTCTTAAAGAGGCAGCCAAACTTTCAGGTTATGCTTCTGACTATATTGGTTATTTAATAAGGAAAGGAAAAATTTCTGGAAAAAGAGTTTATTCTGGCATTTCTTGGATGACAACAGAGAAGGCAATAAGAAAATATAGAGAGAAGAAAAAACTCAGTGGCTTGGGCGCTCCATCGATTTTTCGCTGGAGTTTTTATTTCTCTTTGAAGGTTCCTAAATACGCTATTATTTCTGCAATCTTAGGAATAATTATTTTTAGTGGATTAGTTGCCTGGGCAATTGCTCCGAAAGCTCAAATCCAAACAGTAGAAATTTATTCCACACAATACGCGGGAGATTGGCAGAATCCTCAAAATGTAAAGGGTCAACCTGAAGTTGGACCTGATAGAGATTTCAATTCCTTTTCTGAAGCAGACTCAGCAGTTTATCAAGGAGGTCCCTTAAGTTTAGTTCTTTCAGATTTTAATAACACTCAAACTGATTTAGAAATAGAAATTAGTGAAGAGCAAGAATTAGAATCGATTGAGGTCGAATCGCAATCAGAAGAGACTCAATTAGGAGTAGAAGAGACAGAAGAGCCACAAGAAGAACAGCAGGAGCAAAACTTAGAAGAGGGTGGTGAAGAAGGACAGCCAGGGGAAATACAACAACAGGAAGAACAAGAAATAAATAACACAGAACAAGAAGAATCGTCAGTAATAAATGAAGAAGAAAGTTTTGGAGAAGAAGAGCCAGTTCAACAAGAAATAGAGGAATCTCCAATCCAAAGCTCGCAAACAGAAACTGAGAGTTTGGAAGAGGAGCCAATTTCGTTTTTTGAAAAAGTAAAAAGATTTTTTGGAAATTTGACAGCTAAAGCTCAACAGGTTCCGACTTTTGAAGAATTAAATGAAACTCAATTTCAATCAGCCAAGATTAAATTTTCCTTTGCTATCGGAGAAAAAATAGCAGAATTCACACCGATAATAGAAGAAACCGGTCCAGAGATTCCCCCAATTGAGTCGGCATCTCCGCCACAAGAAGAAATTTTTAGGGAAGAAGGGGAAATTGAATCCATACCCGAGCTCCCGCCCCCAATTGAAACCACAACTCCAACTAGTTTCTGGAATTCATCCGCCCAAATTTTCTTCGCTCTTAAAGAAAAACTTTGGCGGACAACTCAAAATTTTGTTAAACAAGCCAAAATTTGGGTGGGTAGAGCTAAAAATTTCTTTGGAACTTTAGTAGCTAAAGCTCAAGAAGATATTCCACTAATTGAAACGACTACTCCGCCAGTTGAGGAATTTGTTGAGGAATTTATAGAAATGGAAGAGGAGCAAATGGAAATGGAAGAGGAGCAAGATGGTGAGACTGAAGTCGAAGTTCCGGAAACAGAAATAATCTCGGAACTTCCAGCTCTCGATACTAAAATTATTATCTGGTATTCTACTGATGGAGAAAATTGGTGGGAATTGGATACTATTTCCTCTTATCCGCTATCTAATGGTTTGAATGGCGGTTATTTTAGTTACGACGTGCCGTTTTTAAAAAATTGGGAAGATATAAAAAATTTAAAAATTAAATTTGAAGGAGTAATTGGAGGAGAAACTACTGTAATTGCTTATCTTGATAGTGTTTGGGTAGAAGTGAGTTATCAAGAAAAAGAAGAAGAAAAGGAATCAAGCAAAATAGAACTTCTTTCAAATAAAAAGGATTTTCGAGCAAATGAAGAACCAGAGTTTCGATTTCGATACAAAAAAATTAATAAAAGTTTTTTAGCTTCGGTTGGAGAAATTTTAGGCATTATTAATGACTGGCAAAATATAAATATAACTACTCAAATCGTAGATCCTGAAGGAAAGATCCTTGAGATTTCTGCCGATGAATTTGGCGGGCTTACCACAAGTTTTTCTTTTGAGAATAATGGTGAATTTTTAGTGACCCTTCGACAAGTTCAGGGCAAGCCCAGAGAATTTAAACCCGGGCTTTATAAAATTATTTTGAAAATTGAAGATGATGGAAATATTCAGGAATTTGAGCAAGACTTCAGTTGGGGAGTTTTAGCAATAAATACAAATAAATCAATTTATCTGCTAGGAGAAACAGCTTATTTGCAGATGGCGGTTTTAAGAGATGATGGTCATACAATATGTAACGCGAATTTAGTATTAAGTATTAAGTATCAAGTATCAGGTATGGAGACGAGTCTTTCTACCGAGGATGGGACGATTCAGTATAGTGGTGAGTGCGGGCCTGATAATGTGACTGATGTGCCGGACTATTTTGCTTACTATCAAGTTGATGGGTCAGGTAAATATGAAATGAAATTGACTAATCTTGATAATGGGTATGAAATTATTGATTCTTTTGAAGTTCGAGAATCCGTTCCTTTCGATATTGAAAGAATAGGTCCAACAAGGATTTATCCACCCTCAGCTTATAAGATGAAAATAAAAATTAAAGCTAATCAGGACTTTAAGGGTAAGGTTGTTGAGAGTGTACCGAGTTCCTTTGCAGTTATCTCGCCCGAATCACAAATAACAATAAAAAACAACCCAAAAGAGATCACCTGGCAGGTTGATTGGAAAATGGGCGAGACCTATGAAAAAAGCTACCTGTTCGATGCCCCCGATATTAGCCCTTATCTTTATTTATTGGGACCTTTGAGATTTACAGAGGACGGGCCTCTGCAGGCTCCTGTTTTTCAAGAAATTCGTCAGTGGCAGATTGCAGCCGATGCTACTGCAACATTAAGACCCAATGCAGCTGGATATAAGCAAGAATGGAGTTTAACAGATACTACCCATTATGGCGCAACTTCTGACCAGTTGGACACAACTTATGTCTATGTTACCACTAGCACAACTCTCAAAGAAACCGAAAATCTTCAAGACCCAACATTTGACGATAGTGCTACCATCAATTCTGTTACGGTTTACGCCAGATGCTGTGTATTTGGCGGAGGAGGAAGTCCAGAAAGAGGACGTATTATTACAAGAACTGGGGGTACTGATTATGAGAGCGATAAATTTGCTTTAACTGATTGTCCTCCTACCGATGCCTGGACCGACCATTCAGTAGTGTATAATGACAATCCAGGCGGAGGTAGCTGGACAAAGGCCCAAATAACTGCTTTGGAGATTGGCTCAAAGGGTGATACTTTGGCTACGGGTGAAGAAATGCGATGTTCTGAATACAAGGCAGTAGTTGATTACACACTTAATCCTACCTTTACCCAGAATGATTATCGTTGGTATGTTAATGCTGATTCTGTTGATGTTACTGATCCCTGGCCTGAAACAGCAACAGATTTAAATGAGAATACCCCTATTACTTCCTCTGACAGCCCTCCTGCTTCAGGTGATATCTTAAGGATAAGAATGAATCTTACTGTTGGAACTACTGATCTTAATGCCGATACCCAGGCCTTTAAGCTCCAATATGGTCAGGGTACAGACTGCACAGCCATTGGAACCTGGAATGATGTAGATGCTATTTCTGGCTCTGGTATCTGGCGGGGTTATGATAATACTACTGCTGCTGATGGTGAATCTCTTGAAACAAGTTTCGGAAGCGAATATGCTTTCAATCCAGCAACCACCACTGGTTATATTTCAGTCTCAGCCCTATCTTCAACCCATTTTGTTGTTGCCTACCGAGATGAAGGAAACTCAAATTCTGGAACAGCAATTATTGGCACAGTCTCTGATTCAACTATCTCTTATGGTTCAGAATATGTTTTCAATGAAGCCGATATCACCAATTATATTTCAGCCTCAGCCTTAGATTCAACCCATTTTGTTGTTAGCTACCGAGATGAAGGAAACTTAAATTATGGAACAGCAATTATTGGCACAGTCTCTGATTCAACTATTATCTCTTATGGTTCAGAATATGTTTTCAATTCAGCACTCACCTCTTCTATTTCAGTCTCAGCTTTAGATTCAACCAAATTCGTTGTTAGTTACGAAGATGAAGGAAACTCAGATTATGGAACAGCAATTATTGGCACAGTCTCTGATTCAACTATCTCTTATGGTTCAGAATATGCTTTCAATGAAGCACTCACCTCTTATATTTCAGCCTCAGCCTTAGATTCAACCAAATTCGTTGTTAGCTACAGAGATGGAGCGGACACTTACGGAAGAGCAATTATTGGCACAGTCTCTGATTCAACTATTATCTCTTATGGTTCAGAATATGCTTTCAATGAAGTAACCACCAATTGGATTTCAGTCTCAGCTTTAACTTCAACCAAATTCGTTGTTAGCTACAGAGATGGTGGAGGCGCATTATATTACGGTACAGCAATTATTGGCACAGTCTCTGATTCAACTATTATCTCTTATGGTTCAGAATATGTTTTCAATTCAGCAGGCACCTCTATTACGAGAGCCTCAGCCTTAGATTCAACCCATTTTGTTGTTAACTACCTAGATGAAGGAAACTCAGATTATGGAACAGCAATTATTGGCACAGTCTCTGATACAAATATTATCTCTTATGGTTCAGAATATGTTTTCAATGAAGCAAGCACCACCAGTATTTCAGTCTCAGCTTTAACTTCAACCAAATTCGTTGTTAGCTACAGAGATGGAGCGGACACTTACGGAAGAGCAATTATTGGCACAGGTACTTCTGACACTAAGCTTAGCACCTCTGATGTTGGTGAATCTTATGAGGAAGCAAACCCCTCAGTAAACAACCCCAATGCTATCTCAAATGGTGATGATGGTGAGTGGGATTGGGTTATTCAGCACAACGGAGCTACAGCAGGCACCACTTACTGCTTCAAAATGGTCAAGTCTGATGGCACAGCCCTTAACACCTACAATTCAGATGGCTATCCAAAACTGATTACAGCTAGTGTTGGAATCGATATCTCTGGAAGAGTTTGTTCTACTGAATCTTGTACTGGCTCTAATGGAAGCTCAGTTTGCAATGGCGTTGCCACCAATGTTGGTTTGAGCGTTGAGGGCGGTGCACCCACTTATGTTGACTGTGATTCAGGTACCGGAGCTTTTCTTTTTTCCACAGTTACCATTTCCAGTAGTCAAACAGCTACTTTATTTATAAACGAAGAAACTGAAGACGCTACCTTAGTAATGGTGGTAGCTAGTTCCAATATCTCAGATGCTGATTTTTACGAGAACAAAATTGTTGTTAGAGCAGAAACAGGCACTATCGGCTCAACCGAGATGGCAAAATATGACAGCGACGACCAAGCAAATGATATTCGTTTTCAAGCAGTGGCTAGTACCAGCGTCACTGTAGAAGCGGGTCACGAACTCCATATTTGGACAGGAGATACTTTTCAGCCAGGTGGTACTGTAACCTTAACAGTTGGCTCCGGCAGCGACCTTCATATTGATGATAGTGCCACTTTTACTGCTGGGGGAGCTATATCAATTGGTGGCTCTTGGACCGCTGGCACTAGTACAACCTTTACCCACAATAACAACAATGTTACTTTCACCTCCACTACTACAGGACAAACCATTACAACCAACGCTCAGAACTTCTATAATTTAATCTTTAGTGGTTCAGGAGGTGAATGGACGCCCCAGGATACGGTGACAGTAGCCAATAATTTAACAACCACTACTGGGACACTTTTGGGAACTCAAAATATTAATGTTAATGGTGGAGGTATCACCGGCACCAATGGCTCAATTAATTTAACCAGCAGTAGTACAACTACTCTTTCTGGAGCTGGCAACCTTGGACCAACTGGGACAGGAACCTATACTTTTTACGATTTAACCTTATCTGGTTCAACAGCTACTACTACTTTAGCTGGTGATATAACTGTAAGCAGTGATGTTTCTATCGGAGCTGATAGAACCTTAGCTTTAAATGATAAAAACTTGGATGTTAATGGAGGAGCCCTTACTACTACCACCACAGGTTCTATTACTTGCTCAGGTTGTACCGCCGGAAAAGTCACTATTCCTGGAACCGGCGATTTAGGGGGCGGGGCAGGATCTATTACTTTTTATAATCTTGATTTGGGTGATGACACCGAGACTGGAACAACCACAGCTCAATCAAACTTTACCGTTCTTAATGTTTTTTCTATCGAGGGCAGTACTAACCAACATATTTTCAATGCTGGTAGCAAAACTGTCACTTTGTCAGGAACTGGAACTCCCTTTGTAATAAATGGAACATTTACTTCCTCAACTTCAACGGTGAGTTATACCGGAAACGGAGCAACGAACGTAACGAGTACGACCTATTATACTTTGAGTATCGGGACTAACAATAGCGCCAATATCGCTTATACTGCAGCTGGAGCAATAATTGCTAACAATGAGGTTAATCTTCAGTCAGCAGCCAGCAGCTATACCAATACCTTTGATATGTCGACCTATGATCTGACTGTTGGTCTGAGCAGTGTTTCAGACAGCGGTGGGATTTCAGTTCCTGTTCGATCTACCTTTAGCCAATCAGCTTCGGGAACAACTACGATAAAATCATCTTCAGGTGGTTCAGCCACTATTGGTGGAGCTGGCACCATCACTTTTTATAATCTCTCTTTCCTTCCTGATGTCGTTTCTGCCCCAACATTTACTTTAGGATCAGCTGCCTCTCAGACTATAAATGTCAGTGGCGCTTTAACTATCGGCAACGGGACAGATCTTGTAACAGTTACTGCTCTCGACAATGACCCAATTTTGAATATTGATGGCGATTTCTCCAATTCTGCTTCTGCTACCTTTGTTGCTTCCAATACAGCCGCCTTCTACGTTGGTGGCGATTGGTCAAATTCAGCTACTGGCACCTTTACTCACTCAGGCGGGACAGTGACTTTTGATGCTGGTTCAACTGGAAAAACAATTTCTGATGGTGGTGATCCATTTTCTGACATTGTCTTTGATAATACTAATGGCGGCTGGACCTATACCGACGGTTCTTCTACTGCTCCAAGCTCAACAACTGTAACTAATGGGACTGCTACTTATATTAATGCTAAAACCGGAACAGTTTCTGTTGCCAGTGGAGGAACTCTATATGTCGATTGGTATTTAGGAACTCATGTGGTTAATGCAGCTGATCTTTCCAATATTGATACAGATAGTGGTTGTAATGACATTACTATTTCTGAGAATGAGACTTCAGACGGAACAGTTTGGAGATACGATGGTGGCTGGGGAAGTGGTGCTACTTCTCAAACAACCGCCACTGGCACTACTTGCGGTGGTCCTGAAGCTGGTAAAAATCCCCAACCTACTAGCACTGGAGCGATAAAGATTCGTGAATATAAAAATGTCGATGGCTCTTATACATATTACAAATACAATCTCCAAATAACCTGGCAGGATGGTTACGGTGAATATGATTACTATACTGATTATGGAGGGAAATATCTCTCTTCAACTTTAAATACCGCTTGCTCTACTAATTGTGATTTAGTAATTAGCGGGGAAGATACTACTAGTCCTGCTTGTACTTCCCAGGCCTGTAGATGGCATAGGCCTACTGCAGGTTCAATGAATAGTCCTTATAGTTGTTCTGCTGGCACTGACAGTAGTTGTGTTGATGAACCACCAAACAATGGCTCCTGGTATATCGGAATGCTCAAGGGTTTAGAAGTAACAATAGTTGGCACATCAATAAGTTTTGATGAACTTACTATGGCTAATAATTTTACTAATACCGCTTCTACTTCGACAGAAATTCGAGTTACCACTTCATCGGTTAATGGTTATATAGTTACTGCCTGGGAAACTCAGTTAATGACTTGTTCAGATTCGGGTCAATGTGGTTCAGAAGAAATTTCTAATTTTACTCAGGGCACTTATGCTGATCCCGACCCCTGGATTACACTTTGTAAAGATAACACTAGTTATTGTGGCTTTGGCTTCACCTCAGATGATCCTTTAGTAGAGGGTGAAAATAGATACAATGATGGCAATGAATATACTTATTTCCCAAACGATTCCTCAAGCCCGGTTCGAGTTTCAGATAATTCAGGTCCTATTTATTATAATCAAAGCGGTAGTTATTATTCCATCGGTTACAGGATTTCTGTTTCTCCTACTCAAAGACCAGGTCCATATGCTACCACCATTGTCTATATAGTAACCGTCCAATACTAACCTTTATTAAAGGTGACTGTCACTTCTAATACCAACAGGAATTGAATTAATAGGAAGTTAATAAAAATTATCGACGCAAAATTATCGAAGTCGGACTTCCATAATATTGGGGCTGATTATAAAATTATGAAATAATTATGAAATTATGAAAGGATATCTTGGAAAAAAAATTTGGTGGAGTTTTATTGGAATATTTTTATTAATGTTGATATTTTTTCCTTTTTTAGCGAAAGCAGAAAAAGGAATTAAATTACTTGTTTCACCAGAAATGTTTGAATTAGAAGTTAAAAGAGGGGAAGAATTTTTTGAGAAAATAAAAATTCATAACAAAAGCGAGGTGCCTGTCCCAATTGAGGTAAGTATAACTAATTTTGGAGCTCAAGAAGAAACAGGAACTATTACTTTTTTTGAGGAACCAATTCTCAGAGAAGGAGAAGAGGATATTTCTTATAATCCCCGCAAATGGATTGAAATTGAAAATCCAAACTTCATTCTCGATCCAAGCGAAACAGAGGAAGTTAGATTAAAAATTAATATCCCAGAAAACGCTGAGCCCGGTGGAAAATATGCCGTAGTTTTATTTAAACCGAGATTATCATCATATTATTTTAAAGAGGGTCAGCCTCGAGCAATTCCGGTAATTGGAGTGTTGTTTTTATTTTCAGTGGAAGTTGAGGGATTAGAAAGGTTAGAGGGACCCTTAACAGTTGTTGAATTTAATATTCCAGAAAATTTACATTTAAAAAGGTTAGAAAATTTTGTTGCTAATATAGCCGGTTTGTTTACCGAAGTTAGGGCAGCTGAAGAAGAAATGTTTTCAATAGTTGAAACAAGCCATCTACCATTTACCCTCCGGATTAAAAATAATGATATTTTTCATATTAAACCTGAAGGGAAATTGCTGATTTCGACAAATAATGGTAAAATAGTAGGGGAGACAAAAATTCAAAAGACAACAATTTTACCTGGAAAAATAAGAAAATTCCCAGTTGAATTTAAACCAAACTTACCAGAAAAATTCGAGAGATATTTACCAGCCGCAATTTCCAACTTTATTTCTAAAAATCTACTTTTTGGAAAATATCAAGCTCATCTTTTCTTGACAATTGAAAATGATATAATAGAAAAAAACATTGAATTTTGGGCCTTTCCCTGGAAAACAACTTTATCCACAGTTTTTATTTCTTTGCTTTTATTATTTGTTTTGATAAAATATAGAAAGCGAATTAAGTCAGCTGTAAAGGTATTAGTGAGAAAATAATAGTTCGGGGTCAGACCCCGAGAAATTAAAAATTAAAAAGGTCGAGAAAATTAGAAAATAAAATTTAAAATATAAAGCAAAGAAAAGAAAGAAAATGCCGAAAATAATAAAAAAACACGGAAAAATTGCTCTGATTTTGGCTTTGATTTTGGTTTTGGTGGTAATGTATTTTGGGATTCCAGCTGGTCAGGCAGCAATTGACAATCGAGAGGTAAAGCTTTCTGATTCTCGAGATGATGCGCCTTCAACCTCGGTAAAGTATGATTTTGAGGGAGATACTTCAGGTACAGTCAAGTGTATAAAGATGCAATTTTGTCAGGAGGCCGATACAGGCGGAAGCTGTACCCTACCAACTGGTTTAGTTACTACTTCAGCTGCTATATACGATACTGCGCCTTTTACCTGGAGCACTTTTACTTCGACCAACTGGACCCCTGATGTTGCTACTAATGGTACGATTGAATTGGAATATGCCACTGGTGAGGCTGGGGGCAGTGATTCTTCCTGGGTTATGGGTAGCATTACCAACCCTACCACAGCTAGCACTACTTCTTATGTCTGGCTTAATACTTATTCTGATAGTTGCTCTACTGTAATTGACAGTGGTGTGGTTGCTTTTCGTATTATTGAAGGAGTGGCAGTTCAAGCTACAGTGGCTGAGAGTTTATCGGTAACAATATCGACAGTGGCTGCTGGAAGCTGTACTGGTGATACAGGAACAACGACAGTGAAATCTACTACTTCTGCCAATGCAGTAGATTTTGAGACATTAACTGCCGATGAATTTAATGTTGCCTGTCACGACATAGAAGTCACAACCAATGCTGTTGGTGGTTATTCTTTGACTAGTCAGGAAACGACCAGTTTGAAAAAGAATTCAGATCTTATTGATGATACGGTCTGTGGTGCCTCTGCTTGTGATCAAACAACTGCTCAAACCTGGACTGATGCTGATACTTATCCTGGTTTTGGTCACAGTTGTGAGCACGTGACTGGCACTCCCTGTAACACCGCTTATGATTGGGCTGCTAGTAAAAAATACCGCCAATTTGCCTGTGTGGGCGCTGATGCTGATTGTGATCCAGGATCGGGAGCTGAGACTGCGGTGATGCTGATGATAGACGCTGACGAGGGTACAACCAAAGGTAAAGTCCATTATAAAGTAGGAATCACTGGTACCGAGATAGCTGGGGTATATAGTAATGAAGTTGTTTATATTGCTACTCCGACCTACTAAAAAACACTAAGTGCCACGAAACCGGACGCTAACTACTACTAAAGGTTTTTATGGTTGTTAGTGTCAATATTAGTGGTGCTTAGTGTAATGAAATGAAAGGAATAAAGCCCCTGATTTTAATAATCGGGATTGTTGGAGGATTAATCTTAGCTAATATGGTTTTTGCTCAAGCAAGGGGAATCAGTATTTCTCCTTTGACTTTTGAGTTGACGGCAAATCCAGGAGATACGATTTCTAATACGCTCAAGGTCTATAATCCAACAGAGGGCATTATTGCAATAAAGATGGAGGTTGAGGATTTCAGACCGGTTGGTGAAATTGGTCAGGTAATGGTTACCCCCGAAGAAGAAATAACCTATTCTTTGAAAAGATGGGTCAAAACTGAACCGACTGAATTTACCTTAGAACCAAGAGAACAAAAATTTGTTGATTTTATAATAAATATTCCAGAAAATGCTGAGCCAGGTGGAAAATATGGCTCAGTTTTGGCTTCTACTGCCGGAGTGATTGGTGAAGAAATTACTGGAGTAGCAGTTGGTCAAAAAATAGGAGCCTTGCTTTTGCTGACAGTTTCAGGTGAAGTTATAGAAGATTTAATTACCAAAGAATTTATTGCTCCTTCTTTTTTAGAATATGGACCAGTACCATTCACCATCAGGTTTGAAAACACTGGAACAGTTCATGTTAGACCTCGGGGATTTGTGACAATTACTAATTGGTGGGGCAAAAAAGCAGCTGATGTTGAATTCCCTCAATTAAATGTTATTCCTGGAGCAATCAGAAAAATTGAAACTTCCTGGCAAAATAAATGGCTTTTTGGAAAATATACAGCAACTTTAGTTGGAAGTTATGGAACTAGCAATTTGCCTTTTAATCCACCGGTTTTAACTTTTTGGGTTTTTCCCTGGAAAGTAGCTCTGGTAGTTCTTTTAGCTCTGGTTTTAATTATAGCTTTCTTTATTAAGACCGGGAAAAGATGGAAGATGGCTTTGCGGGTTTTGATTAGAGGAGAGCGAGGATAGCGACAAGAAACATATTTCTTCAAAATCGCCCAGAATAAACTGGGTGATTTTTGTTGTAATAAATATTTGCTATAATAAATCAATGAAGGATTGGTTGATTTTATTATCAGTTGCAATTTTATTTTTTTTTCCAATCTTAGGATTTGCTCAGGCTCCGCCAGTGGAAAAAGGGATTTCAATAACAGTTGAAGTACCCGGAGTGCCTCCACCACCGACGGGAGGAGGGGCAGTTCCTCCGGCACCAGCCAAGGTTATTTTTAAAGGGAGGGCTTATCCTGAGGCCTTTTTAACTCTTTTAAAAAATGATAAGGTAGCAGCTACTTTTTTTGCTGAAAGTTCAGGTTTATTTGAAAAAGAATTAACCGGGATTACAGGTGGTGTTTATACTTTTGGAATCTTTGCCGAAGATACTGAGGGAAGAAAATCAGTCACTCTAAGTTTTACAGTCAGCATCTTAGCTGGAACTACTACCACTATATCAGGAATTTTTATTTCACCAACCATTTCCCTTACCCCAACTCAGGTAGAAAGAGGGGATGAGGTTGATATTTTTGGCCAGGTTTTTCCAGAAAGTCAGGTTAATATTTTTATTTCTTCAAAAGAAATTGTTAAAGAAACAATTGCTAGCCCTGGGGGGAATTGGGATTTTAAATTAGATACCGGCCCTTTAGAAGAAAGAGAGCATGGGGCCCGAGCTAAAGCTTTATTTGGAGATGGAGAACAAAGTCAATTTTCTCAGACCCTTCCTTTTTTAGTTGTAGCTCCAGGAGCTTTAGTTTGTGAGGGAGCAGATTTGAACTTCGATGGAAAAGTAAATATTGTTGATTTTTCAATCTTACTTTACTTTTGGGGACAAAAAAAACCAGAAAATCCTTGTGCCGATATAAACTTCGATGGGGTAGTCAATATTGTTGATTTTTCAATAATGATGTACTGGTGGACCGGGTAGCGAAGCTACCCTGCGCCAAACTGACGCAGAACTTTACGCAAAACTTAAAGGTGACTGTCACCATGAAAAAAATTGTTCGTAAATTTTCAAAATTGTGCCAAAATCAAATTTAAAACCAAATTTATTAGTTATCTTTTTTATCTTTTTATTTTTAATAATTCCTTTTTTTGTTGGGGCGGCAACTTTATATTTGTTGCCCCAGTCACAGACTGTTTACCAGGGTGATACTTTTTTAGTTGAGGTAAGATTGGATACTGAGGGAGAAGAGATTAATGCCGTTGGGACAGATTTAAAATTTCCAGCGGACTTGTTAGAAATTATCGATCTTAGTAAGGGAGGTTCGGTTTTAACTCTCTGGGTAGAAGAACCTAGTATTAAACAAGGAGAAGTTCCTTTTGTCGGTGGAGTACCAGGAGGATTTAAAGGGGAAGGTCTCATTGGCAAAATTACTTTTCTGGGAAAAGAAATTGGAAGGGCAGAAGTTAGTTTTAAAGAAGATTCAAAAGCTTTATACGGCGAAGGAATACCGGCCGACTTAAGTTTTTTAGAAGGAAATTATGAAATTATTAAAAGACCCGAAGGATTACCTGTAATTTCTTCAAGGACTCATCCGGATCAAAGCAAGTGGCACAAATCAGATACACTTCATCTTCACTGGGATTTAGCAGACGGTGCTCAATACAGTTTTATTTTGAGCTATGATCCCTTAGCCGAACCCGATGATGTTCCCGACAAACCTAAAGGAGAACTCATCTGGGTGGGGGATATGGAGTATCCAAATTTGGAAGATGGAATTTATTACTTTTCTCTAAAACAAAAATTACCAGCAGAGGATTGGTCAGAAAAAGTTGGTTTCCGGGCGATGATTGATGTGACATCTCCTGAAGAATTTAGAGCAGAAATTGGTCAAGACCCTTTGATGTTTGAAGGAAAATACTTTTTGAGTTCTGCCACCATTGATAAAACATCAGGTATAGATTATTACGAGGTAAAAGAAGGAAAAAGAAATTTCAAAAGAGCAAAAAGCCCCTATCTTTTAGGAGACCAGAGTTTAAGGAGCAAAATATTAGTGAAGGCAGTTGATAAGGCAGGAAATGAAAGAGTTTCTGAAATTACGCCACCTAAAAAACCACTTCCTTATTGGATAATAACTTCAATCATTTTTTTAGTAATAGTTGGTTGGATAATATACAGGGTGATAAGCTCAAGACTCAAAGCGCAAAAGTCAAAGCCACAATTCAAAACTTAAAACTTTTAAAGATTTGACTTTTAAGCAATTTTGCGTGAAAACACATGGAGAGAACTAATTTTTGTCTCAATGTTATTAAATTTGGGGTAATATTAATTATTTTTGTTACTCCTTTTCTTTATGGCTTTTCATTGCTTTTCCCCGCCACTTTTTCAAAAGCAATTTTCTTTCGAATAATCGTCGAAATAATATTTATCTTTTATCTTCTTTTAGTTCTCTCTGATGTTCGCTATCGACCAAGATTTTCTTTGATATCATTGAGTGTAATAATTTTTTTCTCCGCCTTAATCTTAACCTCCTTTTTGGGAGTAAATCCTTACCGGAGTTTTTGGGGAACTTTTGATAGAATGGAAGGTGTCGGTACTTTGTTGCATCTTGGAATTTTCTTTTTTGTCTCAATTTATGTTTTTAAAGATCCTAAATTTTGGCTGAAACTTTTTCAAACATCATTAATAGCCAGCCTTTTTATTAGTTTATATGTGGTAATTACCGGGAACCGCCTCGCTTTTTTTGGAAACCCTGCCTTTTTAGCATTTTTCCTTCTTTTTAATGTATTTTTAGCCTGGCTATTTTTTTTAAAAGAAAATAAAAAGGAGCTCCGGTTTTTTTATTTCTCAATTTTAATACTAAATTCTTTGGCAATATTTCTTTCTGGGAATAGGGGAGCAATGCTGTCTATTTTTTCAGGTTTCCTATTCTTTATTCTTTTTTATACTTTCTTATCTCCGATTTCCAAAAAGAAAAAATATTTTATTTTTGGGATAATCCTTGTTTTCCTTTTGCTTTCTTTGCTTTTTACTCCTTTTATTAAAGATAAGATAAAAGACCAGCCCTGGGTTCAAAATTATCTCTTTTTGAAAAAACTCACCCAAATTTCTTTAGAAGCTCCTAGTATAAAAAGCAGATTCCTTGCCTGGCAGGCTGGTTTTAATGGTTGGAAAGAACGATTTTTGTTAGGTTGGGGTTGGGAAAATTATAAAATAGTTTTTGATAAACATTCTACTCCTCAGATGTTACTTTACGCTTTCCAGGGCTTTGACCGAGTTCATAATAAAATTTTGGATGTAGGAGTAATGAGCGGAATTTTGGGCCTTTTAAGTTATTTTTTTATCTTTTTTGCTATTTTTTATACTCTGATTAAAATCTTATTTCAGAAGAAAATAGATTTTCGGCTGGTAGGAGCAATAATGGCCCTTTTTATCGTCTATTTTGTTAATAATCTTTTTCTTTTTGATACTTTAAATTCCTATATTTTATTTTTTTTGATTATTGGTTTTGTCGAATGCTGTTTTGCGTTCGATACTAAACCAATCAAAACAGAACAGGAAACTATACCAAACAAAGAAAGGAAATTTCCTCCTCAGATTAAGTGGGTAATAACTGGAGGACTGATTATTTTAATGGGTTTTTTTTCTTACCAGCTTAATATTAAGCCCGTCTTAGCCAGTTATTATGGTCGTCAAGGATTAGATCGGGAAAATAAGGGCTATTATTCAGAGGCCTTGAATTTTTATAAAAAATCCTTAACTTTCTCTACTTATGGAGACCAGGCCCTTCGAATGAGACTTGCTATGCTGGTAGTTGAGAAAAAACAAAAGGATCCTCTTTCTGAACAAAGAATTAAAGATTTAAAATATGTCGTCAAGGAACTTAAAAAAAATATTGGAGATTCGCCCGATTTAACTGATTACGAATCTTATATTCTTTTAGGGAAAGCCTCCAATCTTTTAGGTAAGATAGATAAATCTTATTTAAAACTGGCTGAGGAATCCCTGAAAGAGGGATTAAAAATTAATTGGTTTCGGCCAGATGCCTATACTGAATTGGCTGAAAATAGATTTTTACAAGATGACATAGAAGGGGCCTTGACTTTTTACTTTCAGGCTAAAGAATTGAATCCAGAAATATCCATACCCTATTGGAATCTAGGGAAATTTTACCTAAAAATAAATGAAAAAGAAAAAGCCTTAGTTGAGATGGAGAAAGCCATGGCAATAGAAGATAAATTAGGACATCATCACCGACTCGGAAATCTTTTTCCCCTATTCAATCTTTATGGAGAAAAAAAAGAATTTCAGAAATTAATTTCTTTATGTGAAGAAACCATTGACCGCTACAAAAACATTTCTGTGCAGCACCCTCTATATGAATCTTACATAAATCTATATAAATCCTTAGCTGCTACCTATGCTGAAATAGGAGAAAAAGAAAAGGCAAAAGAGACAGCCTTAAGACTTTTAGAGATAAACCCTAATTTTTATAATGAAGTCCAGAAATTTTTAGAAAGTTTAGAAACGAAGAATTCTGATAAATAAATCTGGCAAATCAAAATTTCATAAGATATAATTAATTAGTGAAAAAAGTTTTAATTTTATTTATTATTCCCGTATTTTGTTTTTTAGCTGTCCCATTGATATATGCCCAGAGTGCTTCGCTTTATCTCGCTCCTTCTCGAGGAACTTTCTTTGTTGGTGGCACTTTTAATGTATCAATTTATTTAGATACCAAAGGAAATGAAATCAATGTCATAGAAGTAGATTTAAAATTTCCTCCAGATATTCTACAGGTAACTGCTCCTACGGCCGGAGAATCTTTTATCTCCGAGTGGATTGTGCCTCCAAATTATTCTAACATTGGAGGAAAAATTTCTTTTAAAGGAGGAATACCAGAGGGAATTGTCACAACAGCGGGTTTGGTTTCTACTATTACTTTCAGGGCAAAATCACCGGGTAAAGCTTTGGTAGAATTTTTAGATTCCTCAAAAGTTTTGCTGGCAGATGGAAAAGGTACACCAATTTTTACAACCAATATTGAAGGAATCTATGAAGTTTTGGTCCCTCCCCCAGAAGGACCAAAGATTTCTTCTCCAACCCATCCCGATCCGGAGATTTGGTATTCAAATTCCAGTCCTAATTTTTCCTGGGAAAAAGAAAAAGGGGTTACTGATTTCAGCTTTGTTTTTTCTCAAAATTCTCAAGAGAATCCTGATACTGTCTCTGAAGGAAATTATACCTTTAAATCTTATGATGAAGTTTCCGATGGGGTTTGGTATTTCCATCTTAGATCTAAAAAAGAAGGTGTTTGGGGAAGAACCAGTCATTTAGCAGTAAGAATTGATACTAATCCTCCTCAAAAATTTACACCAACAGCAGATACTTTCGTTGGTTTTGTTTACTTTGAGATCAGAGACTTCCATTCGGGAATAGATTTTTATGAGATTTCAGTTTTAAATATTAGCCAGACCCCAAATGCTGCTCCATTTTTTGTTGAGGCTACTTCTCCTTTTAAAATCCCTGAGAGACGACCTGGAAAATATAGCATAATTGTTCGAGCCCATGATAAAGCGGGAAATTATCAAACATCAGAGATTAGGTTTCAGATGTTATCTCCAATTATTTCTATTGAAGAGGGAGGCATTCGGCTGAGAGGGATTTTTTTCCCTCGATGGGTAATCTTTCTTATTTTATTTATTTTAATAGGAGGGTCAGGATATTTAACTTTTCATTTTTCAAGACGCAGGGCGGGATTTAAAAAGGGAATAAAAGAGATTAAAGAGGCCTTAAAAGAGATTGAAAAAGTTGAAGAAAGAGAAAAGGAAATTGAAAGATTAAAGAAAAAGTTTAAAGAAGAAAAAGAAAAATTAGAGGAAAAATTAATTGAGAAATAATGAAAAAAATATTCCTCATTTTACTCGTCATAATTTCTTCTTTTCCGATAGCATTTTCTGTTCAGGCAGAGGGTGCCTCGCTTTATCTTTCGCCGGCTTCGGGAACTTTTTTTGTTGGAAGCACTTTCGATATTTCTATTTTCGTTAATACCGGTGGTGAGAATATTAATGCAGTTGAAATAAATTTAAAATTTGACCCAACAAAACTGCAAGTTGCCAGTCCAACCGCTGGTAAATCTTTCATTGAAGTCTGGGTCTCCCAACCTACTTTTTCTAATACCAAGGGTCAAATGTCGTTTATTGGTGGGCTTCCTTCCCCGGGAATTAAAACCTCAGCTGGCTTGGTCTCGACTATTACTCTGCGGGCTATCTCTCCTGGTAAAACCTCAATTTTATTTTTGGATTCTTCTAAAGTTCTTCGAAATGATCCTGAGGGAACAAATATTTTAACCTCAATGGGAAGAGGAGTTTATACTCTTTTAATCCCTCCTCCCGAAGGCCCAAAAGTTTTCTCTCCAACTCATCCCGACCAGAACAAGTGGTACAAAAATAATAACCCAACGATTAGTTGGGAAAGAGAAGAGGGGGTGACTGATTTCAGTTTTTCTTTTGATCAAGATCCAGCCGGTTTTCCTGATAATACACCAGAAGGTGAGCATACTTCAGTTAGTTTTAGTGATGTAGGGGGTGGAATGTGGTATTTCCATGTTAAAGCAAGAAAAGCTAAAGTCTGGGGAGGGATGAGCCATTATTTGGTTCGGATTGATACTACGCCTCCGGCTGTTTTTACTCCAACAGTTGAGCCTTCTCCAAAAACAACTGAAAGACAACCCTTGGTTTCGTTTATAACCACTGATGCCCTTTCAGGGATGGATTATTATCAACTCAAATATATTGATATTACGCCTGAAAGAAAAGAAGAAATCTCTGGCTTTTTTACAGAGGTTTCTAGCCCTTACAAGCTTCCATCTTTAGAAATTGGGAAGTACTTAGTGATAGTTAGGGCCTATGATATAGCTGGAAATTGGCGAGAAGGGAAAGCAGAAATTCAAATTTTTCCTGAGGGGATCTTTCTCACAAAGAGAGGAATTCAATTTAGAGAGATTACTCTTCCCTGGTGGATAGTTTTTGTGATTTTGTTAGTTATACTTCTCTTGGTCTTACTTTATTTCTCAAAAAGATATCGAGATTTACTTAGAAGAGAAAGAGGTGAATTAGATGGAATAGAAAAAAAATTAGGAAAAGAAAAAGAAAAATTAATAATAGAAAGGGTAAAAAGAGAAGCAAGAAAAAAAGAAATAGAGAGAGAAAAAGAAATTCTAAGAAAGATGAGATTGGAAAGAGATGAATTGGAGAGAAAACTCCGGGAACTTTCAGAAAAGAAAAAAATTCTGGAGCTAAAAAAAGCTCAACTTTTTGAAAAAAAGATTAGATTAGAACAGACCCTTGATGGAATTAAGAAAAAGGAAAATCAGATTGAAACAGGAAAAGCCATTGAAGAAAAAGAAAAATTTGCGAGACTGCCTGGAGAAAAACAAAAAATAGAAAAAATGAGATGGGAAATTGAAGATAAAAGAAGAGAGATAGAAAAAGAAAGATGGCACCTGGAAGACGAAAAAAACGAAATAGAATCTCAAATAAAGGAAATTGATTTAAAATATCAGAGGATTTTAGAAGAAAAAAATAATTTGAAAGAAAAAACAAAAGAAATAGACCAGGCCTTAAAATCAATGACAGAGATTTCAAACTTCAATACCCTATGAAAAGATCATTTATCATCCTAATTACAGCTATCTTGCTTTTGTTTTTTGGAAATGTTTTCACCACCGATGCCCAGGAGGCCTCCTTTTATTTTTCACCGTCTCAGGGAAATTATAAAATTGGAGACACCTTTCTTGTAGATGTATTGATTAACGTTGAGGGAGTTTCTATTAATGCTGCTCAGGCAAAAATTTATTTTCCTCCCGAGAAATTAAAGGTTCTGAGAATTTCAAAGCAAAATTCAATTTTCTCACTCTGGGTTGAAGAACCTGTTTTCTCAAATCCTCAAGGTAGAATCTCCTTTTTGGGTGGTTTGCCAAGCCCGGGATTTATTGGCAAAGCGGGAAAAGTAATTACCATTTCGTTTCAGTCTAGAGCTGAAGGTGGAGCTGAAATATCTTTTGGGGAAGAAAAGATTTTAGCCAATGATCCTCAGGGGACAAATATTTTTTCCTTTAGTTTTAGTCAGGAAGCGAGTTTTTTAATTTCTACTCCGGAATTGCTTGAAATTGACACTGAACCTCCTTATCCCTTTGAAATAATTGTCGATAATGAAGGAGATTCTACTAATCCTGCTCCACTTTTATATTTTGAGACCAGAGATGATATCTCAGGAATTAGCCATTATGAGGTGAAAATTGGAGAGGAAGATTTTTTTAAGGTTTCAATAGGTGAGACCACTCCTTTTAGAATACCATCTCAAACTCCCGGAAATTATCTTGTTATGGTAAAAGCAATAGACAAAGCTGGAAACTTTACCGAAAGTGTTGTTGAAGTTAAGATAGAATCAATTTTGATATCCGAAATTACTATTTGTCCTAAGATGTTTAGGGCTGGTGAAGAGATACTTTTTGTTGGAGGAACTGCACTAGAAAATAGCAAAGTAATAGTATTTTTTGAAAAAGATGGCAGGTTAATAAAAGAATGGGAAGTTTTCAGTGACCAAGAGGGAGATTGGTCTTTGGGAAAAGAGGGTCTGTTCAGATCTGGAATATATAAAATTTCAGCTAAATCAGAAGACGAAAGAGGAGTAAGAAGCTATAGTTCAAAAGCTTGTTTTTTAAAAGTCATTTTTGGTGGAATCGCAATCGGGCCTTGGATTTTGAGTTATAAAGTCCTCACCCTGATAACTCTAATTCTTTTAATTCTGCTTCTGTCTTTTGTTCTTTATCTTTTGCTAAGGATTAAAAGAACCAGGAAGTTAATTGAAAGAGAAACTCTGGATTTAAAAAAGAAGTTTTACATAGAATATAATGAACTTCGCTCAGACATTGAAAAAGAAATCGAGATGTTTAAGAATATTAGGGCCGAAAGAGAGTTAACTTTAGAAGAAAAAACGAGACAGGAAGAACTTTTAAAAAATCTTATTGATGTAGAAAGAGTTCTAAGGGAAGAGTTAAAAGATATCGAAGAAATAAGATAAAAAATAGGGTCTTTTTAGGTTGCAAAAATCCTTAATCTCTGTTAATATACCAATGATATGGCAATTGCGAAAAAGTTAATTAAATTTTTAGCAAAAGTTAAATATGAACCGATTGAGCACCGGACAGTTTACACTGCCCATGATAAAGCTCAGACTTTGCGGGTGTCAGAAAAAATTGTTGGGAAGACTCTGGTAGTAAAAATGGACCGCAATTTTGCAATAATTTTGATTGGAGCGAATAAAATTTTAGATAAAACAAAATTTAAAAAAGTAGTTAACAACAGGAGAAAAAAATTAAAACAAAAACCAGTTAAAAAAATTGGCTTTGCTACTGAAACCTGGATGAAAAAAAATCTTAAAGGAGTGAAAGTAGGAGCTGCTCCACCTTTTGGAAATTTGTGGCAATTGCCAACTTTTATTGATAAATCATTATTTAAGAGCCCAAAAATTATTATTAGTGCTGGAGATCATAATTTTTCAATAAAAATTAATCCAAATCTCTTTAAAAAATTGATACCTGATTTGATAATCGGAAATATTAGCAAGAAAAGAAAATAAAACTGTGTACTATAGAATTTTCTCTAAAATTTATGAGATGGGAGCGAAGCAAATGTGCAAGGATTGTCAAAATTTTATTGAAAAAGGTTCCAAGATTCTTGATTTAGGATGTGGCTCAGGAATAGCTGCTGAAAATTTTCAAGATTTTTTCGACGCGAAAGTTATAGGAGCTGATATCAAAGATAACAGAGTACTTGATATTCCCTTTAGAATTATTGATGGGGGAAATCTCCCTTTCAGGAATCTATTTTTCGATATAGTCTTGATAAATTATGTTTTACACCATGCTCAGGATCCAGAAAGATTATTGAAAGAAGCAAAAAGAGTTTCAAAAAAAATTATTATTTATGAAGATTTACCAGAAGGAATTCTTTCAAAGTTGAGAC
>JAHCRH010000012.1 GCA_020148025.1 Patescibacteria group bacterium
TTATAATAAAAATGACGAAATACCTTTCTGCATTTTTGAAGAAACTTGATAAATTTTAAATTTTAATTTAGAATAAGACAGATATGCCAGATAAATTTATTATTCAAGGTGGCAAGCGCTTGGAGGGAATTGTCGAAATCTCAGGCTATAAAAATTCAGCCGGGGCCTGTTTAGTTGCGACATTATTAACCGATGAAGAGGTAATCATTGATAATCTTCCTTTAGTTGAAGATATTTTGAGTATAATAGAAATCTTAAAGAGTATGGGAGTAGAAGTTGATTTTATAGATCAGAGAAAGGTTAAAATAAGAGCTCGAAATTTCGATCCCCAAAAAATGGATTTTGAAAAAATACCGAAGACTCGAATCTCAGTCCTTTTAATCGGGGCTCTTTTGCCAAGATTTAAGAAATTCAAGATTCCTCACCCAGGCGGAGATAGAATTGGCCTCAGGCCAATCACAACCCATTTGAAGGCCTTAAAAAAAATGGGTGTTGATATTGAGAACGAAGGGAATTTCTATTTTTTTGAGGCAAGAAATCTCAGGGCTGGAGAAATTGTCTTAAAAGAATTTAGTGTTACGGCAACTGAAAACTTAATGTTAGCTGCTATAAAAACGCCTGGAAAGACGATTATCAAGGGAGCGGCGGCTGAACCTCAGGTCCAGGATTTAGGTTTTATGTTGAAAAAGATGGGAGCAAGAATTGCTGGCCTCGGAACTCATACAATTTTAATTTTAGGAGTTGAAAAATTAAAGGGCTGCTATCACAGAATTATTCCCGATCCCTCAGAGGCCGGAACATTTATTTCAGCTGGAGCAATAACTCCGGGTAGAATTGAAGTCAAAAATATAATTCCTGAGCATTTGGACATTTTTTTTGATAAATTGGAGGAAATTGGAGTAGATTTAGAAAAAGGAAAAAATTTTGTAAGGGTAGGGGATTTATCCCAAAATTTAAAAGCTACCAGAGTTCAGGCCTTTCCTTATCCTGGTTTTCCGACAGATCTTCTGCCAATAACTATCCCCATTTTAACTCAGGCTAATGGAAAGAGTTTAATCCATGACCCTCTTTATGAAAATCGCTTCAATTATGTTCAGGAACTTAAAAAAATGGGAGCTGATATAGAGATAGTTGATCCCCATCGAACATTCATTTATGGAAAAACTCCTCTTCATGGCGTGAGAATTGAATCTTGGGATATAAGAGCAGGAGCTTCTTTGATAATTGCTTCCCTTTTAGCTAAAGGTCAGACAACTATTGAAGGAATTTATCAAATTGACAGAGGTTATGAGAAAATAGATGAAAAGCTTCAAAAATTGGGAGCAGACATTAAAAGAGTTAATGCTTAAAAATATGTTTATTAGAAAAATCGGTATTGATCTTGGAACATGTAATTCAGTGATTTTTGTACCCAAAAAAGGGATTGTTTTTCAAGAACCCTCGGTGGTGGCAGTGACTCTGGCTGAAAATAAAATTTTGGCTGTGGGTAAAGAGGCTAAAGAAATGATCGGTCGAACTCCGGATACTTTAAAAGTCTATCGCCCTCTTAAAAATGGAGTAATTGCTGATTACCGAGTGACCCAGGCAATGCTTAAGTATTTTATTGATAAAGCCTTAGGGTCTTTTCGGTTTTTAAAGCCCGAATTATTAGTTGGTGTTCCGGCTGGAATAACTTCCACTGAAAGAAGGGCAGTGATTGAAGCGGGAATGGCAGCAGGAGCCCGGGCAGTTTATTTAGCCAAAGAACCAATTTTGGCAGCCATCGGAGCCGGTATCCCTATTAGTTCCTGCTCAGGCCATTTGATTGTTGATATTGGTGGAGGGACAAGCGAGGTGGCAGTAATTTCCCTTGGAGGAATTGTTAGCTCTCATTCAATTAGGGTAGCTGGAGATAAAATGGATTTGGCAATTTCAGAATATATTAAGAGAAAACACAATTTAGCTATTGGCGAGCAGACAGCCGAAGAAATTAAGATAAAAATTGGCACTGCCTTACCAGAAAAAGAGGCAAAATTTTTAGAAATTCGGGGTCGAGACTTAATTCTGGGACTGCCCCGAACAATTAAAATAAGTTCTAATGAAGTTTGTGAAGCGGTTTCTGACGTTTTAATTGAAATAGTTCAGGCGGCGAAGACGGTCTTAAGGGAAACTCCCCCTGAGTTATCTGCTGATATAATGGATAAGGGAATGGTTCTTTCCGGAGGTGGATCTCTTTTACGAAATATTGATGAATTTTTTTCCCAGATTACCGGAGTTCCCGCCTTTTTGGCTGAGGAGCCAATATTTTGTGTTGCTAAAGGAACGGGGGTAGTTTTGGAAAATCTTGAAGTTTATAAAAAGAGCTTAATGACAAAGAAATAAATCATGCTCATTGGTCATCAAAAACAATGGCAATTTTTAAAAAAATCATTTAAATTGAGAAGAATTCCTCATGGCTTTTTATTTCAAGGTCAAGAGGGGTTGGGGAAAAAAACTTTCGCCCTGGAATTTATTAAATTAGTCAATTGTCGAAACAATGAAATTTCTGCCCGACCCTGCCAAAAATGCCTCTCCTGTCAACAGATTGAAAAAAGAACCCATCCTGATTTTATTTTAGTTGAGCCCTTAAAAAAGGACTCCAACCCGCCCACCACCCTCCCGCGTCAGACGCGGGCCCCTACAATTCAAATTTCCCAAATTAGAGATCTCGGTTTAAGATTATCGGCTAAACCTTATTCGGCTTCTTTTAAATCAACTATTATTGATCAGGCTCATTCTATGTCGCCTGAAGCCCAAAGTTGTTTTTTAAAAACTCTTGAAGAACCAAAAGGAAAGACCATTTTAATTTTAATAACCGAATATCCTGAGAGATTATTGCCAACTATTCTCTCTCGGGTTCAAAAAATTAAATTTTATCCAGTAAAAAAAGTCGAGATTAGGGATTATTTAATTTCTCAAGGCCTCTCAGACAAGGCGGCCGAGGAATTATCTTTGCTTTCTTTTGGAAAACCGGGCAGGACTTTAGAGTTTCTTTTAATGCCTGCTAAATTAGAGAATCAAAAACAAAAAATCTCTGATCTAATTAGAATTTGTAATTCTCCCTTGGCTTTCCGCTTTCAATATTTAAAAGGTTTATTATTGGAATCAAAAAATTTAAAAGAAGCTTTAGAAATTTGGTTAAGGTATTTTAGGAATGCCTTAATTGCAACAATCAACAATCAATCCTTCGACGGGCTCAGGATTGACCCTGAGCGAAGTCGAACGGGTCAACAATCAACAATCAACCAATTAGGGTATTCTTTATCAAAATTAAAAAATATTCTTCAACTCATTCAAAATACAATTTTTTATATTTCCGCAACCAATGTCAATCCAAGATTAGCCTTAGAAATGTTAATGCTAGAGCTATCTGAATAGATGTTAGATGATAGGTGTTAGATGATTGTAATCTAGGACCCAGAATCCAAAATTTAAACTACGGCCCATCCACCAAGGAGGGGAGCTCCCCTTTCGCGGGAAGCTCTCGCCTCCCGACACTTTAAACCCAAACCCGCCCACCCTAATTATGTATAAGGAGATTATAGATAAAATTAGACCGGAACTTGATAAGGTTATTAATTTCTTGGAACGAGAATTGACCAAAATTCGAGTTGGTCGGGTTTCAATCTCTTTAGTTGAAGACATTGAGGTTGAATGCTTTGGTCAAAAATTTCCTTTAAAGCAGCTGGGGACTATTTCTTCTCCTGAATCTCGGCAACTTTTAATCCAACCCTGGGATAATTCCTATCTTGAGCCGATACTGAAAGCACTTTCTCAATCAAATTTAGGGATGGCTCCGATTGCAGATAAAAATTCAGTCAGGATTTCCCTACCACCCTTGAGCGAAGAGTATCGGAAAGATTTACTTCGGATTTTATCTGGAAAAATGGAAGATGCTAGAAAAACAATTAGACACTGGCGTCAAGTGGCCTGGGATGAGATTCAAGAAGGATTTAAGACCGGTGAAGTTAGAGAAGATGATAAATACCGAGGAAAAGATGAGCTCCAAGAATTGGTTGATGAATATAATGAAAAGATTGGGGAATTAATAGAAAAAAAGAAAAAAGAAATAGTGGAGTAGTAGTGCTCAGAAAGCTAATTTTTAGGATACACTCGCCAGTTCCAGCGGTTGGCTCGCTCAGGTCCTCCCCATACCAATCCTAATGGATGGTACGGGGCAAGCGGCAATTTGCCTGTTTGCCCCGTAGAGTTGCGAAGCAACTTGTGCAGGGCGGACGCTCCTAAAAATTACTTTCTCTCGCTTTAGATATAAACAATGATTCTTACAATTTTAATTATCTTCCTCAGCCTTATTGGTTTGGTAGTCTTACATGAGCTCGGTCATTTTATCCTGGCTAAGAAATTCGGAGTGAAAGTTGAGGAGTTTGGAATAGGTATTCCGCCGAGAATATTTTGGAAAAAAATAGGGGAGACAATTTATTCTTTGAATCTTTTACCTCTTGGAGCCTTTGTTAAGCTCTATGGGGAGGAAAAAAGAGAGAAAGACCCCCGGAGTTTCAGTCAAAAGCCAATTTGGCAGAGAGCTTTAATTGTCTTGGGAGGAGTTGTTACTTTTTGGATAATAGCGGCTATTCTCGTGAGTGTTATTGCTGGAGCGTGGGGACTGCCAACTGCGGTTGGAGACGAGGTTGATCACACATTAATAGATCCTAAAGTCCAAATTGTTCAGGTTCTTCCCAAATCTCCAGCGAAGGAAACAGGACTACAGGTTGGAGATGTCATCCAAAAATTAAGGACAGAAGAATTAGAATTAGCAACTAATAAAGTAGGAGAAGTGATAGAATTTACTGAAGCTAATAAGGGAAAAGACATTATCTTAACTATTCAAAGGGGAAAGGAAATTTTTGACACATCGCTTGTGCCCCGAGTTTCACCTCCTGAAGGAGAAGGACCAATGGGAGTGGCTTTGGCAAGGGTCGCTTTAAAACCTTATACTTGGTACCAAGCTCCAATTCAAGGAACTTTAGTCACAGGAAGGATGACTTTTTCGATAATCTTCACTTTGGGCGAGATTATATCGAAGGTAATTCGAGGCATTTCACTTCCACCAGGATTAGTAGAATTAAAAGGCCCAGTTGGAATAGGAGAGATGGCTGCTCGAGCGCTAGAAAGGGGAATAAGTGATTATTTATGGCTTGTAGCTATGATTTCAATTTATCTTGCTCTATTTAATGTTTTACCTATTCCTGCTTTAGACGGTGGCAAACTTCTTTTTTTAGGGATTGAAAAGATTAAAGGGAAACCAGTGAGCCCAAAAATCGAACAAAACATTACCGCATTTTTCTTTTTTCTTTTGATTTCGTTGGTGATTTTTGTAACACTTAGGGACATCCAAAAATTTTTTTAAATATGCGACAATCCAAGCTTTTTTGTAAAACTAAAAAAGAAGGTTTTAAAACAGCTGAAGCAATCTCTCATCGGCTTTTAATTAGGGGTGATTTTATTGACCAGTTAGCTTCTGGAGTTTATAGTTTTTTGCCTTTAGGAAAAAGAGTTCATAGAAAAATCGAGAGGATTATTAGAGAAGAAATGACGGCCCTAGGAGCTCAGGAAGTTTATTTGCCTATTTTAACTCCAAAGAGACTTTGGGAAACGACCGGGAGATGGGAGAAAATAGATCCTCCTTTATTTAAACTAAAAGATCGCCATAGAAAAGAATTTGGATTAGGTCCTACTCATGAAGAAGTAATTACTGAATTAGTAAGGACTCGAATTAAATCTTACAGAGATCTTCCTTTGTATCTTTTTCAAATTCAGGCCAAATTCAGAAACGAAATGAGATCCACTGGTGGACTGTTAAGGGTTCGAGAATTTATTATGAAAGATCTTTATAGTTTCGATCGGGAGAAAGAGGAGGCAATAACATTCTATAAAAAAGTAAAAAGGGCTTATTTTCGAATTTTCAAGAGATGCGGGTTAAAAGTTGTTTGTGTTAAAGCTGATCCTGGAACAATTGGCGGAGAATTATCCCATGAATTTATGGTACTCTCCGATACAGGAGAAGATTCGGTTTTGATTTGCTCAAAATGTGATTTTGGAACTAATATTCAAAAATTTGGAAAAAAGAAAACCTGCCCTCAATGCCAAAATCGTCTTATTAAAAAAAATTGCATTGAAGTAGGTCACATCTTTTATTTAGCGGAAAAATATAGCCGGGCTATTGAAGCCAATTTTATTGACAAGAAAGGCAAGAAGAACAAAATAATTATGGGTTGTTATGGAATTGGTTTGGGAAGGTTGATGGCTTCAATTGTTGAGGTTCATCATGATGAAAAAGGAATTATTTGGCCAATTGAAGTTGCTCCTTTCCAGGTCCACCTTATTCCTCTTTCGGGCAAAAAAGTAGAAAGTCAATCAAAAAGATTATATCAGGATTTTCAGGCAAAAGGAATTGAAGTCCTCTTTGATGATAGGGCAGACATTACTCCCGGAGAAAAATTTGCAGACGCCGATTTAATTGGAATACCATTCAGAATTGTGGTAAGCGAAAAGACATTAAAAAAAGATAGCGTTGAGGTTAAAAAGAGGAGCGAAAAGAAAATTAAGTTAGTCAAAATAAAAGATTTATCAAGATCCCTAATTAATTTATGTTAAATAAACTTTTTTCCCTCTTTTCAGAAGATATTGCCATTGATTTGGGAACAGCCAACTCCCGGGTTTATGTTCGGGGACGAGGAATTGTTATTCAAGAGCCTTCAGTGGTGGCAGTGAATCAAAAAACCAGTCAGATTTTAGCAATAGGGGCAGAAGCAAAGAAAATGGTTGGTCGAACTCCTGCTCATATTACAGCCATTCGTCCTCTAGTTAACGGAGTCATTTCTGATTTTGAGGTAACCGAGCAGATGTTGAGATATTTTTTAGAAAAAGCCCAAAAGAAAAAATTTCTTTTGAGTCCCCGACCAAGAGTAATTCTCGGCATTCCCTGCGGGGTTACCGAAGTAGAGAAAAAAGCAGCTTATGATGCCGTCAAAAATGCCGGAGCCAGACAAGCTTTTTTGATTGAAGAACCGATGGCAGCCGCCATTGGTGCCAGATTGCCAATTGAAGAAGCAGGAGGAAATTTCATTATCGATATCGGTGGGGGAACTACTGAAATTGCGGTTATTTCTTTAGGAGGAATAGTAATAGCTAAAAGTCTAAGAATAGCTGGAGATAAACTTAATGAAGATATTATCAATTGTAGTCAAGAAGAATACAAATTATTAATTGGGGAAAGAACAGCTGAGGAAGCTAAAATTGCCTTAGGTTCAGCCTATCCTTTAAAAGAGAAAAAAGAGATGCCCCTTCGAGGAAGAAATTTGGTGACCGGACTTCCCGAAGAAATTCTGGTTTCTGATGAAGATATAAGAAGAGCTTTAGAAAAATCGGTTAGGCAAATCGTTAATGCCGTAAAATTAATGATTGAGGGAACCCCTCCTGAGTTATTAGCCGATATTATGAAAAGGGGTATTCATCTCGCCGGTGGCGGGTCCCTTCTCCGAAGATTAGATACCTTTATTGCCAAGGAGACAAAAATTCCAACTAAGATTATTGATGATCCAATGACAGCTGTAGTTAGAGGCGCCGGGTTAGTTTTAGAGAATCTCGATGAATTGCAGAAGGTTTTAGTGGAAACAGAATATTTAGAACCCCCGAAATAAATTTATGATTTCTAAAAAAGAAGTTCAACACATCGCTAAACTGGCTAGATTGGGTTTAACCAAAAAAGAAATAGAGAAAATGCAAAAGGAACTTTCTTTAATTTTAGATTATTTCAATTTACTAAAAGAGATAAAGACTGAAAAAGCTGAACTGACTTCTCGCTCTATTTTAGCTAAACCTTACTGTACCAAAGATCTAATGAGAAAAGATGAAATTGCGAAGCAACCACCAGAAAAAATTAATAAATTAATTGAGATGGCTCCAGAAAAGAAGCAAGGATATATTCGGGTAAAACCAATACTTTAGAATCATATAAACATTTAAACATACTAACATTTAAACAAAATTAAATTCATGATGTTTAGATGCTTAAATGCTTAAATGTTAAAATGAGCTGTGGAATTACACGAATTAACAATTAACCAGGCCCATCAAGGATTAGTTAAACGAGAATTTTCAGCATTAGAGTTAACTAAGGCTTTTTTGGATAGAATTGAAAAATTAGATAAAAAAATTTTTTCCTATTTAACAATAACTAAAAATTTAGCGACATCGGAGGCTAAAACCATTGATGGCTTAATTTCAAGAGAAAAGAAAATTCCAATTTTAGCCGGTATCCCCTTAGCTGTGAAAGATAATATTTTAGTTGAAAATATCAGATGTACAGCCGCTTCAAAAATTTTAGAAAACTATATTGCTTCCTATGACGCAACCTGTATAAAAAAACTTAAGGCTCAGGGTGCTGTGATTTTAGGGAAAACTAATATGGACGAATTTGCCATGGGTTCTTCTTGTGAGCATTCAGCCTTTTTCCCTACAAAAAATCCCCATGACGAAAGTCGAGTTCCTGGTGGCTCCTCTGGTGGTTCAGCCGCTGCGGTGGCTGGAAATTTGTGTTGTTATGCTTTAGGTTCAGATACTTGCGGTTCAATTCGTCAGCCAGCCTCATTTTGTGGAGTGGTAGGGCTCAAACCGACTTATGGAGCTGTTTCTCGCTATGGTCTCATTGCTATGGCCTCTTCTCTAGATCAAATTGGACCGATTACAAAAACAGTGGCAGATGCTAAAATTGTTTTTGATGTAATTTCTGGAAAAGACCCATTAGATTCAACAAGCATCAAAACATCCAACATCCAACATCCAACATCTAATATCAAAGATCTAAAAATCGGTGTTCCCAAAGAATATTTCGCTAAGGGAATTGATCCTGAGGTTGAAAAGATAGTTAAGTCTGGCATAAAAAAATGCGAGGCCCTGGGAGCAAATATTAAAGAAGTTAGTCTTCCTTATAGTACCGAACATGCCCTAGCTACTTATTATATTATTATGCCCTCAGAAGTCTCTGCTAATCTCGCTAGGTACGATGGAATAAAGTACGGCCTATCAAAAATCAAAAATCAAAAATCAAATATCAAAAATTTATTAGATGTTTATTTAAAATCAAGAGCTGAAGGATTTGGAGAAGAAGTCAGGCGAAGAATCATGTTAGGCACCTATGCTTTGTCTGCTGGTTATTATGAGGCATATTATTTAAAAGCTCAGAAAATTCGAACATTGATTAGAAAAGATTTCGAGAGAGTATTTAAAAAAGTTGATGTTCTAATGACCCCTACTTCGCCTATCCCAGCTTTTAAATTGGGGGAGAAGATGACCGACCCTCTCTCAATGTATCTCTCTGATATTTATATGGCAGCAGTTAATTTGGCTGGTTTACCGGCCATTTCCATCCCTTGCGGCAAAGTTGAAAATCTACCCATCGGTCTTCAAATTATTGGAAAACCTTTTGAGGAAGATAGAATATTAGATATTGCTAATATTTTTGATAAAATTAAATAATTTATGGCCGACTTAAACAATTTCATTTCTATCCCTCTCTTTTTAAAAATTCTTTTTCTCATTATTTCTTTATTTTTTCTTTTTGGCATTATTTATTTTTTATTAAAAACTGGATGGCTTAAAAGACTTTTTTTGCAAGATTTGGTTGAATTTTTAAGCTTCAAGCCCTATGCAATAAGAAAAGTTTCTCAAACCTGGAAAAAAATTATTAAGGGATTAGAAAAAGTTAGTGAATCAGAAACCAAATTAGCAATCATTGAAGCCGATGATTTATTAAATGAGATTTTGGAAAGAATGGGATACCCTGGCGAGACTCTTGGGGAGAAATTAAAGCAATTGAGCGAAGTCATCTTACCAAATTTGGACGAAGTTTGGAAAGCCCATAAAATTCGAAGCAATATTGTCCATGACCCGACTTATCGATTAAGTTTAGGTGAAGCCAGAAAGGTGTTGGAAATTTATGAGAAGGCTCTTTTGAAATTGGAGGCTATTTAATATTAATAAAGGAAGGATTGATTTTTTTAAGATATTAGATTAAGGTATTAGAGCGAGGTGGACCAGTAGTAGGTCGCCAGTCTCATAAGCTGGAAGCCCCCGTGCAATTCGGGGCCTCGCAACAAATTTTAAATAAGGGAAAGGGGTCGGGGAAACTACGTTTCCCCGTGTAGGAAAACAGCGGGCTGAAAAGCTCGCGTTAGAAACCGAGAGGTTTCTAAGGAGCGGTGTTAGCGGAGCGCCCGCTTCGCCTCGTCTTCGCCGAGGCGAGAAGTGACCGCGTGCCGCGACGCCGGGGTAGCTCAGTGGTTAGAGCGTTGCACTCATAAGGCAAAAGTCGTGGGTTCGAGTCCCACCCTCGGCATTGGACCCGTAGTGTAGTCCGGTTTAACACGTCTCCCTGTCACGGAGAAGATCGTCGGTTCAAATCCGATCGGGTCCGCCAGAAGGGCCTCTTTGAAAGCCTTTTTTTCTTGACAGAAGTTTTTGGGTGTGATATAGAGAAATAATGAAGTTAAATTACCAAAAAATTTGTCAAGATTTACTTAAAGACCTACCTCAAAGAACAAAAGATGTTATTGAGCAGCGTTTTGGTTTGAAAACTGGGAAAAGAAAAACTCTTGAAGCTATTGGAAAGAATTATGGCATTACCCGAGAACGGGTTCGCCAAATTGAAGCAGATGGATTTTTAAAATTGAAACCAAAATTAGAGAAATACCAGGAAGCTTTTCAATATTTTTCTGAGCAAATCCATAATTTCGGAGATTTAAAAAAAGAGGAAATTCTACTCAATTTACTAGGTAGCCAAAGATTTCAAAATCAAACTTTTTTCTTATTGACGCTTGGAGAACGATTTGAGAGATTTTCTGAAAACAAGGATTTTTACTCTCTTTGGACAATCAACTCTGATTCCTTGACTTTTGCTAAATCGGTTTTAGACTCCCTTTATGATAAACTTACTGAAATTAATCAGCCTCAAAATTTTGAAGAAATCTTGAAAAAGATTGATTCAGATCTCGGAAAATCTTTAACTCCTCAAGCTCTGCAGTCTTTTCTTGAAGTTTCAAAGAAAATTCAGTCAGGAATAGATGGCCAGTTTGGTTTAAAAGATTGGCCAGAAATCAACCCCCGGGGGGTAAAAGATCGCGCCTATTTAATATTTAAAAAAGAAAAAAAACCTCTCCATTTTACTGAGGTTACTCAACTGATTAACAATTCAAAATTTAGAAAAATATCTCGACCCGTTGCTTTACCTCAGACTGTCCACAATGAATTAATCAAAGATCCCCGATTTGTTTTGGTTGGCCGAGGTCTTTATGCCCTCAAAGAGTGGGGATATGTCCCGGGAGTGGTGAAAGATATAGTCTCAATGATTTTAAAAGAAGAAAAGAGACCTTTAACTAAAGAAGAAATTATTGAAAGGGTTTTGAAACAAAGAGTTGTGAAGGTTAACACTATTTTGATTAATCTAAATTATTTTCCGAGAACTCCCGATGGTAAATACAAGTACGGGGGAGAGAAACCAATTTTGGGGTAGGCGGATTTTACCCAGTAGTGCAATGTCATTGTCCCATCGGGTTTTAGACAAAGATGCCAGGAATTTTAAATTTCCAAACTTTAACTCTGACTTTAGACTCTTTATTTGAAATTCTTAAAAATTGGTGGTGGATTATTCTACCATTTCTTTTTTTAAAGCCCTTTTTGTTTCTCTGGCTTTGGTGGCGACAGGAAAGATGGAAGAAAAAGCTTAAATATATTTTACTGGAAATTAAACTTTCCGAGGAGAGTTTAAAACCAATTAGGGCAATGGAAGGCGTTTTTGCAAGTTTGTGGCAGATCTACGACACTTCAAATTGGAAAGAAAGATGGATTGAGGGAAAGAAGCTTCTTGATTATTCATTAGAAATTGCCTCAATTGATGGAGTCCCTCATTTTTATATTAGGACTGTTGCCCCCCTTAAAAATTTTGTCGAATCGAGTATCTATGCTCAATATCCAGAAGTCGAAATTACCGAAGTTGAAGATTATACAAAGAATGTTCCCCAGAATATTCCAACAAAAGAATGGGATATGTGGGCTTGCGATATGATGCAGCTTAGAGATGACCCCTATCCATTTAGAACATATAAAGAATTTGAAACAGAAAGAGAAACTAAAGAAGAAAAAAGAGTTGATCCGATGGCTAATCTTTTAGAATCAATGGGGACATTAAAGCCAGGAGAGCAGCTCTGGGTTCAAATGATCATTAAACCACTAACGCCCAAAGAGAATGATTGGCCAAAAAAGGGAGAAAAGATTGTCAAAAAAATAATGGGTAAGCCTTCTCCTTCTCTGGAATCATTTCTTCCCTATGCTATCAAGGGTGCAGGGAGGGTGTTAATAGCTGGGGAACCCTTGGAAGAAAAAAAGCTTGAACCAGGAAAATTAGAACTCGGTGCCCTCAAACTTTCACCAGGAGAAATAGAGATAATCAAAGGTATTCAAAAGAAAATTGCAAAATATGGTTTTGAGACAAATATTAGATTTATTTATCTTGGGAGAAAAGACGCTTTCTTTAAACCAAATTTGAAATTAGCCTTAGGTTATTTTAATGAATTTAACACCCAAAATTTGAATGCTATGAAACCCTGGGGAAAGACTATCACTAAAATCCAGTTAATCTTAATTGAAAGAAGACTCTATTCAAGAAAGAGAAGGATGTTTAGGCAATATGTAAAGAGACGAACTCCTTTAGATCCTAGAAAAGGAGGGACTTATATTCTAAATACCGAGGAATTGGCATCCCTTTATCACTTCCCCAGTAGAATAGTTGCTCCAGCTCCTAGCGTTCCCAGGATTCCAGCTAAAAAGGGAGAAGCCCCACCAGCATTACCAATTGAGTAATACTGTTCGCCTTCCGCTACGAAAGCACGCAGTCAATCGTCCCACCGAGCCGATTGCTGCTCGTTTCTCGGCCTCGCTCTTCTGCCTTCGGCAGAACCATGGCCGCTCGGCCTCCGAAGCGTCTTTCTTAATCGGAAGGCTCACTTTACTAGATTATGCCAAATAAAGATATTACTTTTTTCGGCGAGACAACCTTTCGGAATACCCGAAAGAAATTTGGAATTAAAATCGACGACCGTCGCCGTCATATTTATCTTGTTGGAAAAACCGGAATGGGAAAAACAGTCATGATGGAAAATATGGCTATTCAAGATATTCAAGCGGGTCGAGGAGTTGGTTTTATTGATCCTCACGGTGAGGCAGCCGAAAGATTGTTAGATTTTGTTCCCTCGAATCGAGTTAATGATGTTGTTTATTTTAATCCAGCTGATTTAGATTACCCAATTGCCTTTAACGTTATGGAAAAAATTGGAACAGAGTACCGCCATTTAGTCGCCTCAGGATTAATGGGAGTTTTTAAAAAAATCTGGCCAGATGTCTGGTCAGCCAGGATGGAATATATTTTAAACAATTCCATTTTAGCTCTGCTTGAATATCCAAATACCACTTTACTGGCAATAAATCGAATGTTGGCTGATGCCGAATATCGAAAGAAAATAATTGAAAAGATTACTGACCCGGTTGTTAAAGCCTTTTGGGTTAATGAATTCGCCCGTTATACCCAGAGATATGAAGTTGAAGCAACAGCAGCCATTCAAAACAAAGTTGGTCAATTTATCTCCAATCCTCTAATTCGAAATATCATTGGCCAAGTAAAATCAAAAATTGACATGCGAAAGATTATGGATGAGGGAAAAATTTTAATCGCCAATTTATCTAAAGGAAAAATTGGCGAAGATAATTCACTTTTGTTAGGAGCTCTCTTAGTTAATAAATTACAGTTAGCAGCTATGTCGCGAGTTGATATTCCAGAAGAAAAGCGAAAAGATTTTTTCTTATATGTTGATGAGTTTCAAAATTTTGCCACTGAGTCTTTTGTCAATATTTTATCTGAGGCAAGAAAATATAGATTGGCTTTAGCTTTGGGTCATCAATACATCGCCCAGATGGAGGAAAGCGTTAGAGATGCTGTTTTTGGTAATGTAGGGACAACGATTTCTTTCCGGGTAGGAGCTGAAGATGCTGAATACTTAGAAAAAGAGTTTATTCCTGAGTTCACTGCCGCCGATTTGGTTAATCTGCCAAAATACAATATTTATTTAAAATTAATGATTGATGGAATAGCCGGTCGTCCTTTTTCAGCTGAGACTCTGCCTCCTTTTCCAGAACCCAAAAAAATAAATAAAGAAAAAATTATTAAAGTTTCTCAAGAAAGATACGGGACCTCGAGAAAAATTGTTGAGGGTAAAATTACCCGCTGGTCAAAGGTTTTTGAACCGATCGCTATCCCAAAGAAACCCGCCTCGCCAGTTTTACACGACGCTAAATGTTCTTTATGTGGAAAATGGACAAAGCTTGTTTTTCCTCCTGATGGAGTTCGGCCAGTTTATTGTAAAAGCTGTCTAAAGAAAATTAAGAAATCTCCATCGGAAGAGGTTCCCAAATCGACTTTGCCTTCAATTTCTTTAAAAGAGGCGGTAGAAAGATCACCTGTTTCTTTTTCTTCTTCGAAAAGAAAGCGTGAGGAGAAAAAATCGACCAGAAAGAAAGTTAATTTAGAGGAATTGAGAAGGGCTTTGAAAAAATCTATAAATAAAAAATAATGAAAGTTTTAAAGGATTTCGATCTCAAGGGCAAAAGAGTTTTAGTTAGATGTGATTTCAATGTTCCCCTTACTGCTGAAGGGGATATTTTAAATGATTTCCGGATCAAAAAGACCGTTCCTACAATTGAGTATTTAATAAAAAAAGGAGCCAAGGTAATCTTGATGAGTCATTTAGGGAAGCCAGGTGGCAAAGTAGTGGAGAATTTAAAGTTAGATAAGGTGCAAGAAAAATTAATGGAATATTTAGATTTATCAGTGGTTAAGGCAAGAGATTGCGTTGGCAAGGAAATTAAAGATTGGATAGAAAGGATGGCTCCCGGCGAGGTCTTGCTTTTGGAGAACTTAAGATTTCATAAAGGAGAGAAAGAAAATGATCCCAAATTTGCTAGGGCCCTTTCGGAATTGGGCAATATTTTTATCAATGAAGCCTTTGCCACTTGCCATCGGCCCCATGCCTCCATTATCGGTCTTCCAAAATATTTGCCCTCGGGGGCGGGTTTGCTACTAGAAAAAGAGATCAAATCTTTGACAAGAATAATTAAAAAACCAGAAAGACCTTTAGTGGCAGTGGTTGGGGGAATAAAATTTGAAACAAAAATTAAACTTCTGGATAAACTTCAGGAACTTTGTGAGTTTGAGTTAATTGGTGGAAAATTTACTTTGGAAATTTTAAAAAGAAAGATGGAAAAATATCTTTCTGAAGAGGTGATTTTAACAAAAGATGTCTATGTTTTAGAAAAAAATGAGAATTTGATTTTAAGAGATATAAGGGATTTAAAAGGAGATGAGTTTATCCCTGATATTGGCCCAGAAACAATTAAAATTTTTAGTAAAAGAATAATGACAGCTAAGACAATTTTTTGGAATGGCCCCTTGGGTTTTATTGAAAAAGAGAGGTTTAGAACAGGAACGAGAAAAATTGCTGAAAAAATAATTGAATCTGGTGCTTATTCAGTAGTTGGGGGAGGGGAGACAATAAGGGTTTTGTCAGGATTAAACCTCTTACATAAATTTGACCATGTTTGTAGTGGAGGAGGGGCATTGGTCGATTTTATTGTTGATGAAGAGCTAGTCGGAGTTAAGGCTTTAAAATAAAAATGGAAATCAAGAATTTAAAAAAAGTAGCCGAGAGAATAAAAAAAGCAATAAAAAATAAAGAAAAAATTATTTTATACGGCGATGCTGATTTAGATGGAACAGCCTCGGTTATTATTTTAAGAGAAACGATTAAAAACTTGGGTGGAGAAATTGAAGCTGTTTATTTTCCTAACCGGGAAAAAGAAGGCTATGGGATTAATAAAAAAGCCCTCAATTTCTTAAAAGACAAAGCCCCCGCTCTTTTGATTGCTTTGGATTGTGGAATTGGTAATTTTGAGGAAGTTATTTTGGCTAAAAAATTAGAATTTGAGGTGATTATTATTGAACATCATGAGATGTTAAATAAACTACCAGCTGCCGAAATTATTGTCGATCCAAAACAAAAAGACGATTCTTATTCTTTCAAAGGTTTAGCTACAGTTGGAATAGTTTTTAAACTCTCTCAGATTCTTTTTGGAAAAAAATTTCCTCAATCCTTGAGAAAGAATTTTTTGGAATTGGTTGCTTTAGCTACTATTGCTGATTTAATGCCTCGAGTTGATGAAAATCGGATTTTTATTGAAGAAGGAGTCGAATCTTTAAAAAATACTTGGCGACCAGGACTTAAAGCTTTTTTTAAAATAAATTCAATTAGAAGTTATCAAAACTTCCAACAGGTTGTTCAGAAAATCATCTCAGTTTTAAACGCCAGTGAAACAAAAGATCATTTCACTGAAGCTTATTTACTTTTGACTGAGAAAGATGAAGAAAAAGCTAAAATTTTAGCTAAAAATCTTTTGGAAAAGAGCGGTCTCCGCCAAATCAGAATTAGAGAGATAACTGCAAAGTTAGAGGAAGGGATTTTGAAGAAAATGAATGAGTTTCTAATTTTCGAAGGAGCGACTGATTGGCCATTAACTCTGTTAGGTCCGGTTGCTTCAAGAATTTGTCATAAATATCAAAAGCCAATTTTCCTTTTCCGAAAAGATGAAGAGAAAAGTCAGGGAGCGGTGAGAATGCCTAAAGGTCTAGATGGAGTAAAAGCAATGGCTAGTTGTTCTCAGCTTCTGGAGACCTATGGTGGTCATGCTCCGGCCTGTGGCTTTCGAATAAAAAACGAAAATTTAAAGGAATTTAAAAAATGCCTAATTGAATATTTTAAAGAGCTATGAAAAAAATTATCATCTACACAGACGGTGGGTCCAGAGGGAACCCTGGGCCGGCAGCTATTGGAATCATTTTTTGTAATCAAAAAAAACAGGTTATAAAAAAATATTCTCAATATTTAGGCAAAGCCACTAATAATGTGGCTGAATATCAAGCAGCAATTTTTGCTCTAAAAAAATTTAAAGCTCTTTTTGGAAAGAAATTAGCCAAATCGACTGAAATTGAATTAAGATCAGATTCTGAACTTTTAATCAGGCAATTGAACGGGGAATATAAAGTTCTCGGTCCGGAAATCCAAACCCTATTTTTAAAAATCTGGAATCTAAAATTAGACTTCAAAAAAGTTAAATTTAAATTAATTTCTCGAAAGAAAAATAAAGAGGCAGATAGTTTAGTTAATGAAGCTCTAAAAAGTCAGCCAAAGATTCAAAAATTGCTATAGAATTGTAAACTAAGAAATAAAACGATTCCCGCGGCGTTTTGCGCCGCGGGAATTTATTTATGCCCTCAACCTCTTGACGAATTTTTTTGTTTTGTTAAGATAGAAATGCCAAGTAGACAAGGCAATCGCTGGGTACAAAAGAGATTGCGTGCCTGGAGGAAAGTCCGAACACCTACTCCTTGGTATTTCCGAGGGTTAAAAAGATAGCGGCTAACAGCCGTCGACCGTAAGGTTAGAGGTGCGAACAGAGACGGAGAGATCGAAAGATCAAACCTTCCGCCAAATAGTGGAAGAGTCTCACAGCGATGTGAGGGTGAAACGGCTAAATCCTTATTGGGTGCAAGAACAAACCAAAAGTTCTGGCAATATATGTTGGAAATTTTGGGAAAAGTAGTTCGCCTAGACTGATGATTGTCACCTCGTTAGATACGAACTATCTAGCAAGGCACAGAATTCGGCTTACTGTCTACTTGGCTTTTTGTTTGTCAGGAAAGTCCAGAAATACTAAAATAAACTATTAATTATGTTTAATCAGATTTTTAATTCTCAGACAAAAACCATTACCTCAGCCGCCACTTTAGTTGGCCTCTCGGCTTTAATCAGCCGTTTTTTGGGTTTAGTAAGAGATCGGCTTTTAGCTGGTCGTTTTGGAGCGGGAACTGAACTCGATATTTATTTTGCTGCTTTTCGAATCCCTGATTTTGTTTACGGAATTTTAATTGCAGGTGGCATCGTAGCAGCTTTTTTACCTCTCTTTTCTGAGTATTTTCAGAAGGGAAAAGAGAGAGCCTGGGAACTGACTAATAATGTTTTAAATTGTTTTTTGATTTTACTCATTTTTATTCCCCTAATTTTATTTATTTTTACCCCTCAAATTTTAAATTTAATTGTTCCTGGTTTCTCTCCAGAAGAAAAAGCTCTAACTTCCAGCTTAACCAGAATAATGTTTCTCAGCCCAATTTTCTTTGGAATATCGGCTATTTTTTCTGGAATTTTGCACTATTTTAACCGTTTTTTAGCTTATTCTTTAGCTCCAATTTTGTATAACCTTGGTATCATTTTTGGAATTTTATTTTTAGTTCCTATTTTTGGAATTTTAGGTTTGGCCTATGGGGTTATTTTGGGAGCTTTTTGCCATTTGGCAATTCAAATTCCCTCAGCTATATCTGCCGGCTTTTCCTATAAAGCCGTTTTTGATTTCAGATTTCCTGGCCTTAAGAAAATTTTCAAATTAATGATTCCGAGAACAATTGGATCAGCTGCCTCTCATTTAAATTTAATTGTCATTACTGCTCTTGCCTCAACTTTAATTCCAGGAAGCATTGCTATTTTTAATTTCTCTAATAATCTTCAATATTTCCCAATTGGAATAATTGGGATTTCTTTTGCCATAGCTGCTTTTCCTGCTCTTTCTAAAACCTGGGCTAATGGCCAGAAAGAAAAATTTTCAGATAATTTCTCCTCTGTTTTCAGACAAATCCTTTTTTTCATAATTCCTATTTCTCTTTTTATATTTTTGCTTAGAGCCCAGATAGTTAGATTAATTTTGGGAACCGGTCAATTTGGCTGGTTAGAAACCAGATTAACTGCTGCCAGCTTAGGCATTTTTTCTCTTGGCCTTTTTGCCTCTTCTCTTATTCCACTTTTGGCTCGGACCTTTTTTTCCTTACAAGATACTAAGACACCAGTAATAATTGGAATAATCTCAATAGTTTTAAATATTATCTTTTGTTTTTTATTTGTTAGCTTTCTAGGCCTTCCTAATATCTTTCAGGAGTTTTTAAGAAACTCTCTTAAACTTCAGGAAATTAAAAATATTCAGGTCCTTAGTTTTCCCTTAGCTCTTTCAATATCGGCGATTTTTAATTTTTCTTTGCTTTTTTGTTTTTTAAATAAAAAAATTAGTTATCTTAGATTGAAAGAAATTCTATCGTCTTTTTGGAAAATTTTAATCAGTTGTTTCTTCATGGCATCTTTTACTTATTTTGCTCTCAGAATTGTTGCTAATTTTGTAGATATGAATACTTTTTTGGGTCTATTTTTCCAGACAATTGTTTCAATTTTAGTTGGCCTTTTTGTCTATCTTTTGGCTGCCTTTCTTTTGAAATCACCTGAATTTAAAGGTTTTAAATCTTCGATTTTAAGGCGATTTCAAAAATAATTTATGAAAAATCAATCTTTTACTAGAAATTTCGTAATAATTTCGCATGTCAACCACGGTAAATCAACCTTGGCTGATCGATTTTTAGAATTAACAAAGACTATTTCCCAGAAAAAAATGAGACCTCAGTATCTGGACATGATGGATTTGGAAAGAGAAAAAGGTATAACCATAAAAATGCAACCCGTTCGGATGAACTATACTCTAAATTCTAAATCCTATATTCTAAACTTGATTGACACTCCTGGCCATGTTGATTTTTCTTACGAGGTCTCTCGTTCTTTAGCAGCAGTTGAGGGAGCAATTTTGTTAGTTGATGCTACTAAGGGAATTCAGGCTCAGACTTTGGCTAATTTAGATTTGGCTAAAAAACAAAACCTGGTCATTTTGCCAGTGATTAATAAAATCGATCTTCAAAATGCCAAAATTGAAGAGACAACCGAGGAAATAGCTAACCTTTTAGAAGTTGAGAAAAATGAAGTAATAAAAATTTCTGCCAAATATGGTACCAATATTGAGAAACTTTTAGAAAAGATTATTAAAAAAATCCCTCCTCCTCAAGGAGAAAAAGATAAACCCCTAAGGGCTTTAATTTTTGATTCAAAGCACGATCCTTATAAAGGAGTAATTTGTTTTGTTCGAGTAGTTGACGGTCAGATTAAAAATGGGGAATCTATCTATTTAATGGTCGGAAAAATTGGAGGGAAAGTCAAAGAATTAGGTTTTTTTAGACCGGAATTTTTACCAAAAGAAAAGTTGCAAAGTGGAGAAATTGGTTTTGTAGCTACTGGAATTAAGGAAGCTGGAAAAGTAAGGGTGGGGGACACCATAATAAGTTTAAAGTCTAAAGTTGAAAGTTTAAAGTTAATCGAGCCTTTACCAGGATACAAAGAGTCAAAACCAATGGTTTTCGCCAGTTTTTATCCTGAAAATCTCGATGACTTCGAAGCTTTAAAAGAAGCTCTAATGAAATTGAAACTAAATGATGCCTCCCTCACTTTCGAACCAGAAAGAAAAGAAGGTCTTGGTCGGGGATATCTCTGCGGGTTTTTAGGTTCTCTTCATGCCGAAATTATTGCCGAGAGATTAAAAAGGGAGTTCGGCTTGAATTTAGTAATTTCTACGCCTTCAGTAGTTTACAAAATTATTACTCAAAAAGGCGAGGAACTTTTAATCTATTCTCCTAGCGATTGGCCCAACCCCTCAATTATCAAAGAAATTCAAGAACCCTGGGTAAAATTGGAAATAATTACTCCTCCTGGTTATCTTGGTCAAGTTTTGGAAATTTCGGAAAAATTAGAGGGGGATTACATTAAGAGAAAATATTTTGGTCAAAACCGATTGCTTTTAATTTACGAAGTTCCTTTGAGAAAAATTATTGTTGGGTTTTACGATAAATTAAAAGGCTCTACTCAAGGTTATGCCTCAATGAATTATGAGATTTTAGGGTATCGACCGGGAGATTTGGTTAAGTTGGAGATTTTAATTGCCGGAAAAAAAGAAGAAGTTTTTTCTAAAATTGTTCCCAAAAACAGGACTTTTACAGAAGGAAAAAAAATTGTTAAAAAATTAAAAGAAATTTTACCCCCTCAGCTTTTTTCGGTTGCCTTACAAGCAGCAATTTCTGGAAAAATTATTGCCAGAGCAACCATAAAAGCAAAAAGAAGAGACGTTATTGCGCCTCTTTACGGTGGCGATTATACCCGGAAAAGGAAATTATTGGAGAAACAAAAAAAAGGTAAAAAAAGACTCAAAGGCATAGGAAGGGTAAGAGTTCCCCAAAATGTCTTCTTTGAGATGTTTAGAAGCTAAGAAGTTGAAGGAAAAGATTAAAGAAAACTAAGAGAAAGAAAAAAAGAAAAATTTTCAAAAAGCGGCTCAAATAAGCCGCTATTTTATTTGCCCTTTTAAAATTTTGTTGATTTTGTATAATCAAAACAGAGGAGCAATCAGAAGAAGAATTGTACTTAAGATTACTAAAGAGATAACAATAATCCAGACTATTTTAAAGATTGTTTTCTTCCTTAATTTCATAATCTACTACTTACTAGCTGCTACTTTCTACTTTCTAATCTTATGATAACAAAAAAGAGAAAAAAGAAAAAATCTTTTCAGGCAATCTTCTTTTCAATTTTATTTGGTCTTTTTGCTCTCGCTATAACAATTTTTTTAATCATTTCCAATCTTAGAATAAATCGGAGAAGAAAAGAGCTTATTTCTCAAATTGGAACTTTGGAAAAGGAAATTCAAATCTTAGAGGGGAAAAATGAAGAACTAAAAGCCGGAGTTGACCAAAGCCTAACCGAAAGCTATTTAGAAAAGGAGGCCAGAGAACGTTTAGGACTTAAAAAACCAGGAGAAGAAGTGGTGGCAATCAAGAAAATTGAGACCCAAGAACCAGAGGAAATTGAGCAAGAAAAAAGTCTTTGGGAAAAAGTCTGGGAAAAAATAAAATTCTGGCGGGATTAGTATAGTGGTAGTACGTTTCCTTCCCAAGGAAAAAGCGCCGGTTCGATCCCGGTATCCCGCTTAGTGAACCGGTATGTTATCGGCTCGCCCCGCATCTCTATGCCGAGGTAGCTCAGTGGTGGAGCAAGCGCTTCGTAAGCGTTAGGTCGTGGGTTCGAATCCCACCCTCGGCTCTTTTATTTTAGGAAATTTGTGCTATAATCATATTATGAGAAATTTTGAGGAAAAACTTGAAAATTTAGCCAAAAATCTTCTCTATTTAGAGGACTGTCTTTGACGTAGCTAAAAAAGAAAAAAGACTAAAGGAATTAGAAAAAGAATTACAGAGGCCCGGCCTCTGGAAAGACAGGGAGAGAGCAACTAAGATTTCTCAGGAATTGACTACTTTAAAGCAGGATTTGGAAAAATGGCGAGCCTTAAAAAATGAATTAAATGAGTTGAAAGAACTGAGCAGAATTTCAGATGAAAAACTTCAAAAAGAACTGATAGAGAAAATTCAGACTTTTGAGGAAAAAATTAAAAAAGAGGAATTCCGAATATTTCTTTCAGGAAAATACGATAAAGAGCCTGCTATTTTGTCAATTTATGCCGGAGCTGGTGGTCAAGATGCTCAGGATTGGGTAACAATTTTGCTTAGAATGTACGAAAGATACTGTGCAACTTCAGGGTATAAGACGAAGATTTTAGCTCAATCGTTCGGCGAAGGAGGAGGACCGCAAGGAAGAATTGGGACAAAACAGGTTTCCCTGGAAGTTAAAGGACCCAATGCTTATGGTTTTTTGAAAAAAGAATCAGGCGTTCATAGACTTGTTCGGATTTCTCCTTTTTCTGCCAAATCGCTTCGCCATACTTCTTTTGCCCTGGTTGAGGTGATACCCGAGATTCCTAAGGAATTAGAGAAAGAAATCGAAATTAAACCAGAAGATTTGAAATTAGAAACCTTCCGAGCTTCCGGTCCTGGTGGTCAATATGTTAACCGTCGAGAAACAGCAATAAGAATCACCCATTTGCCAACCAGAATTACTGTTTCTTGTCAAAGTGAAAGACTTCAGGGATTAAATCGCGGAAAGGCGATGAAAGTTCTGGCTTCCAAACTCTATCAATTAAAGGAAATATCGCGCCAAAAAGAATTAAAAGAAATCAAGGGGGAATTAGCCTCAGCCAGCTGGGGAAATCAAATTAGATCTTATGTTTTCCATCCCTATAAACTGGTAAAAGATTTAAGAACTGGCGTGGAAACTTCTGATGTTGGGGGAGTTTTAGACGGTAATTTAGATAAATTCATTGGGGCAGAAATAAGACTGAAAAATGATAAAATTTCAGAATATCACTAAAATTTACGAACCTGATACCATTGCCTTGGAAAATGTTTCTTTTGAAATAAATGGACAAGAATTTGTTTCAATTGCTGGTCGATCAGGGGCTGGCAAAACAACTTTACTAAAACTTCTTTTGGCTGAAGAAAAACCGACTAAAGGCCGA
>JAHCRH010000013.1 GCA_020148025.1 Patescibacteria group bacterium
AACTCGGATAGTGGGATAAATATCGCAAGTGCCACCAGTGCCCAGAGTAGCAGTAACAACATTTTTAGCAGTATCTAGGGCATACTCGTCGGCGGTTGGCTCAGTAGGGGTGAAACCGGTACAACTAACGATTTTAGTTGGATTAGTACTCACAATCTGATCAGTTTTCAATTTAACGTCAGAAGCAGGAATAGTATTATTAGTGCTGGTAAGGGCGGTAGAAGAAACAGTAACCGTAAAGCCGACGTTGGCATCAACTCGAACTAAACCTGAAACATCCTCGAAATTTCTCTCACTATATCCCGCTCCTCCCAAAGTATAATCAGGCATCTGGACATTCTCGGGAGCAGTAATAGAAAGCGTGGGCGGAGTATAAGTTCCCTCTGTCCAAATGTCGTAAATATAAAGGCTATCCTTGTCTCCCCCACCAACCTTGACAAAATTAACTCGAACCTGAACTTGTGTTAAGTCTTGGTCTGTATCAAGCGAAACCTGAGCAGTTTGTATGGTTGTCTCATTATGAACTCCATCGGCAACCAAGACCAAATTCCAATTTGTTCCATCTTTAGTGGCTTCAATTGCAAAATGGTCATCTGTAAATCCACCTGATGTATCCCATTTAACCTTTAATACTGTAGCGGTATAAGAAGTCTGTCCCTTTGTTGCCCAAGTGTGCCATCTATATATACTGGTAACAGCATTATATTGGTCAGCATTGGTAGATTCGTCTCCTCCTGTATCTGGCAAATCGTAAGCGTTTCCAGGATTAGTAAATGCTGTCCCAAGATCTAAAGTGGATGTAGTTGGTTTTTTAACTTCTGTTGCTGCAAAAACTTCCTGAATTTCTGGAGGAATTGATGGTTTTTGCCAAATCTGAGGCCAACCAGAAAAAATCCAAACCGTTATCATTAAAAAAATAAGGCAAATCACCAAAAAATTAGCTAAGGCATTTTTAATAATTTTAGCCATTGTCTCATTTTACCAAACCAAAGACAAAAGCAAAAGCCCGAGACTACAACCCGCCCACCACCCGAGGGGCCCAAACGAAAGTTTGGGAGGGTGGAGGGGGGGTCGGAGTCCCGCGCCAAACGCGGGCTCCTAAACTCTCGGACGAAGATTTACACTGAAATTATCGAAAAAAAGAAGCTAAGCTCCTTTTTATACAATTTTTACTTAAAATCCGATGAATTCTCTGATTTTTTTGATTGAAATGGCTGTAATTTTTCCCTCTTTGTCAATTTGGTTTAATCCCAACACTTGAGCTTTGATATTAAACAAAGGACTTCCTTCGAGGATCTTTTTTTCGAAGATATTGGTTCGCAAAGTCTTTTCATTGAAGGTCTTAATTATTCCCTCATTTATAATTCTTTGAGGAACTTCTTTCTCAAAGATCACCCCTAATAGAAAAACTCTTTCTCCTAATTTTATTTTCTCAAAATCAGCAAAACCCGCAGTCGGTAAATTTGTTTCCTCAACTTTTAATAAAGCTAAGTCATTTTTTCTTTGTAAAACTTTGGGGACTATCTTTTTTCCATCAAAAAATAAATCTATTTCCCAACCCGGAGGAACTAAATCAGCTAAAGTAACAATCAAACCATCAGAAGTAACAATTAACCCCGAACCTTCCAATACGTTTCCGGCCTTAGTTTTTGACCTTATCCCCACCACCACTTTTTCAACTTTTTCAATAGCATTGATTAAAGCAACATTTTCCTGAATAATAATTTCTTTTCTTTCAGTAACATAAACCGGTGACTGCTCAAGTCGATATTGATAAAAAAGTGGCCTCTCAATAAAATAAGGCCACAAAATTTGGTCAGCGAAAATTCCGCCTACTGTTCCAATTATGAAAACAGCAATAATTTTGAAAATATTTTTTACCACAGTATTTAAAGTGGAAGTGTTTAAAGCTTCGTTTTAAACAGGAAGTTTTTCTCTCTCTTTGATGGTTTTAATTAAACGTTTATGAGTTTTGAAAACAATTTTTCCTTCTTCAAGGTCAACAATAACTCTGTCTGCTTCTCTAACTTCACCGGAAACAATTTTTAAGGAAAGAGGATCTAAAATTAATTTTTGAATTACTCTTTTCAAAGGTCTGGCTCCCAAATTGGGATCAAAACCCTTCTCAGCCAAAAGTTCCTTGGCTGAACTGCTAACTTCAATTTTAATTTTTTTATTTTTTAATCTTTCCTTAACCTTTTTTAACTCTAATTCAACAATTTTTTTAATTTCTGATTTACCAAGATAATTGAAAATAATGATTTCATCAACTCGATTCAAAAATTCGGGACGGAAATGATCTTTTAAGGCCTCAAGTACCTTTTCTTTCAAAGATTCCCGCTTAGCTTTTTCCTCCTCTGGTAAAAATCCTACCGCTCCCATCTTGACAATATGTTCAGAACCAACATTTGAGGTCATAATCAAAATAGCATTTTTGAAAGAAGCTACCCTCCCTTTGGCATCAGTTAATCTGCCATCTTCCAAAATCTGAAGTAGAATATTAAAGACTTCAGGATGGGCTTTTTCAATTTCATCAAGTAGAATTACTGAATAAGGTCTTCTCCGAATTTTCTCAGTCAATTGTCCTCCCTCTTCATAACCAACATAACCAGGAGGCGAGCCTATCATCTTGGAAACAGTATGCTTTTCCATATACTCTGACATATCTAATCTGACCAGAGCATTTTCATCATTGAATAAAAATTCAGCTAAAGCCCTAGCCAATTCAGTCTTCCCAACTCCGGTTGGTCCCAAAAACATAAAACTGCCCAGAGGTCTTTTCTCTTCTGAAATTCCCGCTCTTGATCTCCGAATAGCATTGGCAATAGCTGAAATTGCTTCTTTCTGTCCAACTACTCTTTTAGAAATAATTTCTTCTATTCTTTCTAATTTTTTGACTTCTTCCTCTATTAACCTGGTAACGGGAATTCCGGTCCAGCGAGAAACAACCTGGGCGACATCCTCCTCTGAAACTTCTTCTTTTAGGATTTTGTGTTTCTTTTGAACTCTCACCAATTTCCTTTCCGTTTTTCTAATTTCTTTTAAAAGGTTGGGAATCTTTCCATATTTAATTTCTGCCACTTTCTGAAAATCAGCTTTTCTTTGGGCAAATTCCAATTGAGAATTAAGGTCATCCATTTCCTTTTTCAGATTTTTGATTTTTTCAATTAATTCCCTTTCGGTCTTCCACTTTAACTCAAGAGCTTGAGCCTTTTCTCTGAGATCAGCTAAAGATCGATTAATGGCTTTTAATTTTCTTTTGATTCCTGGAGTTTTCTCTTCTTTAAAAGCGGCTTTTTCGATTTCCAATTTTTGAATCTCTCTTTTAAATTGATCTAATTCTTCTGGCTCTGATTCAATCTCAAGTCGAAGAGCAGACATTGCTTCATCCATTAAATCAACCGCTTTATCGGGCAAAAATCTATCAGTGATGTATCTGGCTGCTAATTGGGCACAAGCTACTAAAGCCGAATCTTTAATCTTTACTCCATGATGGACTTCATATTTTTCCTTAATTCCTCGCAAGATGGAAATAGTATCTTCGATTGAAGGTTCTTGAACATAAATTGGCTGAAATCTTCGCTCCAAAGCCGGATCCCTTTCAATATATTTTTGATATTCTTTTAAAGTGGTGGCTCCAATTGCCCTTAGCTCTCCTCTTTGCAAAGCCGGTTTTAAAAGGTTAGAAGCATCAATTGCACCTTCGGCTGCTCCAGCTCCAACTAAGGTGTGAAGTTCATCAATAAATAAAATGTAACGACCAGCTGCCCGATTGATTTCTTTAAGCAGGGCTTTAACTCGATTCTCAAATTCTCCTCGATATTTTGTTCCAGCTACCACGGCTCCTAAATCTAAAGCAATGATTTCTTTTTCTTTTAAACTTTCGGGAACATCTCCTTTGACAATCCTTTGAGCTAAACCCCCAACAATGGCTGTTTTTCCTACTCCGGCCTCGCCGATTAAGACCGGGTTATTTTTTGTTCTCCGAGAAAGAACCTGCATCAATCTTCGAATCTCATTTTCCCTACCAATCACTGGATCTAATTTTCCCTGGCGAGCTGATTGAGTTAAATTTCGAGCATATTTTTCAATAACCTGATATTTTGATTCAGGCTCAGGGTCAGTAATTCTTGTTCCCCCCCGAATTTTAGCCAAGATCTTCAGAACACCCTCATAATTCAATTTACCAGTTTCTAAGATTGCTCCACTGGGTTGCAAAAATTTGGTTTCATCTAAAATCTCTTTGGCTTTAGTTTCAACCGTTAACAAAGCCAAAAATAAATGTTCAACGGAAATAAATTCATCACCCATTTTCGCTGCTTCCTGGCGAGCTCGATCTAAGACTCTAGCCATATCCCGGGTGAGATAGAATTGGCCAAAGGTTTGGGGAGAAACAATCACTGGAATTCTCTGTAGGGCGACCTTAACTTTCTTTTTTAGTCCTTCGATATCAGCTCCTAATTTTTGGAGTATAGTCAAAACCACGCTTCCTTCTTGAGAAAGTAAAGCCGAAAGTAAATGCAAGGCATCAATCTGTTGCTGATCTTTTTGTCGGGCAATTGATTGAGCCCTGATTATCGCTTCCTGGGCTTTGTGAGTAAAATTAGCTCCAATCATATCTCTTTTGATTATAAAAAATTTAAAAAACCAAGTCAAATAAAAATAACGGAGAACTGTTCTCCGTTAGCTTCTTCAGGGCTAATAATTGAAGAATGGTTTTATTCACTACGCTCGCCTAAAGTAACTTCAAAGATTTTTTCTTTACCTTCTCTTAAGATTTTCAAAACCACTTCGTCTCCGGGATTATATTTCATAATTATTTTAGCTAAGGAATTTTCAAGAGTAATTTTCTCATGATTGAACTCTAAAACAATGTCATTTTCTTTTAAACCCACTTTCTCAGCCGCAGAACCCGGGAAAATAGCACTCTCCCCTGGTTCATCTCCTCGAATAACCCAGGCTCCATAATCTACTGGTAAATTATTTTCTTCCTGGATTTTCTCGGTAATTAAAATATATCTTATTCCCAAAAATGGATAGACAATTTTTCCTAAGGTTTTCACCTGCTCAATTGCCCGCTTTGCTTTGTTCACCGGAATAGCAAAGCCAATGTTTTCCCCTTCTATAGACATAGCAGTATTAATTCCGATTACCTCTCCTTTTAAGTTTAAAAGCGGACCACCGGAATTTCCCCGGTTAATTGCCGCATCGGTTTGGATAACATCTTCTAATATCTCAATTATCCCGCCACCAGAAGCAGTAATGGTTCTTCCTAACCCAGAAATTACTCCAACCGAGACAGTATTTTGAAACTCTCCTAAGGCATTACCAATGGCAATAACGGTCTGACCGATTTGCAAATTTGAGGAATCGCCAAGTTTTACTATCGGAAACTTTTCGCCCTCAACTTCGATTATGGCCAAATCTTGAACCGGGTCTTTGGCTAAAACTTTAGCCGGAAACTTTCTTCCATCGTTGGTCAAGACAGTGTAGTCGGCTTCTGTATCTAAAACCACGTGCTTGTTGGTCAAAATCATTCCATCGCTCGTAACTATGAAACCCGTTCCTCCCCCGATTTCTTTTTTCTCTATTCTTTTTTCAAAGGGAAATTCTCCAAAAGGAGTAAAATAATACTCTTCGATATTCTTAGTAACAACAACACTGACTACTGCCGGCGAAACATTTTCAACTACTTTGACAATGGCCTCTTCTTGAGAAGTCTGAGGGATATATTCTTTTACCGTTTCTTTCTCGATGATTTTGGTTTCTGGCAATTCAATATTTAATTTTTGGAGATAATTTTTAATACCTAGATAAAAATAGCTTCCAGAAATTATTCCAGCCAAAAATCCAAAAATAGAGGAAATTAAAATAACTAAAATTAAAAGCCTAAAGAGTCGCTTCGTTTTTCCAGATTTTGGCTGAGGTAAATTTATTTTGGGAATTTCAAATTTTGGTAAGGGTTGGTCTGACATTAGAGTAAATTTAAAAAATCTAATTTTAATATAATAAATTTCTCTTTAAAATGAAAGCTTCAAAGATTAAGGAAATAGGGTAAAAAGTCGCGGCACGCGACACTCGCCGAAGGCGAGTGCGCTAACACCGCTCCCCAGACACCTCTCGGTTTCTGGCACTCGCTTCGCTTGTTGTTTTCCTACACGGGGAAACGCCCACTGTTCACACACAGCCCAGTTTCCCCATCGCCCCTTCTGTTTTTTACCATATTCAAAGATATGGTAAAAAAATTAAAATTCCAATTATTAGGGCTCCAAGGCAGGCTAAAAGAACGGCTCCGGCTGAGATATCTTTGATAATTTTTATTTTTGGATTATAAGTAGGTTCTAAAATATCCAAAACTTTCTCTATCTGGGTATTAATAAGCTCAAGAGCTAAAATTAAAACAACCAAGAGGATTATAATTATCTTTTCAATAAAAACTATCTTAAAATAAAACGCTAAAAATATTGTTAAGGTTGCAATTACCACCATCATTTGAAAGGTTTGTTCTTCAAGAGCTATTCTTAAACCAAAAAGGGCTGTCCTTAAACTATTTAATAATTTTTTGAAATTAAAGATCCTCATTTTTCATAATGGCCAAATCGATAATTAAAAATCTCTTTCTTAATATCTCCAAATATTATCATATGAATTTCAGCAAAAATATATTTTAAATAGGTCAAAATCCAGCCGTCTTTTTCAAATCTCCTCAAAGAACTAAGAACTTTTACCGAACGCAAGATTCCAAAATTTCCAATCTTTTTTGATTTTCTAACAAAACTGTGGTCTTCAGAAAATTTTATTTCTTCATCAAATCCTCCAAGTTTCTGAAAAATATCTTTTTTAGTTAAAATTGCCTGACTGCCATGGGCTAAAAGCTTCTCGAAAACTAAAATTGGCCAGTTATAAAAGAAATTAAATAAAAATTTCTTGGCTCTTCTTTTAGTTTTGGGTTCCAAGCAAAAAGTGGCCACATCTAAATTTCTTTCTTTAAATTCTTTTAATGCCTTTTCGATGAACCCTTTTGGCAAAGTAACATCAGCATCCAAAAACAAAAGCAAATCTCCAACAGCTGCTTTTGCTCCTTCATTTCTTCCAATAGCGGGCAGTCCCCCTTTAACAACTTTACAGCCGGAACTTTTAGCAATTTCTATTGTTTTATCCTTTGATTTGGCGTCGGCAATGATTATTTCGTATTCACCGTCAAAGTCTTGTTTTTTAATCGAATCAAGCAACAAAGGAAGATATTTTTCTTCATTTAAAGTTGGAATGATAATGCTCAGCATAATAAAGATTTAACAGAGGACGGGCCTCTGTAAGCTTATAATGAGAAGAGTTGTTTAGCTTCGTTCCAGATTCCTGGCCTATTCTGAATTTCCTTCATCCAATACATCCATTCACTTCCCCATAAATAAAATGTATCTAAACCAGTTTTTTTGGCAAATTCGGTGTTCTTTTTAAATTGTTCCGAATTCATTGTCTTTTCCTGCTCCTCAATTGGAGAATCGTATAAAAGTTTTGGGCCAAAGGGTTCAGCCTGAAGCTCAACACAAATTACTTTTTTATTAAATAATTTTCTAATAATCTGGGCTTTTCGCCAATAAAAAACTGGTGGAAAGGGATAGCGGACATAAATACCAATTTGCCTGAACCAGACTTTCTCATACATTGTTGTCCCAACTATATCACCAATTTGAGCTGACTGAATCCAGAAAGACCCTTCGCCGCTGTCGGTCATTATTATTGCTCTCTTCAAGGGATCTAATGATTTTACCAAATTGACTTCTTTTTTGACAAATTTTTTATCAACCCAGGGACAAACGCCAAAGGGGAAAAATGGTTCGTTTTCTACCTGCCAAGCCCATACAGAGACCCGCTCTTTGTATCTTAAGACTATTTTTTCAAGCATTCGCAAAATCTTTTCTTGCTGTTGAGGTTTTTCTAAATTCACTGCCCATTCAGGAATATGACATTCTGGCCAGCGAGTTGTCTTCATACCAATTACCAAAAGGAGTTTAGCTCCTTTTTTTTCTGCCTCAGCTATCTGCCAGTCCAAGTCTTGAAAATAAAATTTGCCATCTTCTGGCTCAATCAAATCCCAATGGGCAGCGACTTTTAAATTTTTAACCTTTAAATCATCAAGTAGGGCTAAATAGGTCTCCTTCCAATCTAACCCTAAATTTTCAGTATGTTTTTGAGAAAAATTTACTCCCCAGGTTATTTTTTCTGCCTTTGGTGCTGTTCCAATAAAAAGATAAGCTAAAAAAGCTAAAAATATAAACAGTAAAATTAATAAAAGTCTTCTTAAAAATTTTTTTACTTTTCCCATATTATTTAAAAGCTAAAAGGGCTATACCCCCTCCAATAAGTAAAATGGCAATGATTTTCTGAATAAGAACTTTCCTTGAAATTTCTTCTTTCAAAAACTGAGGGAATTTTAGGGAGATTAAAACGCTAAAAATTAACAAAAACGCATATTGGATCCCGCCAAGAGCGCTAATAATGGAGAGATAAACCAAGGGGGCTAAAGCAATTGCCCAATGTTGCCCGATTGTAGCCACTGCCCCTATCCCCTGGTTAAAAAGAAAAAGGCCTGTTCTTTTGGGAAGCATTTTTCTACTTTTGAAAATTTCTTTTTTAACTTCTGATGAGAAAAGTAAAAAACCTAACGCCATTAAGAATCCCCCGATTCTTATCCAAATGAAACCTGACCAAAAAGATTGCTGCAAATAAACATATTTGGCTAAAACAGAAAATAAAGCGAACATAAAGGCGGTTATTGCCGAATTTTGGAGACTTTCTCGATTAATAAATTTTCCTTTCTCTAAAGTAATAAGCACGCTTCCTAAAATCAGTAACCCAAAAGCAATACTATCTGAAAACGACAGAGTCTCTTTACCGAAGGAAAAAATATAAACTAACCCAAAAGTAAATAAAGGCACAAGGCCACCAATTGCTGGTACTATCCGCGATACTTCAAAGATACGTAAGGATTTATAAAACAAAAAAAGACAGTAAACAAAAAGGGCGCCTACTAAAAGACTTAGAATAATTTGGGATGGTTCTGGAATATAAAAATCGACAAAAGGAATAAAAAATAAAATTAAAATTCCTAAAATCCCAATGTAAAAAGCATAGACTTTAGGGCTGGGGATGGGACCAATCAAAAAATATTTATCTAACAAAAAAACAATGGCCAAGATTAGATAGGAAGAAATAGCAACTAAAAGCCAAAGCATAAAATAGGGTTTAGGGTTTAGGGTTTAGAATTAATTGATTTTGTTTGCAGATTTTGGCGTAAAATTTGGCGCTAGATCGAGGTTTTCGCTTAAGGGTTTTGTAATCGATTTCAGCTAAGCCGAATCTTGGCTCAAAGCCTTTATCCCATTCAAAATTATCAATGAAGGACCAGTGGAAATATCCTCGAACATCGACTTTTTCTGAAATTGCCTTATGAATCCAAGAAAGATGGTCTTTAATAAAATCTAATCTTTTTTTGTCTTTAGCATCGGCTAAGCCGTTTTCGGTAATGTAAATTGGTAAATTATATTTCTTGAGCTCTTTTAAGACATAATAAATCCCTTCAGGATAAATTTCCCAATTCATATCTGAAACAACCTTATTCTCATTTTTATTCTGGAAAGGGAATTTTATTTTTAAATGAAAATAATAATTTAAGCCAATGAAATCCAAGTGATTTTTGATCCTATTTAAGAAATACTCATTCCAAAAATAACGATAAACTATGGCACTGAGTCTATCCAAGGGAGATTTAGAATTAAATGCTTCAAAATAATTATTATTTTTGGCTATTCCTATCTGGGGGTTGTTTTTTGATTTATAAAAGGTCTCGTAAATTTTCTTGTGGCAGGCGATTTGATTTCTAATTGCTTTTAAAAACGAGGTTGGATTTTTTTTCTTCGGCGGCCATCTTCCCTGGAAATAACTTATTGAGGCATAAACCAAAGGTTCATTAATTGTTATCCAAGAATCAACTAAATCAGAATATTCATCAAAGATTCTTTGGGCAAAGCGGGAAAAATAGAAAATGACTTTTGAATTTTCCCAGCCACCAATTTCTGCCAGCCATAAGGGACTAGTAAAATGGTGCAAGGTTACGATTGTCTTAATATTTCTCTCTTTCAGGGCGAGTAAGACTTTACGGTAATGCTCGATTTCTTTTTTGTTAAATTCCCCTTCTTTGGGCTCAATTCTTGACCACTCAATGGAAAATCGATGGGCATTTTGATTAAGTTTTTTTATCAAGTCGAAATCTTTCTCATAAAGGTTATAATGATTACAAGCTCGACCAGCAGGGAACTCTTCTGACCAATCATTATTCTCAATTCCACCTTCAACTTGATAGGCAGAGGTAGCCGTTCCCCACAGAAATTCTTTAGGGAATTTTAAGATCTTCTTCATCACTTCATTTTAACATATTAATAGCTCAAAAACTTCAATTTTCGTTTTTGATTTAATCTAAAGACGAAGTAACCTAAAATTAAATAAGAAATTATTACAAAAATCCAATGGATATTTTTCAGAGCTAGAGAAATTCAGGGAATTTTGGAAGAAAAGTCAACTATTTTGATGATATAAGTTAACAACAGCCAAGCTGGCCAAGAGAGAATTTGGGCTAATTGCTGCCATAAAATTCCAATAAAAGAGAAACAAAGATACAAAAAGATTTTAGATTTTGTCATAACTTGACAAAATTTTTAGATTGTGATAATTTATTTAGAGAGGTGATTTGGAATGGAAATTGAAAAAGAGATAGAGAAGATTAAAGTAAGGCAAGGGGAAATTCTTGGTTTTTTAAGCAAGATTTGTAAAATTCTTGCTTTTGAACCCGAACAAGCCATAGCAAGAAAAATGTTGCAATTAAAGAAGGAAATAGATGAAGCTCTTTCAAAATAAAAGATGATGCCGAATGCTGAGACTTAAAATAAAACAGGCCGAATTGTAGGTTTTTACTTTTCGGCTTTTTTTGTTTATCTTATCTGACAGAGTTCGAAAAAGGGGGCTATAGCATTACGAATTTCGATTAACTTTTCTTGAGGATAGGGTTTTATTTTCTCAAATTTTGGATTAATTGTTTTTTCTGGTCTAAAATTTTGTAAAAAATATTTTCCTTGCCCTTCGAAGCCCTGGCGAAGACGGGTTGGCTCCGAAATCCAGCGAGCGATTTTTAAAATATCTTCTTTTTTGAGTAAAGTAGGAACTATTGTGGTTCGAAATTCAAAATCAATTAAGGAATTTTTTAAAATTCCTAATGAGTTTTCGATGTTTTTTATATTTATTTTTCTACCAACTAATTTTTCATATCTTTCTTTTGGGGCTTTGATATCTATGGCAACATAATCAATCAATTTCTTATCAATTAAATCTTTCAACATTTTAGGATTTGATCCGTTGGTGTCTAATTTTACTGAATAGCCCAATTTTTTTATTTTTTTGACAAACTTTGGTAAATCTTCATGAATGGTTGGCTCTCCCCCACAGATCACAACCCCCCCAATTAATCGTTTTCTTTCTTTTAAAAATCCAAAAAATTCTTTTTCTGAAATTTTAGGTTGAAATTTTATTTTTTCTGGTAAGACCAGCTCTGCTGAATAACACCACGGGCATCTAAAATTGCAGCCGATAGTAAAAACCGTGCAAGCTATCTTGCCCGGATAATCGATTAAAGTTAGTTTTTGAAGACCACCTATTTTCATGGGATTATTTAGCCGCTACCGCTTTTGGCAATTTGAATTCCTTTCGCTGTTTAAATTCCTGTTGTTTTCCCAGATTCCATTGTTGTACGGGGCGGAGATATCCGACCACCCTCGAATAAACCTCGCAGGCTTGCTTGATTGTACATTTTGGACAGAAAAAATGCTCTCCTGCTAAATAACCATGGACAGGACAAATTGAGAAAGTAGGAGTAAGAGTAATATAAGGTAATTTGAAATTTTCAAAAATTTTCTTAATTAGATTTTTAACAGTCTGAATATCAGAGACTCGCTCACCCAAAAAGAGGTGGAGTACTGTGCCACCTGTATACTTAGATTGGATTTTATCTTGAAGTTTTAAAGCTTTAAAAATATCGTTAGTATAATTCACCGGCAGTATTGTCGAATTTGTATAATAGGGCACTTTTTTTGTTCCGGCAGTAACAATATCTGGATATTTTTCTTTATCGATTTTTGCTTGGCGATAACTTGTCCCCTCGCCGGGGGTAGCTTCTAGATTATACAAATTACCAGTTTCTTTTTGATATTTTATTAATCTTTGTCTCATAGAATCTAAAACTTCAATGGCAAATCTTCTTCCTCGGCGAGAGGCAATATTTTCGCCAATAAAATTTAAAAGGGCTTCGTTCATTCCTATTAACCCAATTGTTGAGAAGTGATTTCCATAATAGGAATTTCTTAATTTTTTAACTGGTGCTAAATAGTATTTTGAATAGGGATAAAGGCCTTTTTCCATAAAATTTTCTAAGGCCTTCCTTTTAATTTCCAAACTCTCTTTAGCTAAATCCATTAAACGAACTAATCTTTCAAAAAATTCTTTTTTAGTTTTAGAAAGGTATCCAATTCGAGGAATATTTATGGTTACCACCCCAATGCTGCCGGTAAGAGGAGCTGAGCCAAATAATCCTCCTCCTCTTTTGTAAAGTTCTTTATTTGACAATCTCAATCTACAACACATGCTTCTAAAATCTTCTGGTTTCATATCTGATTGAATAAAATTTTGAAAATAGTTTACGCCATATTTTGCTGTTGCTTCCCATAACGGATTTAAAGCCGGGTTATTCCAATCAAAATCTTTAGTGATGCTTACGGTAGGAATAGGAAAGGTAAAGGGCCGGTTTTTAGCATCGCCTTCTATTAATATTTCATAAAAAGCCCGATTAAATGTATTCATTTCTTCCTGAAATTCGCCATAGGTTTCCTTTTGAGGCTTTCCTCCAATAATTACTGCCTGATTGGCCAAAAATTCTGGCGACTTAATATCTAAGGTCACATTTAAGAATGGGGTTTGGAAGCCCACCCTTGTTGGCACCATGCAGTTATACAAAAATTCTTGCATTGCCTGTTTGACTTCTAAATAATTTAATCTGTCATAACGAATGAATGGGGCAAGCAAAGTATCAAAATTTGAAACAGCATTAGCTCCTGCTGTCTCGCCCTGGAGCGTATAAAAGAAATTCACCAATTGACCCAGAGCTGTGCTAAAATGTTTTGCTGGTCGGCATTCCAACTTTCCTGTAACTCCGCCAAAACCACGCAAAAGTAAATCATATAGATCCCAACCCATACAGTAGCAAGCAAGGGTTTCTAAATTATGGATATGAAAATCCTCGTTAGTGGCGGCTTCCCTTATTTCTTTTGGGTAGACTTTATTCAGCCAGTATTTTTTAGCAATGGCTGCCATTCCATATTGATTTAATCCTTGAAGGGAATAGCTCATATTGGCATTTTCATAAACTTGCCAGTCGAGCTCCTGTAAATAGCTATCAACCATCTCTGTTGATTCATCAACAATTGCTGTTGCCTCCCTTATTCTTCTTCTCTGTTCTCTATATAAAATATAGGCCTTGGCAGTCTCAACCAGGCCTTCTAAAATTAAAATTTCTTCAATAATGTCTTGGATCTGCTCGACATGAGGAATTTCATCTTCCTTAAATCTTCGATTTAAAATCTTTACTATCTTATTAGAAAGTCTTTTTGCTCGCTTTCCATCACCTTTACCGGTAGCTGTTAAAGCTTTAAAAATTACATCAATAATTCTTGTCTCGTCAAAATCAACAATTGTTCCGTCTCTCTTTTGAACTTTAGTAATGTTATTTTTTACCATATTTATCCGATAAAAAAACCTTTTTTAATAAAGATTAGTCTATTCTAACTCAAAAGAAAAACAGGGTCAAACCCCGCCAAACGCAATAATTGTGGATAACTCCTTTTAATTAGAATCCGGTAGCAATAACTGTTACTTTTATTTCTCCTTTTTTCAATCTTTCACTCTGGACCGCTCCAAAGATCACTTTGGCTTCAGGATTTATCTCCTGAGTAATAACCTTAGCCACCTCATCAATCTCAGAAAGACTAATATCTCTTCCACCCGAAATATTAAACAAAACTCCTTTTGCTCCTTTACAAGACATATCAAGTAGAGGGGAATTAATTGCTCTTATGGCAGCTTCTTCAGCTCGCTTTTGACCTCGAGCTCGGCCTATTCCAAATAAAGCTGTGCCTGAATTTTTTAGAACTGCTTTCACATCAGCAAAATCAACATTGATAATACCGGGAAGTAAAATTAAATCGGAAATTCCTTGAACCGCCTGCTTTAAAATATCATCGCAAATCCAAAAGGCATTTGAAAGAGAAATATTTGGGTCTAAAACTGAAAGAAGTTTATCATTAGAAATAGAAATTAAACTATCAACTCTTTCTTTTAGTTCTTTGAGACCAGCTTTTGCAATATTCTTTCGAAAAATCCCCTCAAAAGAAAAAGGTTTAGTTACTACCGCCACAGTTAAAGCCCCTTGTTTTTTGGCAATCTCAGCAATAACCGGAGAGCCTCCGGTTCCGGAGCCGCCACCCAGACCGCAGGTAATAAAAACCATATCTGTGCCTTTTAAAATCTCAGAAATTTCTTTCCCTTGCTCCTCAGCCGCTTTCCTACCAATTTCTGGATTCATCCCTGTCCCTAAACCTTTAGTTAAATTCTTCCCAATTCTGAGTTTAAAGTGGGCCCGAGTTATTTTAAGATCCTGAAGGTCGGTATTCATGGCAATCAAATCTACTCCCTCAATTTTAGATTTCATCATTCTTGTAATGGCATTAGAACCTGAACCTCCTATTCCAACTACTTTAATTTTTGTTTTAATTTTTCTCATAATTTGAGCGTTAGCGAGAAATATCCCTAGAGGTATAATTTTATTTGAAGGATTATTTTCTTTTTCCTTCTATTATTTCTTGGGTTATATTGTCCGGTATCTCTTCGTAATGATCGAATTCCATGGTGAAGGTTCCTCTCCCTTCAGTTAAAGAACGTAAAGCAGTAGCATAACCAAACATCTCAGCCAAAGGAACTTTAGCATCAATAACTTTCAGATTTATTCTATCCTTAGTTTCTTCGATTTTTCCTCGCCTAGCCGCCAAATCCGAAATAATATCTCCAAAAAATTCTGAGGGAATAATCACCTCTAATCTCATAATTGGCTCGAGTAAGACCAATTTTGCCTTCTTGGCAGCTGTCTGAAGAGCTGCCGAACCAGCAATTTTAAAAGCCATTTCTGAAGAATCAACCTCATGAAAAGAACCATCATAGAGGGTTACCTTCATATCGACCAGAGGGTAACCTGCCAAAATTCCTTTTTCTAAAGCTTCTTTTACACCTTTCTTAACTGCCGGAATAAACTCTTTAGGAATGATTCCTCCTTTAATTTTATCGACAAATTCAAACCCCTCCCCTCGTTTTTTTGGCTCAACTTTTAACCAAACATGGCCATATTGACCGCGACCTCCCGATTGCCTGATATACTTTCCTTCAGCTTCCGATGTCCTTTTTATTGTTTCTTTGTAGGCAACTTGGGGTTTACCAACATTGCTTTCGACTTTGAATTCTCTTTTCATTCTATCAGTAATAATTTCAAGATGTAACTCACCCATTCCAGAAATAATTGTTTCCCCAGTTTCTAAATCCTGTTTAGTTTTAAAAGTTGGGTCTTCTTCAGAGAGTTTTTTTAACACCTGGCTCATTTTTTCTTGGTCTTGTTTAGTCTTTGGCTCAATTCGGACAGCAATGACCGGTTCAGGAAAGGTAATCTTCTCAAGTAAAACTGGATGGTCCTCACTACAAAGAGTGTGACCAGTAGAAGTTTTTTTCAAGCCAATGGTGGCTCCAATGTCTCCGGCAAAGAGCTCTTGAACTTCCTCTCTTTTGCTAGCATGCATTCTTAAAATTCGACCTATTCTTTCTTTCTCCCCGGCAGTCGGATTCAAGACATAAGATCCTCTTTTTAAACATCCAGAATAAACTCGAAAATAGATCAGGGTGCCGATATAAGGGTCGGCTGCAACTTTAAAAACCAGGGCAGAAAATGGTTCTGAATCTGAAGCTTTTCTCTCAATTTCCTGACCGGTTTTAGGATCAACCCCCTTAACTGGAGGGAGATCAACAGGATTAGGAAGAAAATCACAAACTCCATCTAATAGTGTTTGAATTCCTTTGTTTCTTAAGGCTGCTCCGCAAAAAACGGGAATAAGATTATATTCTATCGTTGCTTTCCTTAAAGCTTTTCTCAGTTCATCAACTGAAAATTCTTTTTTTGCCAAATATTTCTCTAAGACCTTTGCGTCTTCGGCTGCAATTTTTTCAACTAATTTTGCTCTCCACTTTTTAGCTTTTTCTAAGTGCTCCTTGGGGATCTCCTCAGCTTTAACTATTTGACCAAAATCACCTTCAAATCTTAACGCTTTCATCTCTAAAAGATCAATCACTCCCTCAAATTTATCTTCCTCGCCTATTGGTAATTGAAGGGCAAGGGCCGCTGGCGATAATTTCTGCAAAATTGATTTAAGGCTTTTCTCAAAAGAGGCACCAACCCTATCCATTTTATTAATAAAGCAAATTCTGGGTACTTTAAATTTATCTGCCTGACGCCAGACGGTCTCTGACTGAGGTTCAACTCCTGCTACTCCATCAAAAACCACTACTGCTCCATCCAGGACTCGCAATGACCTTTGAACTTCAGCCGTAAAATCAATGTGACCAGGAGTATCAATGATATTAATTTGACATTCCTTCTCTTTTCCGCCTTGTTTCGCCTGTTGCTCTGTCTCTCTTCGCCTACCGACGTAAGTCGGCACCCAGAAACACGTAGTGGCAGCAGCAGTAATAGTAATCCCCCGTTCTCTTTCCTGAATCATCCAATCCATAATTGCCTCTCCATCATGAACTTCTCCCATCTTATGAGAAACTCCAGTGTAAAACAAAATCCGCTCAGTGACGGTTGTCTTGCCAGCGTCAATATGGGCGATAATTCCGATATCTCGATATTGTTCTATTGGATAAATACGTGGCATATCTCCTATAAATTACGAATAAGGGTCTTTAAGCGAGGGAAGTAATTTTTATGGACAGGGGCCCGCGAAGCGGGAGGGTGGTGGGTGGAGTCCCGACCCCTCCTGTGCCATTTTGCTTTACCAAGCAAAATGGGCGAAGGCACGATTAGCTTCAGCCATACGATGCATGTTAATTTTCTTTTTTATTGCTGCCCCAGTATTATTCGAAGCCGCAATTAATTCCTCGGCTAATTTCTCTCTCATTGGTCTCCCTTTTCTTGATTTGGCTGCCTGGATTATCCAACGTATGGCTAAGGTTAATCTTCTCTCTCCTCTAACTTCTCTTGGAACCTGATAGGTTGCTCCTCCAATCCTTCTTGGTTTTACCTCAAGGAGAGGAGCAGCGTTTTTTAAAGCTAAATCAAAAATCTCCAAAGGATCTTTTTTGGTCTTTTCTTTAATAATGTCAAAGGTTCGATAGACAATTTTTCTAGCAATAGTTTTTTCACCCCGTCTCATCACTTGGTTAATGAATTTGGCTATAGTGACATTATCATAAACTGGATCAGGAGGAATATTTCTTTTTGTTTTCTTTTTCTGGCGCATAATTTTTATTATTTTTCTTTTTTGGTTCCATATTTTGATCTCTCCTGTTTCCTTCCTTCAACCCCACCTATGTCTAAAATTCCTCTCACTATATGATACCTCACTCCTGGCAAATCTTTAACTCTTCCTCCTCTAACTAAAACCACTGAGTGCTCTTGTAAATTATGACCTTCCCCGGGAATATAAGCAGTAATCTCCATTCCATTGGTTAATCTTACTCTGGCTACTTTTCTTAAAGCCGAGTTTGGTTTTTTTGGAGTAACAGTAAAAACTTTTAAACAAACGCCTCTTTTAAATGGAGAAGAATATTTTATCTGTCGATTTTTTAAAGGATTAAAACTAAATTTCAAAGCCGGCGTTCTGGCACGCTTTTTAATTTTTTTTCTACCTTTTTTAATAAGTTGATGAATGGTTGGCATATCAAATTACAATTTAACACAAATAAATTCGAAAGTCAATCCTAAAAAAACGGCGCTGGCACACCAACAATTAATCGGAAAATCCAACTTAACAGTTTAAAGATTAATGGCCATATCAATTGAAGAGAAAAAATTAAAAAAAATAAAACAAAAAGCCAGTACTGCCGCAGGAAAATTTTGATATTCTCCATCGAACGAGGGAGTAAAGCAAAAATTACGTGAGAACCATCCAAAGGAGGAACAGGTAATAAATTAAATATTGCTAAAAGTAAATTTATAGTGACGATGTAGCTAAACATTAAATAAAAGCCAGGAAAGGCAGATAGCGCTGGAAAAAACCGTATTACTAAACCAAAAAATAAAGCTATAAAAAGATTTGCTCCTGGGCCAGCTAAAGCAACCTTAACTCCATCGTATTTGGGATTTCGAAAATTATATGGATTTATCGGAACCGGCTTTGCCGCCCCAATTGGGAAACCAAAAAGAAAATAGGTTATTAAAGGTAAAATAATTGAGCCAAAAAAATCTAAATGTCGAACGGGATTTAAAGAAAGGCGACCAGCATATTTGGCTGTTGGATCTCCTAAATAATCTGCCATTACTCCATGAGAAACTTCATGGATGACAACTGAAAAAAGTAGAATAATCAGGGAAAAAATAATGGTTTCCATTTTTTTACTATAACATACCCAAAAACCTTGCCAAAATTTTAAAAAAATCTTAAAATTAAATAATATGGCGAAGCAATGCGCTATTTGCGGTAAAAAATCAAGATTGGTCTGGAGATTAGTGAAACTCCGGGGAAAATATAACCCTACAATAAAAAGGAGGGTTTATCCTAATTTACAATGGGTTCGAATTCCTCCTAATGTAAAAAAAGAATCTTATCGGAAATTTGCCGGTAAGCGAATTTTAGCTTGCACTAAATGTATTAAAGCTCTATCAAAAAGAAAGTAAAATCGGGGTGTGGTGTAACGGTTAACATACGCCCTTGGGGTGGGCGTGATAGCGGGTTCAACTCCCGCCACCCCGACCATAAAAGCCCTGCCTTCCTTTCTAGAGAGTCTTCTGGAAAAACAAATCAGGTGGGTGTCAAAGGTGCAGCCCACGGGCTACACTCATTTCAGACTCCCTGTGAAACGTATTTGTCCCAGAATCAACTAGAAAGAATTTAGCAGGGCTAATTTAATATTAGCTCTTTAAAAAAGATTGTCAAGTTCCCAAAACCCTTTCGTCTCTCTAAGATATTCACAGTCCTTAGAGATTTAAAACATCTGCCATTTGTTTAATTAAAGAAACTGCCACCGGCTGAGGCAACAAACTGAAAGATTGATTCCCTTTATCATCTAAGACTATCCAGGGTTTTTTGATTATTTTAACCTTTTTACTTTTCTCGTCCCACTGATAATTATATTCTGGAGTAATTTCATAATCATCAACATAATCTTTTGCCAATTCTATCGGAACTGAATTTCTCAAAAGAATTTTTGGGATTCCATAGAGTGAGAAAGCTTGCTTTATTAATTTCTCGTCCATCTCCAGACGTTCTCTTATTGGCTCTATTCCTAACTTATCACCCTCTTTTGAAACCATTTTTCTTCCTTTACAATCAGGGTTATCACAGATCAAATAAAATTCTCCCTGTTTTTTATCGAAACCTATTTCTTTTGTCGGAAATAACTTCAAATTTCTGGGGGCTTGACAAAGGGGACAAACTACTCGATGTTTCATTCTTTCGTCAATCACGGCCTCAGGGACATCAATAAGAATAAAAATATCTGGATCCTCTCGGTAATCGATGAGGTCTCTAAAAAATAGTGAATATGATATTTGATCTAAACCTCGGGGAAAACCATCAATAAAAAGAGCCTTTCTTCCTATTTTACTTATTTTTCTTTTAACTAAAGCTAAGATGAATTCAGTTGGCAAAAGTGTCTCGGTGTTTCTGCTCAAAAGAGCTTGGATTGCCTGGTCAATTGAAATATAACCCCGGTAATTCTCTGACAGCCAATCGATTAATTCTCTTTTTTTACTCTCCTCTAATATTTCCTGGTGAACATTCCTGACAACATCACCAATTGAAACATGATTCGCTCGCTGAGGGTCAATTATTCCTATAAATAATTTAGAATAAGTTCCTTTACCAGAACCTTTTTTTCCTAAAAGATGAGCAATAAAAGTGTTTTTTCTTAAATAGTCTCTTAATTTTCTAATTTCCGCTCCAGCTTTCAGCTCAAAATATTCCCTACATTCTTTAGGATTAGATAAATCAAATAGGCGAGAAACGCCTTCGATCTTTGTTTTAAAAATTGGAAACTGCTGTTTCATACTTAAACCTTATTCCATCGCTAATTATTTTTATATCGCCCGCTTTATCTGTTCTTAAAATCTTTATAGCAAATTTTTCCAATCTCTCCAAGACTTCATAACTAGGATGACCATATTTATTTTCTCCAATCTGCACAACTGCGATTTCAGGAAAAACTTTTTCTAAAAATTCTTCAGAGGTTGAAGTCTTGCTTCCATGATGTCCAACTTTTAAAACATTGGAGCTAAACTTAACTCCTTTTTCTAGAAGTTTTTTCTCCACGGATTTATAGGCATCTCCGGTAAACAAAAAAGAATTTTCATTAAAAACTAATTTACCAATAATAGAAGTATTATTAGTATTTTTAACAATTTTACCTTCTAAATTTTCTAAGGGAAACAAAATATCAATATATTTATCAACAAAACCTGAGCTCCTGGAAAGAATTACCCTTTGATCAGCTTGAGCAATTTTTATTTTAGCTTTTTCCTCTTTAATTAATTTCTCCCACTCCTTGAATTCTGAAGTATCCCTCAGAACTCCAGTCCATAAAATATTTTCAACTTTATATCTTTTTAAAACCTCAATC
>JAHCRH010000014.1 GCA_020148025.1 Patescibacteria group bacterium
AGTGTCCAATAGCTTACGAAATAGATTATTCTGAACTCAGAGTTTTACATGATATGCTTTCTACTTTTCGGTTTTTGGAGTAAAAGCCAACAATTCCTTCATTTGTTTCAATGCAACCTTAGGATATTCAAACACTTCTTCCCATCTCAAGGTTCTAAAATCGTCCGCTAGACCGAGCAGGCTAGTGAGTCTTTCGAGAGACCGAGAGGCTTTTTTATTTCCGCCGCTCCCCCGAGAGTTTTTCTCGGGGTTTTGTTTTGCTCTTGACAGCCTTTGTGGATAAGCTAAAATGGTACAACCCCTTTAAGGGGTTTTAAAATTACGTAGTAATTTCTGCGTAGCGGTTAAATGAGTAAGAACTTAAAATGCCCTAATTTTTGGGGTAAAAATATCTTAATTGTTTTAATAGTCATCGGGGTTTTTATTAGCGGAAGAGCTGTTTTTGAAGCTAAAACCCAAAAAATAGAGGCTAATTTAGCTGAGCTTTCTATTGAAGAGATTTTAGAAAATAGATTGGCTATTGTCCAAGGAAATAGCCTTTTGTCAGCTTCTAATCATTCTAACCCTGTCCAGGTGGTCCGAAAAATAAAAGTAATTGTCACCGCTTACTCCTCCTCAACTTTTGAAACCGACGATAATCCTTATATTACTGCAGCCGGTACTTGGGTAAGGGAAGGAGTTGTAGCAAATAACTTGTTGCACTTTGGAACAAAAATCAGGATACCGGAAATCTACGGAGATAAAATTTTTGTGGTTGAAGACAGAATGCATTGGAAAAAAGGGTATTACCATGTTGATATCTGGTTTCCTTCCTATTGGCAGGCCTTAAATTTTGGATCGAAAAGATCCTTTATTGAAATATTGGAAGGCTAAGCTTCGGAGATTAAATCTCCTTATATAAAACGCCCGGCGCAACTACGCCGAGCTTTTTATTTATGCCCGGGGTGGGACTCGAACCCACAAGCTCTTACGAGCACGACATTTTAAGTGTCGCATGTGTACCTATTTCATCACCCGGGCAAATTTGAGGCCTGGGCGGGAATTGCACCCACGTATAACTCTTTTGCAGAGAGTTGCCTTTGCTACTTGGCTACCAGGCCACTATCCCTTATTTTATCGATTTTTTAGTTTTTTTCAACCCCGTTAGAAATTTAAGCGAATTGTTAGTTCATTTTTGAGCCCCTGTGATGATTTCTAACGGGGTCAATCAGATTTTTTTATTTTCTCTAAGAGTTCTTCAATTCTGGCTGCCTCTTTGGATTTTGTTTCAATTAAAAACTTTATTTTGGGAACTGGCCTCATCTTAAGGGTCTTGTTAATTCTTTGCTGAAGATTATAAATTCTTCTTTTTAAACCTCGGGTAACTTCGACAGTCTGATTTTCGGGAAAAACAGAAATCCAGACCTTAGCTTCTCTTAAATCAACTGAAGTCTCAACTCTGGTCAAGGTTACTAAAGTCTCTTTTGGGAAATTTCCCTCCCGAAGAAGAATTTTTCCCAGCTCCTTCTTTATAAGTTGGTTGACGCGTTGAATACGTTTAGACAAATTAGCTTAAAGCTGCTAGCGTCTAGGTAATTAGTTAATCTTCTAGACCCTAAACCCTAGACCCTAAACCCTATTTAAAGTTCTCCCTTTCTCCTCTCTTGAGTATAGATTACTAAAATATCACCTTCTTCAATTTTTGTATCACCCTCATATAAAATTCCACACTCATCCCCTTTAGTCGCCTTTTCAATATCTTTTTTATTCATTTGGAGATTAATCAGTTTTCCCTGGCCAATTTTTTCTTCATCTCGAAAAATCTCAATCAAAACTCCTTTTTTAATCTCACCTTCAGTAACTCTAGCTCCAACAATCTGTCGTTTTTTTTCGGTTCGAAAAATCAGTAAGGTTTTAAGTTTTCCCAAGTCTGTTCTGACTACTTCTGGTTCTAAAATTTTTTCCATCAACTCCCGAACGTCCTGAACAAAATCATAAATAACTCCAAAAGTCATAATTTTAATTTTTTCTTTTTCCGCTAAACTCTGAGCAATTGGACTTATTTTGACTCGAAAACCCAAGATTTTTGCCTTGGCCGATTTGGCCAACTTAACATCAGATTCATTAATATCCCCGGCTTCAGCTTTTAAAATTCTTAAAATAACTTTTTCCTGAGGAAGACTTTTCAAAACCCCTTCAATTGCCTCAATTGATCCTAGAACATCAGTTTTTAAAATTAAATTTAGAACTTTTTTACCGGGTTCAATAAAAAATACCTCGCCAACTTCTTTTCTCTTGGGTTTCTGAAGGTAATCTTTAGCCCGCTCAATATCATCAAAAACCTTAAATTTTTCTCCAACCTGGGGAATATTTTCAAAACCAAGTAAAATAACTGGCGTTGAGGGTAGGGCAATTTTGATCGACTCTCCTTGAAAATTTTCCAGAATCCTAATTTTCCCAAAAATTGAAGAAGTTCCAACGATATCACCCGATCTTAAAACTCCATCTCTCAAAAGTAAGGTGGCAGTTGGTCCTCGCAAACTATCTAAATAGGATTCGATCACCACCCCCTCAGCTGGTTTTGAGATATCTCCTTTAAGATTTTCCATTTCAGCCACCAGTAATATTAACTCCAAGAGATTTTCAATCCCTTTTCCGGTTCTTGCTGAAACCTCAACTGAAGGAATTTTTCCTCCCATTGACTCAACTAAAATATTTTGTTGGGAAAGTTCTCTTTTAACCTTCTCTGAGTTAGCCTCTGATCTATCAATTTTATTTATAGCCACAATCATTGGAATCTGAGCTTTTTTAATATATAAGATGACTTCTTTAGTCTGGACTTTTACTCCCTCAACCCCATCAATTACCAAGATGGCAATATCAGCAACTTTTGCCCCTCTTGCTCTCATTGCTGAAAAAGCTTCATGACCAGGAGTATCAATAAAGGTAATTTTTTTACCTTCCTTTTCGACTTGATAAGCTCCAATATGCTGAGTAATGCCACCTACCTCTTTCTCAGCCACCTGAGTTTTTCTGATGTGATCCAAAATTGAGGTTTTCCCTGAGTCAACATGTCCTAAAACTACTACTACCGGAGGACGGGATGTTAAATTTTGGTCTTTTTTTTCAACCATTGAAGTTAAAATTTGACAAAAATTATGTGACCGCTGAAATTTTGTCAACATTTAGGTTTAGAATTTATGGCTTTTTCTATTGCCTCTTTTTCTTCTTTCGACAAAAAATATTGAGATTTTCCATTAACTATTGGTTTTGCATAAACTCGATTTCCTTCCCGGCTATAAAGACTGGTAATAACAGAACCATTGTTATTGCCATCGAGTAAAGCAATAGAGAAGCTCTGATCACCTCCGATTTCAGAAAAAGGATTAAATCTTACTACGCCTGTTTTCTGGATAAAAAATTTACTTTCTTTTTTTAATTTTTCTAATTCTTCAGAAAGTTTTTCAAAATTTTTCTCCAAATTTCCAAAACGAGCTAAGATCTCTTTTAAATTTTTGGGTTCTTTTTTTGTTTTTTTAAAAAATTTAAACATGCGGAGGCGGAAGGATTCGAACCTTCGATGGTCTTTAGACCATAGCAGTTTTCGAAACTGCCCGATTCAGCCACTCTCGCACGCCTCCAAATTACAAATAACCGTTATCTTTATACCAATCTATTGCTTTTTTAATCGATTCTTCAAAGGGTCTAAATTTCATTCCTAATTCTTTTTTTGCTTTCTTTGCTGAGAAATAAAAATAAATTTTATTAAAACGAGCCATAGCGGGAGTAATTTTTGGTCTTTTTTCAGTTAGAAAAGCTAACCAGTTTGAAATGTGAGCGATGGCTAAAAAAATTGGGTAAGGAAGGCAAATTTTCGGTGGTTTTTTTCCTAAAAATTCAGAAATTGTCTTTTTAATTTCAAAAAAGGTTAAATTCTCACTTGCCAGAATATATTTTTGGCCAGGCTTCCCTTTTTTCCGGGCTAAAATTAAACCGTCTGCCACATCTTCAACATCAACTACGGCTAAGCCTCCTTTAATATAAAATAGACTAAGAATACCCTTGGAAAAAATGGGGTCTTCTTTAATTCTCCTGATATCTCCTGCTCCATACATTGAACCTGGGCACAAAATTACGGCATCCAATCCCCTATCTATTCCTTTCTTAACCTCAATTTCTCCTAAGTACTTTGTATTGCAATAATTTATCTTAAGATCCCAGAGATTATAAGAGGTTTTCTCATTAGCTAATTTTCCTTTAGGTTCTGTGCCAATTGCTGCTGTTGAGCTAACGTGAATTAATCTTTTAACTTTCTCTTCAAGACAAGCCCCAACAACATTTTCAGTGCCAACCACATTTATTTCATATTGAAGAGGATTTAATTTATCCCAATAGGAAATCAATGCTGCCAAATGAAAAACAATTTCACATCCTCTAACCGCTTTTTTAATGACCTCGAAATCCCTGATATCGCCTTCTATTATTTCTAATTTTAAATCCTCAATTAAATCTAAAGAGGCCTTTTTTTCCTTTAATATTCTTACATCGTAACCATCTTTTACCAATTTTCTTGTAAGATGATGACCCAAAAAACCGGTTGCCCCGGTAACTAATATTTTCATGAAAAGTTGTTATATCCAACCTGGTGGACCCAGCGAGGCTTGAACTCGCGACCTCTTCGATGCCATCGAAGCGCGCTACCAACTGCGCCATGGGCCCAAGTGCCCCTGACAGGAGTCGAACCTGTATCTAGAATTTAGGAGACTCTTGCTCTATCCGTTAAGCTACAGGGGCAATTCAAAATTAATAATAACAAAATCTTTTATTGTTGACAATAGGATTTTATACTATAATGAATTTGATGACAGAAAAATCACCAATAGTTGAAGTTGCAAAGAAGGTTTGTCCAGCAGTAATAACCATTGCCATTTCTAAAGATCTTCCTAAGATTGAAGGTTTTTATTTCTTTCCTTTCTGGGGTAAAGAGTTTATTATTCCAAGGATCGAAAAAAAAGGAAAAGAAAAGGTGAAAATAGGAGGGGGGTCGGGTTTTATTGTTTCCCCCGATGGTCTGATTCTTACCTGTCGTCATGTAATAAGTGAGCCGAAGGTCGATTATACCGTTATTTTAGAACCAGAAAAAAAATACCCAGCTCAAGTTCTGGCTTCAGATCCACTCAATGACGTTGCCATCTTAAAAATAAAGGATAAAAATCTTCCCTATCTTGAACTAGGAGATTCAGGTAAGATTGAATTAGGTCAAACCGTAATTGCCATCGGTAATCCTTTGGGAGAATTTCACGACACCCTAAGCGCCGGAATTATTTCTGGCCTCAGTCGAAAGATAAAGGCAGTTGGACCGTTGACTCATCGGGTTGAAAACCTAAGAGGTTTAATTCAGACTGATGCTGCCATCAATCCAGGAAATTCTGGAGGACCATTGGCCGATATTGAAGGAAAAGTCATTGGTATCAATACAGCCATGGTTATGGGAGCCCAAAATATTGGTTTTGCTATCCCAATCAATTATGTTAAAAAGATTTTAGAACAAGTAAAAAAATATGGAAAAATAAAAATTCCATTTTTAGGAATAAGATATATCATTTTAGATAAAGAAATTGCTACGAAGAATAAGTTGCCAGTAAATTATGGCGCTTTAATTGTTAGAGAAACTTTAGGAGAACCGCCGGTGATAAAAGGAAGTGCGGCTGATCAAGCTGCACTCAAAGAATTTGATATCATCTTAGAATTCGAGAAAGAAAAAATTACCACTGAAAATTCCTTGGCAAATATTTTACAAAAATTTGATATTGGTGACGAAGTTAATTTAAAAATCTTAAGAGAAAGGAAAGAAATAATGTTAAGGATCAAATTAGGAGAAAGGAGATAAAATTAAAATTCGTTTAAAATTAAAAAACAGCTTCAAGGAGCTGTTTTTTGTATCTATTTCGATACAATAAACGCCGAGAAAAACTCTCGGGCTAAAATTTAGCTGGGTGGCTAGCGGGATTTGAACCCGTTCTGAGAATTCCACAGATTCTCGTGCTAACCATTACACTATAGCCACCACCATATGCCCTCGGGAGGACTCGGACCTCCACTCTTCACCTTAGAAGGGTGTTGCTTTTTCCAATTAAGCTACGAGGGCAATGCGTGTAATATTATACCCTTAATGCGTTATTCGGTCAACTCTTCAGGAGTTAAAACAGGAGGTCGAAATAAATTTGAATATTCTTTTAATTCAGTTTCTTCAAATCTTTGCTGGCGAGTCTGCCATTCCTCTAAAATTTTTTGGCAAAGAGCTTCCTTAAACTGAAGAGGTTTTTTAATAATCTGAGGCTCTATTCTTTCTGCTAAAAAACTATATTTATAAAAAATAAAACCACCTAAAATTAAAGCTAAAAAAAATAAGATAAAAAAAGTAGGGATGGAATTTTTTCCAATAATCCAAACTAGTCTTTTGAGAAATTCTTTTATTTCTTTTATTTTACTCATTTTTTAACAAAAACTTTTATTAAAAAAGTGGACTTAACGTCACTGGGGGAAAGATCTGGAAACTCTGCTGATTGGATCTCTCTTCCGGTTAATTTTTTAATATTCAGATTAAGGATCTCAATTAAATAAGGACTATTCTCTAATTTTTCCAAAAACTTTGAAAAATTAGGAAAGGGGCCAAAAGTCGAGACCTGGAAAAAAAGACTTGGCCAGGGTTCATCTTTTACTTCCTTCTTAGGAATTAAAGAAATCTCAATTTTTTGTTGAGAGACTTGAGCATTTTTTTCTAAAAAATCAATGAATTCAATAGGCACTTCGGGGTCAACAAAAATCTTATCAATCTTGGCTAAATTAGCCTGATAACTCTGGTAAATAAGTTCTAATTCCCTAAGATTTTTTATTTCTCTTTGGAGAAAAATTAGTTCGTTTTTAAAGGAAATCAGACTTTCTGAATTTTCTCGAATTTCTTCTAAAAAATGAGGAGTTATTAAAAAGAGAAAAAAAAGAGAGACTGCTCCAAAGATTATTAAATAAAGATAGATTTTCTTTTTTGGACTCATTTTAAAAAATTTTAAAATTTACTTGAAAATCAATATCAGTTGACTTGATCCAGTTTTGAGGTGGAAAGTAAGAATCTGGAAATTCTTTTTCGAGATTCTTTTTAAATTCGAATAAAGTCTCACGATTGGGAGCAAATCCTGAAAGAGAAATTTGGAAAGTTTCTTTTTGATAGGAAAAAACGGTTAAATACATTTCCGGAGGAAGAATTTCTGAGATTTTTTTAAAAGTTTCTGTCAAATTAATTTGCTCCTGGTAAAAAGAGTTCAATTTCAAAAGATTTTGATTTATTAAAATAATCTTTTCTCTAATGGTTTGAGTCTCCGGAATTTCAAACTGCTTTTTTTCTAAATCTACCAGGGTTTTTTGAGAACCTACCTGACCTGAAATATGACTCTTAACTGAAAACAAAATTAAGGTTAAAGAAAAAAGAAAAATCAAAATTAAAACCCCTAAAATTATTATTAGTTTTCCGACTTCTTCTTCAAAAAGTTCGGTTTTCGCTTTAAGTGGCAAAAGATTGATCTCCATAATTCATTTTAGCATTTTAACGTTTAAGCATTTAAACATTACGAATTTATTTTGTTTATATGTTTATATGTTCGGATGTTTATATGATTTTATTCCTCTTAGGGCCAATCCTAAGACAGTTGTATAACCTAATGATCTTTCATAGGATAAATCAGGCACCTCTTTCAAGGACTCAGGTAAAATATTTACCCAGGGATTCCCCAATTCAACTGGAATCTTAAGCTCAAACGAAAGAAAATCAGTAAGCCCTCTTAAATTAGCTCCTTCACCACAAAGAAAAATTTTTTTAACTTCTTTACCATCTAAAGGAAGATGTTCATGATGAACATGAGTATGATAATAAACAAGATAGGTTTTGATTTGTTCAACTAAATCTCTTAAAAGAGGAATTATCGCCTCAAAAATTTTTTCTTTTTTTCTTTCTAATCCATATTTTATTTTCAATTTTTTAGCTTCAGCTAAATCAACTTTTAAACTATTAGAGATGGCTTCAGTAAATTTCTGAGAAGAAACAGGAATAGAAGAGGTAAACCTTAAACTATAACCTGAAAACATAATAAAACTAGTCCGGGTTGCTCCGAGATCAATTAAAAGAAGCGGGAAGGGAACAACTTCGTTTTTGATTAAAGCCCGGGCAATCGCCTGAGATTCGATTTCCAGAATTTGGGGAATGAGACCGGCTTTTTTCAGAGAGGAAACATAAGGATCAACTATTTTTTGGGGTAAGGCAGTAATTAAAACATCGAGGTGATCTAAATGATCAAAAATTGGTTTAACTATTTGAAAATCTAAATAAACTTCTTCAATTGGTAAAGGGATGTAATTTTCTGCCTCAAAGTAAACCGCCTTTTTTAATTCCTCCTCTTTCATTAGGGGCATCTGAATTACTTGCAAAAATGCCTTTTCCTCAGGTAAGGAGGTAACAACGTATCTTGTTTTAATTTTTTCTCCCTTGGCTTTAGAAATCGCTTCTTTGATAACATTAGCTAAAGCCTCTTCGTCTTTAATTTCCCCTTTTTCAATAATTCCGGGTTTTATCTTGGCTTCATTAAAAGAAGCGAGGCCCAAAGATTTCCCCTTTTTCTTGAGTTTTATAATTTTTAAGGATAAATCAGAAATATCCAAACCGAATGATTCTGATTTTAAGTCTAAAAACTTAAACATTTTCTAATTAATTATATCACTTAAAAAAAATAAAAACAAAAAGTGGCTCAGAGCCACATTTATAATTTTCAATTTAGAATTTTTATTCTATCTCTTTCCAGCTAGCTAGTTCCCAGGATCCACCAGGACCACTAGTAAAACAGGTATCCTCCAGTCCGGTTTCGTAATCAATGATTGCATTTTCCTCAAGGTAAACCTGGTAACCGGTTACCTCTCGAGTCACAACATTATTCCTAATAACAATCAAGCCTTGGTTAGTATAAAAAATTCCTCCAGCAGTAGTGTTATCTACCTCAATTGCCGGAGCAAGTTTGTCTAAAGAAGGGCTAGTTGAAAGAAGTAAAAGATAGCTCCCTTCCTGACCAGAACCCTCTAATATTACCCCAGGACGAATCTTAATTTTCCCATCAACTAATAAAACTCCACTCATTCCTCCATAAGAAACAGGGTCCAATTTAATCCCTGCTTCGTTCCTGATCAGAACATCACCTACCACCCAAATGGTTCCGGTCATTATTAGAATAGCTTTATTATCTAAGGTCAGATTTCCAGTAATTTTTTGGGGTCCTAAATACTCAGTAACTTTTCCATCAAGAATATAATCACCTACAACCTCGCCTCCTCCTTCAGCATCTACTTTCCAATTATCTATAACGCTTTGGAGAATAGGCAAATCTCTGGGTTCAATTTCATTTGGTTGTTCTCTTATTTCCCCTCCGGCAGTACAATTTACCAAACTGCCACCAGAAACGTAGGTTAGAGTACCACCAACTGAAGAATCTTTACAAGTATGGGACCAGGTATCTTTTCCAACTATTAATCCATCAATCCTATTTCCGCTTTTAGCTACCTGAATACTATCATCGACAAAGCCTCTTACTGGAGCAATCACACTACTATTTGAAAAAACATTACCTTTCACTCTGGCGTTATTTCCCATTTCCATCCCTCCATCCCCTATCTGGGCACCATAGTAAAAGGAAATTTCTTGAGTAGAAACTTGATGGACAACTTGTATTTTTCTTATCCGATTCTTCATATTCCCTTCAGAAGTAATCACCCTTGATCCTCCAATAAAATCTGATATTTCTATAGTGGTAAAACCATCTCCAAGATCTAAAGTATAAGGGTTTGACCAATTCATCACATTTGTTAGACGAAGCAAAATATCCTCAATCCCTGCTTCAGCAACGTAATAAGCCTGACTTGATTTAACAATATTTCCTGAAATTCTTTGCTGGCCCAAAGTTAAAACAGCAAGACTAATTGCAATGCCAAACATTATGGCTAAAACTAAAATTGTTATAAAAAAGGCGGCGAATCCTCTTTGGTTATTTTTTAGACTTAACATTTTAATAACTTCTTAAGGAAGCAGTAGAAATTAAATTAACCGAGGCTCGATATTCTGGTCGATCAGATGGATTTTTATAATCAATCTTTAAATCAATCTGAATAGAAGAAAATTCTCCGGTGACGACTTTGATAAAAACCAAATTATTTATTTCCAGACTATCTGAAGTTAAAGCAATGGGGTTTTGGGATTCTTTTTTCAAACAAAGTCGATTATCACAAAGATAAAAATCAATGAAACTTGTTTTTTCTCCTTCTGGTAAATATTTTGTTGTCTCTAAAGAGAGTTGAGTAGAGCTAGTAGTTGGAGTATAAATGCTTTTTGCCTCTTTTATCCCATGAGTCATTATCTCCATAGCCCTTCTGGCGTTATCTAGGGTCTCTCTCATAACTTTGGCTTTGGTATTGGAATGAACTGACCAGATTAAAAACGAGGAAATAGCCACAATTACAATAGAAAGAACTGCAATATAAACTAAAATCTCTATTAAGGTAAACCCCGTTAGAGATTCCTCCTTTTTCTCTTTTTTAAACCCGTTATAGAAACAGATCTCTAACGGGGTAAAACTTTTTTGAAGCGGCTTCCTCATTGTCTCCAATTAGTAAAATAGGTTACTATTTCTACTTTTTTGTCTTTCCAGAAAACGGTTGCAATAGCTTCTCTGGTATTAGGATCATCGTGATCGGAATTATAAGTATCTTCGATATCATCAGTAGTTGGATCTCGAGAAACTTTCTCAAAAACAATTTTTCGAGTGAAACCATTGATTGTTTCTGTGGCCTGAATTAGAGTCCATTTCGGTGGAGTATCATCTGATTTTTTAGGATAATAGGCAATGTCGGTGGTTAAAGTTCCCAGACCATCGGTATCCCAGGTTGTTCCATCTCGAAAATTCCTGACTGCCTCAATTGTCTCCTGGGCTAAAGTATTAGCCTTAGTGGTTTCTTTTATTGAAATGGAAGCTTTTAAAGAAAAGGCGACCACGCCCAAAAGACTAGTTAAGGCAATGGCAATGATAGCAATAACTATTAGAATTTCTATAATACTTATTCCCTTAATAAACTTTTGAGTTTTGAGTTTTGACCCCGCACCAGAAACTTCGTTTCGATACGGGGCATGCTTTTGAGTTTTATTTATTGCCATTCTGGTTCTGAGACGTAAATTGAAGATCCTTTTGTAGTGGTTAAACCATCAGCTGAATAGCTAATAAGATTTGGAGTAATTCCTCCATCTCCGCTAATGTCTATATATAAGGTTTTGTTATTGTGTCTTCGGTCTCGATGGACACAAAACTGAGTATCAAGATTATTTAGTCTATGAGTGTGAATTTTTAGCTTTTGAATATCGCCACCGACATCAACCTCGCCTTCCCAATAAATCCGATCATCCTTTAGATAATCAGCAATGACAATTTCTTTGGTAACAGTTGTGTCAAAAGTTAGGATTAATTTTTCAGTAGTAGTATCAATCATCCGACTATAATTAAAATGGACATGCCTGGAATCTTTTATTCCACCATCGGTCGGAATTGAGGAAGGGGTTAACCCGACCTGACCAGAACTCTCGATATAAACAATCTTGGTTTTCGTAACATCTACTTTTAATCTCAAGGAAACATTACCGGGTTGGCCGGTTTCACCTGTTACTCGATCAAAAACCGCCTCATTACCTCCATCTAAATTAATTTCATAAAATTCTACTACTTTTGGCAGTTTATGAATTTCATCAGAAGAACTATCTCTAGAAGCGAAATCTGTGCCCTTAAATAATGTATATTGATGGGGAGAGGTGGTGCTATCAAAATAGACCCCATATTGACTAGCTCCTTCAGAAGCCAGAGTTTTATTTTGAGCAAATCTTAAGGTATTGATAATTTCCTCAGTGCTGTTTGCTAAATCCGATTCTCTTTGAAAAAAGCGGAGGGCCGGGGCAGATATGGCAGCTAAAATAACTAAAATTCCAACAATCACTAGTAATTCAACGAGAGTAAAACCTTTTTTGATTTTTGACTTCATTACTTTATTGCTCCTAACATCCCATATATTGGCTGAATCATCGAAATTGCAAAGAATCCTACGGCTGCTCCAATAAGGAGCATTAAAACTGGTTCAATTACCGCCGATAGATTCTTGGTGGCATTAGTAACTTCTTCCTCAAAAAAATCAGCCAGCTTGGCTAAGATAGTTGAAGTTTCTCCAGTTTCTTCCCCCACTTCAAGCATCTGAATAACTGTTGAAGGATAAAGTCTCTCGTGAGGTTTTAAGGCATCGGAGAGTTTAGAACCCTTTCTAACTTTCTCGCTGGCATCTATCATTGCTTCTTGAAAGTAGATATTTCCCAGGGTTCCTGAAACAATTTCCAAGGCTCGAACAATTGGCACTCCTGACGTTATAAGAGAACTCAAGGTCCTAACTGTGTAAGCTGAATTAGTTTTTTTAATGATAGGGGAAATAATAGGAATTCTTAAAGTTAGAAAATCGACTATTCTTTTTCCTCCTTTTGTTTTTAAAATTATTCTCAAGAGAAACAAAAGTCCAATAATTATTAAAATACAAAAATACCATTTCTCAGCCAAAAAATTACCTAAATTAATTACTAATTTAGTAGTTGGGGGAAGTTCAATATTCAGTTCCTCAAAGGTCTTAGCTAATTGGGGAACGACAACAATTAACATCAAAATCCCAATACCAACCATAGCAGAAATAATTACTGCTGGATAAACCATCGCTCCTTTAACTTTAGATTTCAATTCATGCTCTCTTTCCATCTGGTTTGTTAAAATTTTTAACACCTCTTCTAAAGTTCCTGCCTCCTCCCCTACTTTTACCATACTGATAAAAAGTTCAGAGAAAATATCAGAATGTTTAGCAAGGGAATCAGAAAAGCTTCTCCCTTTAGTTATCTCATCATCTACACTTAATAAAGCCTTACTAAATTTTTTACTTTTTGACTGCAAAGCTAAGGTTTCTAAAGCCCGCGGCAAAGAAATGCCGGCAGCAATCATAATCCTAAGGTTTCTAGTAAACATCATTTTTTCAGTCAAGGATACTCCTCCCAAAAAAGGAAGGGCCCCCCACCGAAATTTGGTGGGGGGTCCCTTCTTTGTCTCTTTTTCTAAACTTGCTGAAATTAAAATATACCCTTCCTGGCGAAGGCTTCTGGCTAATTGGTGCTCATCTTTGGCTTCCAAAATTCCTGATTTTATTTCTCCTTTAAAAGATTTAGCAGTATAGAAATATCTTGGCATAAATGCCTCCTACGAATTACAAATTAGTACAAATATACGAATAGAATAAAGCGAGGCAGTAAGACTCAAAGTAGCTTTCGGAGGCGGCTAAGCACGGTCTCGCCGAAGGGTGAGTCAGCCGCCGAGAACGCAGACCCCAAAATCTCGCTGGGATTTTGAGGGTCGGTACTTTGAGGATTGGCTGCCTAGCGCTATTCAATAATAACGCGAAGTACTTCCTCTATCGAGGTAATTCCTTGAGCTACTTTAAGGAAACCGTCCTCAACCATTGTTCTCATCCCCTCTTTTCGAGCCTGGGCCTGAATCTGATTGGAAGTGGCTCTTTTAACAATTAACTCTTTTATTGATTCAGTAATTGGTAAAACTTCAAAGATTCCAATTCGACCTTTGTAACCGTCAGAGCATTCTTTGGAAGCCTTTGGTCGATAAAATTCGATGTCTTGTAAGCTTTGCTCTGGCTTTATCATTTTCTCTTCTCTTAAAACTTTTAAAACCCTATCTAAATCACAATATTTTTCTAAATTTTTTAGCTCTGATTCTTTTAAAGTGTACTTTTCTTTTTCTTTGCACAATCTTCTGACTAGTCTTTGAGCTAAGATAATATTTAAGGTTGAGGAAATCAAAAATGGTTCAGCTTTCATGTCAATCAACCGAGGAACGGCACCTGAAGCATTGGTAGTATGTAAAGTGGATAAAACCTGGTGGCCGGTCAAGGCAGCATTAATAGCTAAACCAGTAGTCTCTGCATCTCTAATTTCTCCCACCATAATAATATCTGGATCCTGTCTAACTAAAGTTCTTAGACCAGAAGCGAAAGTGAGACCAATTTTTGGATTAACCTGGGTCTGATTGATTTTGGGCATGAGATATTCAACCGGATCTTCAACGGTTGAAATATTAACTGCCGGAGTATTTAAAATTTCCAGCATTGAATACAGAGTAGTGGTTTTACCACAACCAGTTGGTCCAACCACTAAAATCATTCCAATTGGTTTCCTCAAATTTCCGTAAATTTTTTCTAAAGCCTCCCCTCCTAAACCCAATCTTTCTAAAGTGTAGGCTCTGGCTGTTTCTGGTAAAAGACGCATAACGATTTTTTCTCCAGAAAAAACCGGTAAAACTGACACTCGAATTGAATAGCGATAATCTTCAGTTTCAATTCTAAACCGGCCATCTTGAGGAAGCCGGTGCTCATCCAATTTCAAGTTTGACAAAACCTTAACTCTGGCTACCACCCCAGAAGTTATCTCTTTTGGAAGATGCATTACCTCCCGTAAAATTCCATCGATCCGATATCTAATCAAAACTTCTTTCTCCATTGGCTCAATATGAATATCAGAGGCCCTTTCTAAAATAGCATGCTTAATAATGGTATCAACAATTTTGATTACTGGTAATTCTTCAGCTGCTTTTTTTAGTTCTTCTTTTTCCTCAATTACCTCTTCTTCTTTAATTGGGGTTATCATCCCTGCTTCTTTCTTGATAATTTCTTCAAATTCAGCAGCCAAAGTCTTCTGATATTGACGCAAAACATTTTTAATTGATTTGGAAGTAGTTAAACGAGGTAAAATTTTAAGATTGGCTTTCTTTTTAATAAATTCAATGGTCCTCAAATCCTCGGGGTCTAACATGGCTACTTCTAAGTCTTGGCCTTTTTTCCTAAAAGCAACAATGTTATGAGATCTAGCGATGGGTTCGGGAATAATCTTTAAGACTTCCGGAGGAACAATTTCTTTTTCTAAATTAACAAAAGGAATCCCCAGAATGTAGGCCTGAAGTTTAATGAGTTCCTCCTGAGAAATTGCTCCTTCCAAAACTAAAATCTCACCAATCTTTTGGTTAGTTTTTTCCGCTTTTTTTTGGGCTTCTTCAAATTGCTCTTTAGTAACTAAACCAGTATCGAGAAGGAAAGCCCTCAATTGCTGAGGTTTTATCCTCATAGAATTTAAGTATGGGTTTAGGATATGGAATTTGGGATAAATTATAATACCATACCCTGTATTGGCTACTCGCCGATAGCTTTTTTAATCTTCTCCACTACCTCCTCTAAAGTATAATTGTCTTTTACTAAATAAGTGATTGCCCCAAGTTCCGAAACTCTATCTACGTCCTCCATTCTTTCTAAATTAGTCAAAATAATAATTGGAATTTCTCTTGTTTCGGGATCTTCTTTAATTCTTCTTAAAACCTCGAAACCATCAATCTTGGGTAAAATTAAATCAAGTAAAACCAGATCAGGTTTTTTAGTTTCGACCAATCTTAATCCGGCTTCTCCATCTAGGGCTGCGATTACTTCATAACCTTCTTTTGATAATGCCTCTCCTAAAATTTTTTGGAGAGCCGGTTCGTCTTCAATAAATACGATACGTTTCATGGTTCTCAGTCATGTGGTTAATAGTTCAAAATTTATTTAATCGGCAAGGTGAAATAAAATGTGGTGCCCCTTCCTTCTTCAGATTCAAACCAAATTTTCCCTCCCATCCTATCGATGATTGATTTAGAAATGAAGAGGCCAAGCCCGCTTCCGGCAACTCCTCTTTGGGTTGTCTTTGAACGAAAGAATTTTTGGAAAATATATTTTTGATCTTCTTGTGGAATTCCAACTCCAGTATCTTTAATTTTAAAGAAAATATTTTCTTCTTTTTTGCCAAGACAAATTTCAATCAGCCCTCCTTTTTCGATATAACGAATGGCATTATCTAAAAGGGTTTCTACCACTATTTCTACTTGGTGAGGATCAACAAAAATCTCTGGTAGATCTTTTTCAGATTCAAATTTTATCTTGACATTTGACGCTCTGGCAAATGGTAAAAATTTTGAGACCAGGTTCTTGATTATATTCTTTAAAGAAATCCTTTCCCTCCTGATTGGCAAAGCACCTTCTTCAAGCCTTGAAACTAAAAGTAAATCCTTAACCAATTCTCGCATCCTGGCGTTGTTTTCTTTTAAAATCCTGAAATATTCGACTTGCTCCTTCATAAGTCCTCCCAATGCCCCAGATAACAAGATGTCAATTGCCCAACTCACATTTGTAAGAGGGGAGCGTAGCTGGTGGGAGACAATTCTAATAAATTCAGATTTCAATCTGCTGACCTCGGCTAATCTTTCAAAGGAGATATTGATAATATAAGTGAAAATAAATAAAACACTGCTTAAGACAAGGACAATTAAAGCGATTATTTCTGGGTCTTCGATATAACGAGTACCGATTAGATAGGCAGTAATAGCTGAACCAATAATAACCAATCCCATAATTAGAAAGAGAAATTGGGGACACTGCCAAAGAGGAATCTTATGTCTCCGACACTGGGCAGGAATATCTAATTGATCAAGAATTTTTTTGAGGTTCATCCCGTTAGAAATTTAAAAAAATAGTTATATCGACTTTGTTTTATTTATCCCGTTTAGAAATTTTTATTTCTAACGGGACTCATCATTTTCATTATAACATATTTACAAAAAAACAGGCAAAACAAGAGTTGACTAAGTAGAGAAATCTTTGATATATTAAAGAGGACGGGGCGTGGTGTAATGGTAGCACGAATCCTTCTTGCCCGCCAAAAATTTCGACGGAGTGTGGCCTAGTGGTTTAGGGCGCCTGCTTTGGGAGCAGGAGATCGTGAGTTCAAATCTCACCACTCCGAAATTTAGGCGGGTGGAAGGAGGATTTAGTCCGAGTTCGAATCTGGGTGCCCCGACTTTTTAGAAAAGTTGCTCCTTAAAACTTGAATACTTGAGTGGGTTCGAATAGTTTATAATGTGAATTATGAAATCTTTAAGCCTTAAAGAAAAAGCTATAAATTATCGAAAGCGAGGCTATTCTTATAGTATGATTTCGGGAAAATTAGGATTAGCTAAAGGCACTCTTAGTTATTGGCTACAAGAAGTTCCATACAAGCCCAATAAAGAAGTAATCAAGCGCATCGGATTGGCACGAATGAAATCAGCACAATTTAAACACAATCAGAAGATTGTCAACATCGCAACAATGAGAAAACTAGCAAAGAGAGAATTAGGAAAATTGACAAAAAGAGATTTGTGGCTATTGGGAGTTGGATTGTATTTAGGTGACGGGAACAAGTCATCTGGGGAAAGTGTTCGAGTAATAAATTCTGATCCAGAAATAATAAAAGTAGCAATGGGGTGGTTTCGAGAAATCTGCGGACTGAAAAATAAAAATTTTACTCCCTCTGTTCATCTATATCCAGATATAAATATGAAGAGACTCTAACTTATTGGTCAAAAATAACTGGCATTCCTAAAAAGCAG
>JAHCRH010000001.1 GCA_020148025.1 Patescibacteria group bacterium
TCTCGGGCTTTTTATATTATAGATACCACTTTACCGATTTGCTGAAATTTGAGATTAAACAAGGGTTTAGTATAATTAACCAATATGAGATTTTCAATTAGCACAAAAGGATTTAATGATATTATTGATATTACTGACCAGGTTTCTGAAATTCTGGAAAAGTCTAAGGTAAAAGATGGGGCTTGTCTGATTTCTTGTCCTGGTTCGACTTGTGGTTTAACAACGATTGAATATGAAAGTGGTTTAATCAAAGATTTAAAAAAAGTTTTAGAAAGAATAGCTCCGATGAAAGATAGTTATGAGCATTGTAAAAAATGGGGAGATTGCAATGCTTACGCTCATATTAGATCGGCTTTATTAAAACCATTTTTAGCAGTTCCGGTTGAAGGAGGAAAATTAGCTTTAGGAACCTGGCAGCAGATTGTTTTTTTAGATTTTGATAATAGACCAAGAAATAGAGAAATTATTGTGAAATGTATATCTGCTCAATAGAGGAATAATTTATGTCTAAACCTGTTAACAAAGTTATAAAAATTTTAATAGCCAGTGATCTTGCCTTGAATAGCGCCTGGGGCTTGCTTGGGCCTATTTTTGCCATATTTATTGTTCAGAAAATTGCGGCTGGAAACGCTGTCGAAGGTGCTAAAATAGCTGGTTTTGCTTCACTGATTTATTGGATTGTAAAATCTAGTCTTCAAATCCCGATTGGTAGATACCTTGATAAAAATCACGGGGAGAAAGATGATTTCTGGTCTATGGTTTTAGGGACATTTTTGGCTGGGCTCGCTCCGTTTGGATACCTAATTGCTTCTCAGCCCCTGCACATTTATGGTTTCCAAATCATACATGCTATTGGTATGGCAATGGTTATTCCTTCCTGGTCAGCTATTTTTACGAGACATATTGATAAAGGAAAAGAAGCTTTTGAATGGGGACTTGATAGTACTTTTTTAGGATTTGGTGCTGGAATTGCCGGAGCTATTGGCGGAATTTTTGTTGCTGTTTTCGGTTTCAAGGTTATTTTTATTTTAGTGGGAATTTTCACAATAATTTCAGCCGGCCTTCTTCTGTTGATTCACAAAGAAATTGCTCCTAGAGATCACCTTTTCCCCCGGTTCCCTCCATTTAGAACGCCATTCTAATTTTATGAAAAATAGGGAAATTGCAAAAATCTTTTATGAAATTGCTGATTATCTTGAAATGGAAAGGATATCTTTTAAACCTTATGCCTATCAGAAGGCAGCCATTGCCTTGGAAACTTTAGAAGAAGATGTTGGGGAAATTTATAAAAAAGGAGGAATTAAGGCTCTTAAAAAAATTCCAGGAATAGGAGTAAGCATTGCTTTGAAAATTGAAGAATACTTAAAGACCGGAAAAATTAAATATTACGAAAAATTCAAAAAGAAAATTCCAATTGATTTAAGTGAAATAATTTCTATTGAAGGAATGGGGCCAAGGAAAGCAAAAGTTCTTTATGAGAAGCTGAGAATTAAAACCTTAAAAGATTTAGAAAAAAAAGCTAAGGGTGGAAAGATTGCCCCCCTTTTTGGTTTTGGAGAGAAAACCGAAAAAAATATTTTAGAGGGAATCAAATTTTTTAAAAGATCAAGGGGGAGATTTCTATTGGGAGAGATAATACCGGTAGTAAAAGAAGTTTATCAAAAATTAAAAGGCTTAAAAGAAGTTAAGAAAATTAATGTAGCCGGCTCGGTCAGAAGAATGAAAGAAACGATTGGGGATGTTGACTTTTTAGTTATTAGCAAAGAATCCAAAAAGTCTGCCTCCGCTAAAGCTTCGGCGGATAAAATAATGGATTTTTTTGTTTCTTTACCCGGAGTTGTAAAAATCTGGGGAAAGGGAACAACTAAGTCTTCAGTTAGAATGAATCAGGGCTTTGATATGGATTTGAGAGTTTTACCAAAAAAATCATATGGTTCAGCCTTACAATATTTTACTGGCTCAAAAGAGCATAATATTAATTTAAGAAAAATTGCTATTAATAAAGGGTTAAAACTTTCAGAATATGGCTTATTTAAGGGCTCAAGAATGATTGCTGGAAAAACTGAAAAAGAAATTTACAAAACTCTTGGGATGCAATGGGTTCCACCTGAATTGAGAGAAAACCAAGGAGAGATTGAGGTTGCCCTTGTTAAAAAATTGCCAAAATTGATTGATTACAATGACATTAAAGGTGATTTACATTGTCATTCAAAGTGGAATGGGGGAGTAAACACAATCGAAGAAATGGCTCAAGCGGCAATTAAAATGGGATATGAATATTTAGGGATTTCTGATCATACAAAATTTTTAAGAATCGAGCATGGGTTAAATGAAAAGCAATTGGTTTTACAAAGAAAAGAAATAGATAAATTAAATGAAAAATTTAAAAGAAAAAAAATAAAATTTAGACTTTTACAAGGAGCAGAAACTAATATTTTAAACGATGGCTCAATTGATATAAATGACGAGGCTCTGAAAAAATTAGATTATGCCATTGCTGGGATTCATTCTAGTTTTAAAATGCCAAAAGAAAAAATGACCCAAAGAATAATTAAAGCAATGAAAAATCCTTATATTAAAATTATTTCTCACCCAACAGGAAGAATTTTGAAAAGAAGGGATGAATATCAAATTGATTTTGACAGAATTTTAAGAGCGGCAAAAGAATTCCAAGTGATTTTAGAAATTAATTCTTATCCTGAAAGATTAGATTTAAATGATCAAAATATCAGGAGGGCAAAGGGAGCTGGAGTAAAAATGGCAATTAATACAGATTCCCATCGCAAAGACCAACTGAGATTTATTGAATTTGGAATTGCTCAAGCGCGGAGGGGTTGGGCCGAGAAAAAAGATATAATCAATACTCAATCTCTAGAAGAATTATTAAAATACTTCAAATGAAAATAAAAATTTCTTCTGAACATTTTGATTTTGGGTGGTTTCCCTACAAAAAGGCCTTAGCAAAACTAACTTTTAAAAACGCAAAAGAGATATTAGAAAAAGCAAATAATTTTTTTAAAAATTATGTCTAAAGCTCTTTTACTTTTTTCCGGGGGTTTAGATTCAATTTTGGTTGCTAAAGTTTTAATGGAGCAAAAAATTAAAGTTTTTCCAATTTGTTTTAAAAGCTATTTTTTTGATTGCAATTTAGCTAAGAAATCAGCTAAAAAGTTAAATTTAAAATTAAAAGTCATTGATTTTTCAAAAGAACATTTAAAAATTGTAAAAAACCCCCAGTTTGGTTATGGAAGATTTTTAAATCCTTGTATTGATTGCCATTTGTTAATGATTAAAAAAGCAAAAGAAATAATGGACTCCAACCCACCCACCACCCTCCCGCTAAAGCGGGCCCCTAAGAAATTTGATATTCTAGCCACAGGTGAAGTTTTGGGTGAAAGACCTTTTTCCCAAAGAAAAGAAATTTTTAAATTAATTGAGAAACAAGCCAATTTAGAAAATAAAATTTTAAGACCTCTTTCTGTAAAATTGCTACCTGAAACAATTTATGAAAAAGAAGGTTTAATAGATAGAAAAAAACTATTTTCAATTCGGGGAAAATCAAGAAAACCTCAAATCAATTTAGCTAAAAAATTTAAAATAAAAGAATTCCCAACCCCAGCTGGAGGTTGTATTTTGACAGACCTCCAATATTCAAAAAGATTAAAAACTCTTTTTAAGAAAATACCCGATTTCGACGGTTCAGATGCCAAAATTTTAAGAAAGGGGAGGACTTTTTGGGACGCCACCCACCCACCACCCGAGGGGTCCAAACGGAAGTTTGGGAGGGCGGAGGGAGGGTTGGAGTCCCGCTTTCAGCGGCCCCCTAAAATTTTAATAGTAGTAGGAAGAAATGAAAAAGAAAATAAAGAATTAAAAAAATCCAAAAAAAGAGAAGATTTGATATTAGAACCCGAAAATTTTCCAGGTCCCACAGTTTTGGTTAGAGGATTTGGAAAAAAAATAAAGAAAAAAATGATAAAAAAAGCTACCGAACTTTTATTAAATTACTCGAAAAAATTACCAGAAAAAATAATTATTGAAGTAAAATGAGTTTCAGAGAAAAGGTATTAAAAGTCGTTAAAAAAATTCCAAAAGGGAAAGTTTTCACTTATAAAAAAGTCGCAAGACTTTCTGGGAGATCTCGAGCCTGGAGAGCTGTTGGAAATATTTTGAATAAAAATAAAAATCCTAAAATTCCCTGTCATCGAGTAATAAGATCTAATGGAAAAATTGGCGGTTTTAACCAAGGAATTAAAAAGAAAATTACTCTACTTAAAAAAGAAGGGGCGACCCATTAAAAAAATCGCATCAGAAAATGCGGTTTTTAAATTGAGGAAATTGAAAATATCTTATTCTTTTACAATTGAGACAATTTTTTCAAAAATTTTTGGATAACCTCGAGCTATCGTTGCTAAAATTTTTCGATCGAGTTCGATCCTTTTTTGTTTTAGACCATAAATAAACCGATTATAACTTAATCCATGCTGTCTGCAGGCAGCATTAATTTGAATTTGCCAAAGTCTTCTAAAATCTCTTTTTTTAGTTCTTCTATCCCGGTAGCTGTATTTCCAGGCGTGAAGGATGGCTTCCTTGGCTGCCCGATATTTTGATTTTCTACCCCAACGAAAACCTCTTGTATGTTTTAATAGACGTTTTCTTCTTTTATGAGCAGCCTTACCTCTTTTTACTCGAACCATATAATTTTCTTATTTTCTTTACTTCTGCTTTCGAAAGCTTAATCCATTTTCGACTTTTTCTAATTTTTTTCCCCGATTTTTTGGCTCGATAATGATCTAAGCCAGTCGGTCTTCTTAGAATTTTTCCGGTTTTTGTGATTTTGAAACGTTTTAAAATAGATTTACGTGTTTTCATAATCAAATCCCGTCGCGAAGGCCACGGGTTATAAGGTCCCGGGCCGAGCGACACCTTGATGTTCTTTGGCGGTTGGACCCCTTTCTTTCGAAGAAAGGGGTCCACTTCTGGATATTATCATTGTAAAACCTCTCGGTTCTCTTTTTAATTCCCTTTCAATTTTTACAGGAATTAATCCTCTTAAAACCTCAAGAAACTGATTCATTTTCCCTTTGGCATATTCTCCAAGCGCTTTTTGCCGCCCTCGTAAAATTAGTTCCACTTTGACCTTATATCCTTTTTTTAAAAATTTCTCTGTCTGCCTCGCTCTAATTTCTAAATCATGAAGAGAGATTCCAAAAGAGATTCTTATTCCTTTAATTTGACCAGCCCTTCTCATTTTACCCACTCTTTCTTTTTTCTGAAACGAATAGAGATATTTTCCATAATCCATTATTTTACAAACTGGTGGCTCAACTTTTTCTGTTACCTGGATTAAATCTAAATTGCGCTCCCTGGCTATCTGGAGCGCTTCTCTGGAATTCATAATCCCCAACTGTTTTCCAGTCTCATCGATTACTCTGACCTGTGCGGCTCTTATTCTATTGTTGACTAACGGTCTTTTCAACTACTATAAACTAACAACTAAAAACTAATTTTGGTGGAGGCGAAGGGGTTGAACCCTTGTCCAGAAATTTTTCTAAAAATAGATCTACAAGCTTAGTCTAATTCAAGTAAGAGATACGGAATTAAAACTAGACGAAATTTCCATACCTTCAATCCGATAAATTTTTAATAATTCTTCTCGGACTTTGGAAGAACTATCTATCTCGATACAATAACACTAAGCTTTGGTTATCGAGAATTACCAAGGTTAGTGCTGCTTTTAAACGTAAGCCAAAGCAGGTTTTCTGAATAAGTTGGCACTTATTTCTGATTATAGACAGTTTAGCGAGATGACTATAATACTCGACTTGCCCATCTTAGTTAAATTTCTGTCGATTCCTTTCACCCCCTTGTCGCGGCACGCGATCGCTTCTCGCTTCGTCTTCGCCGAGGCGAAGCGGGCGGCGAAAGCCTGTTTTCCTACACGGGAAAACTATGTTTCCCCGACCCTCTTCCTTATCCACGTTCTTTTAATTCTCTTCTCATTTCTCTTTTCGTCTCCCGTTTTTTAATCAATTCTCTTTTGTCAAATTTTTTCTTTCCTTTAGCAATTGCAAATTCAATCTTTATCTTTCTTCTTCTAGTATATACCCTCAAAGGCACCAAAGTCAAGCCCTTTTGTTTTGATTTGCCAATTAAATATTTAATTTCTGATTTTTTTAAAAGAAGTTTTCGGGAACGTTCCGGATTGTAATCAGGAGGAGCATTTTTTGGCTGATATGGGGGGACATGACAACCTATTAAATAAAGTTCGTTGTCCTTTAAAACTACATAAGAACCGGCTAAATTTATTCTTCCTGACTTTATTGATTTTACTTCCTGGCCAATTAAAACAATTCCTGCTTCAAATTTCTCTAAAATTTCATATTTATAATAAGCTTTTTTGTTTTTGGCTAAAACTTTCATCACTTTTATTTTAATCGAAAATAGGATAAACTAAAAGTATGATTAGAGACGAAATATTTAATTTAATCGAAAAATCAATAAAAATACTTCAAAAAGAGAAGGTTTTTCCTAAGTTTGATATTCCTGGGATTAAAATAGAATGTCCTAAAGAGAGGGTTCATGGTGATTATTCGACGAATGTTGCCATAGTTCTTTCAAAAAAGATTAAAAAAGACCCAATGGAAACAGCAAAGACTTTAGCTTCTAGGTTACAGGTTTTAGGTTCTGGGTTGTTTGAAAAAGTTGAAGTGAAAAAGCCAGGATTTATTAATTTTTTTCTTTCAAAGGAATATTTACAATCGCAAGTTAAAGAGATTTTAAAGAGGGGAGAAAAATTTGGACAATTGAAAATTGGAAAAAATAAAAAAGTCCAGGTTGAATTTATTTCAGCCAATCCAACCGGTTCTCTTCATATCGGCAATGGCCGGGGAGCTTTTTGGGGTGATTCCCTTTCAAATGTTTTAGAAAAAGCAGGCTATAGGGTGACCCGGGAATATTATATTGATGATGCCAAAAACAGTCTTCAAATCCGAGAACTGGGGAAAACAGCTTTGGGGAAAGGAAGAACTTATTTAACAAAGGATTTAGAAATTAAAATCAAAAAATTGAAGCCAAAGTTAAAAAAGATTACCGATTTTGGTGAAGCGGGTCATTTATTGGCTCAAGAAATCCAAAAAGATATTAAAGATCTTATTGAAAATAAATTAAAAATTAAATTTAATGTTTGGGCTTCAGAAGAGAAATTATATAAAAAAAAGAAAATAGAGAAAATTTTGAGTTGGCTAAAAAAGAAAGAATTTGTCTATCAAAAAGAAAAAGCCCAATGGATTAAAACCTTAGAATTCGGTGATTCAAAAGACTGGGTAGTTGTTAGAACCACAGGTGAACCCACCTATTTTCTTTCTGATATTGCCTATCACAAAGATAAAATCAATGGGGGCTTCAAAAAAATTATTGACATTTGGGGAGCCGATCACCAAGCCCATGTTTCCAAAATGAAAGCCGCCATGAAAATTTTAGGTTTCAAAGGAGATTTTGATGTTTTAATAACTCAGATGGTTTCTTTGAAAAAAGGCAAAATTTCAAAAAGAAAAGGAGAAATTATTACTTTGGAAAGTTTGGTAGATGAAGTGGGATTGGATGCAGTTAGATTTTTCTATTTAGTAAAATCACTTGATACCCAGATGGAATTTGATGTTGAATTGGCAAAAGAAAGATCAGCAAAAAGCCCGGTTTTCTATATTCAATATGCCAACGCGAGGATACACAGTATTCTCGCGAAATCCCAAATCCCAAGCACCAAATTCCAAACAAATTCTAAATGGGGCCCGCAAAAGCGGGAGGGTGGTGGGCGGGTTGAAGTCCAAATTTCAAATTCTAAACTTAAATTATTAACTCATCCTTCAGAGTTAAATTTAATTAAACAGCTGATTAGATTTCCAGAAATTATTGAAGATACAGCCAAAGATTATCAAGTTCAAAGAATTCCTCAATATGCAATAGATTTAGCCACTGTCTTTCACCAGTTCTATCGAGACTGTCGAGTTTTGTCAGAGGACGGGCCTCTGACGCAAGCTCGTCTGGGATTAATTTTGGCAACAAAGCAAGTTATTAAAAACACTTTAAACCTGATGGGAATTTCCGCTCCCGAAAAAATGTAATTATAATGTAATTATATGAAATATAATTTCCCAAAAATTGAAGAAAAAATATTGAAATTTTGGAAGAAGAATAAGATTTTTGAGAAGAGTATATTGCAGCGAAAGAAGGCTAAGAAGTTTGTATTTTATGATGGCCCGATTACAGTTAATGCTAGACCCGGAATCCATCATGTTTTGGCCCGGATTTTCAAAGATATAATTCCTCGGTTTAAAACTATGCGAGGGTTTCGCGTTGAAAGGAAAAACGGTTGGGATACCCATGGTTTGCCGGTTGAATTAGAGGTGGAGAAAAATTTAGATTTCAAAACTAAAAGAGATATAGAAAAATATGGTCTGGCTAAATTTAACCGGGCTTGCAAGAAAAACGTTCAAAAATATATTCCTTTGTTCAGAGATTTAACTGAGAAAATTGGTTACTGGGTTGATATGGAAGACCCTTACATTACCTATGAGAATGATTACATTGAAACAGTTTGGTGGATTCTAAAGAAAATTTGGCAAAAAGGTCTTTTGTATAAGGGTTATAAAGTTGTTCCTTATTGTCCGAGATGTGGAACAAGTTTATCTAGCCATGAAGTAGCTCAGGGTTACAAAAGAATAAAAGAACCCGCAATTTATATTAAATTTAAACTCAAGAGTCAGAAAAATACTTATTTCCTTGTCTGGACAACTACACCCTGGACATTACCAGGAAATGTAGCAATAGCAATAAATCCAAATTTCGTTTACTCGAAAATAAAGATTAATGGCCAATTTTTAATTTTAGCCAAAAAAAGAATTGAAGCCTTGGATCTAAAAGGAGAAATTGTTAAAGATTTTAAAGGAGAAAATTTATTGGGAGTCGAATATCGACCTTTATTCGACTTTATTAAACCTAAAAAAGGGGCCTATTATATAATTTCTGGCGATTTCGTTTCCATTGAAAACGGAACTGGTTTGGTCCACATTGCACCTGCCTTTGGGGAGGAAGATATGGCTGCAGGAAAAAAGAATAATTTGCCAATTTTATTGAATGTTGACGAAGAAGGAAAATTCAAAAAAGAAGTGAAAAATTGGGCAGGCCTTTTTGTAAAAGAGGCTGACCCTAAAATTATAGAGGACTTAAAAAAGAGAAATCTTATTTTCAAAACTGAGCAATATGAACACGATTATCCTTTTTGCTGGCGGTGTAAATCTCCCCTTTTGTACTATGCCAAAGAGAGCTGGTTTATAAATATGCAGAAAGTCAAGAAAGATTTGATTAAAAACAATCAAAAAATAAATTGGATTCCAACCCATTTAAAAGATGGAAGATTTGGCGAGTGGTTGAGAGAAGTTAAAGATTGGGCTCTTTCCAGAGAAAGATATTGGGGGACCCCTTTACCTATTTGGCAATGTAAAAAATGTGGAAATTTAGAGATTATTGGATCAAAAAAAGACTTAATCTCCCAAAAATTTAGTCAGAATAAATATTTTATTCTAAGACACGGGAAAACGGCTCATCAAACAAAAAAGGGGAAGGGAATAATATATGATTGGCCAGAAACTTCTTCTTTCCCTCTAACTAAAAAAGGGAAAAAAAAGATTGCTAAATTAGCTAAAAAACTGAAAAAAAGAGAAATCGATCTAATTTATTCTTCAGATGCTTTGAGGACTCGCCAGACTGCTGAAATTGTAGCCAAAGAACTCAGTCTTAAAGTAAATTTCAACCCAAAACTTAGGGATATAAATTTAGGCATTTATCAAAGGCGCAAAACAGAAGAATTTCACCGAGATTTTCCTATAAATCTGAAAAGATTTTCTAAAAAACCTAAAAAAGGTGAAAGCTGGACAGAGGTTAGGAAGAGAATGGTCGGTTTTATAAAAGATATTGATAAAAAACATAAAGGAAAAACTATTTTAATTGTCAGTCACGGCGATCCTATCTGGCTTTTAAGGGGGGCAATGAAGGGATTGAAAAATCAAGAGTCTTTAAAGAAAACATCTAAAAAACACTTCATAAAAACCAGCAAACTTCGAAAACTCGATTTTAAAAATCTTCCTTACAATAAAAAAGGAAATTTAGATTTTCATCGACCTTTTATTGATGAAGTTAAGTTTCTCTGTCCAAAATGCGAAAATTTAATGGAAAGAGAAAAAGAGGTAATTGATTGTTGGTTTGATTCAGGGGCAATGCCATTTGCCCAATATCATTATCCCTTTGAGAATAAAAAGTTAATTGATAAACGAAAACGGTTTCCTGCCGATTATATTGCTGAAGCCATTGATCAGACTAGAGGATGGTTTTATACCTTGTTGGCAATTTCTACTCTCTTGGGTTTTGGTCCTTCCTATAAAAATGTAATTTCTGTAGGCCATGTTTTAGACAAAAAGGGGGAGAAAATGTCAAAATCAAAAGGGAATATGGTTGACCCCTGGGTGATTTTGGAAAGATACAGCGCCGATGCCCTCCGTTGGTATTTTTTTACTGTTAATCAACCTTTTGATTCTAAACTTTTTTCTGAAAAAGAAGTTAAAGAAGCCCTACGAAGATTTATTTTAACCCTATTAAACAGTTATGTCTTTTTTGAGACCTATGGATTGGGGTATTTAGAATCTAAGAAACTATACTCTCTCTCTAAAAGCAAAAATATTTTAGATCGATGGATTGTTTCGAAGTTAAATGGGTTAATTTCTGAAGTTACCAAAGACTTGGAGAGTTATGATGTTACGGGAGCTACTAGAAAAATTGAGAATTTTGTTATTGAAGACTTATCTCAATGGTATATTCAGGTGTCAAGGAAAAGATTTCACTCCGCACCAGGGCAAAGTTTGGTACAGGACAAGGAGACCAGAAGAGACTTTGGAGGGGTATCTCAAACTTTAGGCTTTGTTCTTTTCACCCTAAGTAAATTAGTAGCACCTTTCATGCCATTTTTCAGTGAAGATATATACCAAAAGTTCAGAGCTCATCATAAATTAAAAACCGAAAGTATTCATTTAGAAGATTGGCCAAAAGCAGATAAAGGATTGATTGATAGAAACTTAAATAGAAAAATGGAGAGGGTTCGTGAAGTCGTGGCTTTAGGATTGAGAGAACGTTCTCGTCTTGGTATCAAAGTTCGCCAGCCCCTTAGAGAAATGAAAGTTTTGGGAGAGTTAATAAGAGAATTGGGAGAAGAAGAGAAGGATATAATTAAAGGGAAACTCAATATTAAAAATCTCCTTATTGCCTCAAGACTTAAAGGCAAGATAGAGTTGGATACTAAAATAACTTTAGAATTAAGAGAAGAAGGGATGATTAGGGAGATTATTCGTCAAATCCAGGAGATGAGAAAGCTGGCTGGTTTGAAACCGAAAGATCGAATTTTGATTCATTTTTTTGGATCAGCTTCTTTGAATAAAGTTCTGATCAAAAATAAAGATTTTATTTTGAAAGAAGTTAAAGCTAAAGATTTCCAGCTAATTAAAAAATCAAAAACACCATTTAAGATTAAGAAGGACATTAAAATCAATCAAGAAAAATTGCAGCTCGCAATTAGGAAAATAAAATAAAGTGAATGTCCATCATGAAATTGTTTGAAAAAAAACAACAAATTTCAAGAAAGGAGTTTAGGGGCGTTTTGAGGAAAAGGAATCCTATTGTCCCCGGCACTTACCGGAAACTTTTTAGCTTTCCGGAAAGAAAAGAAATGGAAAAGAGATTATTTGGCAGGAAACTTAAAGCCCACGCATCTAAAGAAAAATACAAAAGACTTGTTCATAGGATTGGAAGGGAAAAGTATAAAGCAACAGATGTTTCTAAGAGACGAGTAATAGATAAGAAAATTAGACTTTTAAGAAGACTCGGAGGAATATAATACCACTGCTTCGCAGTGGAAATTCCAAATCACAAATTCCAAACTTCAAACTGTAAGAATATAAATATTTTTACATATAATTTGGTGCTTGGTGCTTGGAATTTGGTGCTTCCTTGCGAAGCAAGGTTATTGTGGCTATTCATTATCGAACCAAAGGTTTTATTTTCAAAAAAATTGATTTCCGGGAAGCCGATCGAATTTTTACCATTTTCACTAAAGATTTTGGCAAATTGAAAATTTTAGGTAGGGCGATAAGGAAGATTAAATCAAAATTGAGAGGGGGGATGGAGCTTTTTTATTTGACAAATATTGAGTTTATTCAAGGAAAGACTTACAAAACTTTAACCGACGCCTCCTTAATTGAGGGTTTTCCAAATCTCAGAAAGAATCTTAAAAGATTAAAAATCGCCTATGAAATTTCTGAGATTTTAGATGATTTAATCAAGGGCGAAGAAAAAGATGAAAAGATCTGGGATTTATTAAAGGAAACATTTCAAAGATTAAATAGTTTTTCTCTCTCAATTAAAGAATGCTGGCTAACTTATTACTGTTTCCTCTGGAATTTCCTCTTGATCCTGGGCTATCAACCAGAACTGAATTTCTGTTCAATTTGTCAAAAAAAATTAATTCCCAAGAATCTTTATTTTAGTCCAAAAGAAGGAGGGGTAATTTGTTCTAATTGTTTTAATAAGGTGAAGGATGGAAAAAAGATTGACCCCGATGTTATTAAAATTTTGAGATTGATTTTGAAAAAAGAGATGAGTTTTTTGGAAAAATTGAAAATCGAAAGAACTCATCAGAAAGTAATAAAGGATATATCAGGAAACTATTTATCTTTTGTGAAAGAAGGTCAATTTTAATTTTTCTATTTAATATAGATAAAAGGTGTTAAAATAGAACTATGAAAAGTCGCGGCACGCGACGGTCGCTTTTGCGACCGCGCTAATACCGCTCCTTAAAACCCATCGGTTTTAATCTTTCCGCTACGGGAAAACGCCCACTGTTCACACACAGCTCAGTTTTCCCGACCCAGGGGCCCGCTTTAGCGGGAGGGTGGTGGGTGGGTTGTAGTCTGATTTTTCTATGAAAAATAAATTGGCAATTTTCCTTATTTTTTTGACCGCTGCCTTGGGAGCCGCTGGTTTTTGGTATTATCAAAGAAACATCTATTCAAAAGATATTTTGAAATTGGAGATTTTCGGCCCAGAAACAGCTGAATTGATGGAAGAGATCGAATATATCGTCAAATATAAAAACAATGGCAATGTTAGGTTAGAGGAGGCCAGGCTTATTTTTGAATATCCAGAACATTCTATAGTGCTAGAAAATGAATTAAGAAAAGAAAAACCGCTCGACGATATTTATCCGGGAGAAGAAAAAACACTTAATTTTAAAGCTAGATTATTCGGGAAAAAAGATGAATCCAAAATAGCTAAAGCTTGGCTAAGTTATCGGCCCAAAAATCTAAATGCTCGTTACGAATCAGAAACTTCCTTGACCACTATAATAAAGAAGGTCCCGATAACCTTTGAACTTGATCTCCCCTCCAAAATTGAGTCAGGAAAGGAGATTCGATTTAGATTGAATTATTTTTCCAATGTCAATTATCCTCTTTCCAACCTAAGGATAAGAATTGAATATCCTTCTGGCTTCGAGTTTTTAGAATCTAAACCCAAGACTTTGGAAGAAACTGAATGGGAGATTGGTCTTTTAAATCCAGCTGTAGGAGGGAGAATTGAGGTTTTAGGTAAAATCCAGGGAGAGGTTGGAGAATCAAAAATTTTCTGGGCTGAGCTTGGCCAGTGGCAGGAAGGAGAACTTGTTTTATTGAAAACAGTTAGTTGGGGAGTGGAGATTATTAAACCACTTTTGTATATTTTTCAAGAAATTAATGGAAATCCAAAGTATATTGCTACTCCCGGCGACCTTTTGGATTATCGAATTTTCTTTAAGAATATTGGAGAGAGAGTTTTAGAAAATTTATTTTTAATGGTCAAATTAGAAAGTGAGACTTTAGATTTCGACACCCTTAAAGTTGAACCCGATCGATTTGAAAGAATAGAAAATAAGATTATTTGGAACTACACAATGCTTTCTGATCTCAGGAGACTGCCCCCAATGGCTGAAGGTAAAGTTGAGTTTTGGATAAAAGTAAAAGATGATTTTTCTCCCGATTTCAAAAATCCGGAAATCAAAACCGTAATTTCTTTAGATGGATTTAAAGAAGAATTCAACACCAAAATCAATTCAAAATTAGAAATTCTTCAAAAAGGATATTTTGAAGATGGAGTCTTTGGTAATTCTGGCCCCATTCCTCCGAGAGTAGGAGAAACGACTACCTATAGTATAATCTGGCAAGCTAAAAATCATTATAACGATGTCAAAAATGTAAAGGTTAAAGCAACCTTGCCACTAGAAGTTAAATTGACTGGTAAAATTTTTCCTGAAGAGCAATCTTCAAAATTTGCTTTTGATTCTGAATCTCGGGAAATTGTCTGGGAAATCGGAGATTTAGAGTCAGCTACAGGAGTTTCTGATGGTGGACCAAATGTTGCTTTTCAAGTATCCCTCACACCCACCGCCAGTCAGAGAGGTCAAATAGCAACTTTAATTAATACAGCTAAGATTTCAGGCGAGGACCAATGGACGGAAGCAACCCTAGAAACAACAGCCGAAGCCATTGGCACCACTTTGCCAGACGATGAGACCATAAGCGAGGAACAAGGGATTATTCGGTAATTCTAATTTATGAATAATCTAATGAATAAAATTATCTCTCTTTGTAAAAGGCGGGGATTTGTTTTTCAATCGTCGGAAATTTATGGCGGCTTTAGTTCTTGTTATGATTTCGGACCCCTTGGAGTAGAAATGAAAAATAATATTAAGCGAGTTTGGTGGGATGAGATGATAAAGAATCATGAGAATATTGTTGGATTGGATGCGGCAATTTTAATGAAACCCGAGATTTGGAAGGCTTCAGGGCATTTAACCGCCGGCTTTGCTGATACTTTAGTCGAATGCAAGTCCTGCCACAAGAGATATAGAGCTGATGAGGTAGATAGTAAAGTTTGCCCAGAATGTGGGGGGGAATTAACCAAACCAAGAAAGTTTAATTTAATGATGAAAACTTTTGTTGGACCAGTTGAAGAAGACGCCGCAACAACTTATTTAAGAGCCGAGACCTGTCAAGGGATCTATGTTAATTTTGAAAATGTTTTAAATTCAATGAGGCTGAAAATCCCTTTTGGAATCGCCCAAATTGGAAAATCCTTTAGAAATGAAATCACCCCAAAAGATTTTATTTTTCGAACCCGAGAATTCGAACAAATGGAGATGCAATGGTTCTGCCATCCAAAAACGGCAGCAAAATATTTTAATTATTGGATAAAAGAAAGATTGAATTGGTATTTAAATTTGGGGATTAAAAAAGAAAATTTGAGAATAAAAGAACATAAAAAAGAGGAACTTCCCCATTACGCCAAAGCCGGAACTGATATTGAATACCATTTCCCCTTCGGCTGGAGAGAGATCGAAGGAATTCATAACCGGGGTGATTGGGATTTATCTAATCACGCCAAAAACAGCGGAAAAGATTTAAGTTATTATAATGAGGAAACTAAAGAAAAATACATTCCTTATATTATTGAGACTTCAGGTGGAGTTGATAGAAGTTTTTTTGTCTTCTTAATTGATGCCTATCAAGAGATAAAAGGGGGTAGAACTGAAACAACAAAAGCGGCGAAGGAAATAGAAATTTTACTTAAGCTTGACAAGAAATTAACTCCAATTAAAGTTGCGGTACTACCATTGGTTAGAAATAAACCAAACATAGTAAAAAAAGCTAAGGAGGTTTACGAAATGTTAAAACCTCATTTTATGTGCCAATACGATGAATTAGGTTCAATTGGTAGAAGATATCGAAGACAAGACGAGATTGCAACTATATATGCCGTAACCATTGATTTTGAAACTTTGGAAAAAGAAGATGTCACCATTAGAGATCGCGACACAATGAAACAGGAAAGAGTAAAAATTAAAGATTTGATTAGTGTTTTAAAAGAAAAATTAGGGTTCTAATTTGAATTTAAGTTAAAGCGAAAGTTCGAGTCCTACCGCCGGAGCAATTATATAATGTCATTATAGAATTCAAATAATCGCCTTTTGGGCGGTTTTTTGGTAGAATAGAATGAGAGTCGGCATAATTTGATAACAAAAATATAATTACTATGAAGAACCAAAAAATAGTAGGAATTTTATTGGCGTTAACAGGAGCCTTCTTAATGTGGAATGGTAGTATTTTGGGAGAAAATACTACAGGTATTGCAACTATCATAGGTATTGTCGGGTTGATCTTAATAGCTACATCACGGAAAGCCAAAAAATTCTAAATCAACAAATTATTAACAGGCAGCTGCTACTAAACAGGTTCTAACATCGTCCCATCTGGGGAGCAAATAGTGTATAATTATATCTATGGCAAAAAGAAGAAAAGGAATAGGAAAGAGAAAGAAGTCTCATTCAAAAAAGACCAAAAAACGGCTTGCGATAAAGCGTGAAATGTTGGCAAAAAGGGACAGCAAACGGCGCAAGTAGATCTATTTTTCTATGTAACCAGAATGTGCCTGAAAATAGGTTCTAACATCGTCCACTACTTACAAAAAAGGTTCGAAGACTGTTAAGGGTGGGGAGCTTTTTTATTTCCGCCCGCCCCGAGAGTTTTTCTCGGGGTTTTGAATTTATACCCATAAACCCTTGACAAGTTCTGTGGGTTTGCTATAATAGAGGCGTATAGGGTAAAAGCTCTGTACCGAAAGGACCATTCGGACACAGGACGGATAGTCTTGGGTAATTTAAAAGGCTTACTTATTGAAAGCGAGTACTTCTGGAAAAGATTCCAATGAATTCTTCCACGGGGGAGCCTGTGCTCCTATGTGGAAAATGGGTTCAGAGAAGACGTACAGAAGTACAGATGAACAAGTAGGTAGGATAAGCCTCTTTTTTACTCACATGGGGTGCGTCACTAAGATTCACCCCTTACTCTTTTTTATTTCCGTCGCTCCGAGAGTTTTTCTCTCGGGTTTCTTTGTATTACCCGATTAAGGAAACTAAAACAAAAACCCCGCAAGAATTTTGCGGGGTTTGTTCGTTCTGGATTAGCGTTCGAATCTTCGAGTTCTTCGTTTAGCATGACAGTCTCTACAGTAAAGTGGTCTATCTCCCGATGGTTCAAATGGAAGTTCGGTTATTTCTTTTCCGCAATCAGAACATTTCCAATTTCCCTTGAACATCTTTCGAGGGAAATCTCTATTGGATTCAAATTTTTTGAAGGCCATAAATAAATGTTATTTAGTGATTAAAGGTAAAAAGCGACCTTTATGACTCTTAAGTCGCTCTACTTATTTAGGCCCCGTTAATTTTTTGAAATTACTAAAGACTTACTTTAAGATACCTCGACTTATAAATCTAAAATCATTATACTCCTTATTTTTAATAAGTCAAGTTGATGTATTGACCAAGTGGTTTTACTAACTAGTTTCTAACATCGTCCACCCAGGGGAGCTCCGTTCAGAAAATCGCCAAGAAGGCGATTTTTTAGTAGAATGTTTTAAAGGTCATATAAAATAATTTATAAGCAACCAAAAAATATGAAAGATGAAACAAAAACAGCAATACTTACAGCTGTTCTCATGATAGGATTGATAATAATTTTTAAGAACGTAATATACAAACCACTGAATGTGGTGCCCTTATATTTAATTCCAGTGTTTCTTTATATTGGATACATAACAAGGAGAGTTGGTGCTAATCTTTGGATTGGTATGACTCTATTCATCACGTTGGCAATGGCTGTATTGCATGCTTTCTTTTAGAGTTTTTTTATTGTTTAGGTAAAAAAATGCAGAGGAATAACCTTTATGAAGAAAAGATATCCTCGAAGTGGTGGATGACGGGTATATTGACCGCTTTTACAGCTGGACTTCTTTTCGTATTGGTCTATCAAATTTTGGTAGGATCAATTGGTACTCGTCCTGCTCCAAACTTGTTTTTCCTACTTATGTTTCTATTGTTTTTAGGAGTGGTGATTAATTTTAGTAGGCTAAGCATTAGAATAACTCACCTGTCTGTCAGGGTCAGTTATGGAATTTTTAAGCACACAATCCCCTGGGAGAATATTAAGAATTGTTATATAGACGAAGTTTCAACAATTAGATATGGGGGTTGGGGCATACGCATAGGCAGAGTTAAGGGAAAATGTAGATTAGTGTATAATGTTATAGGAGCCCCTCGAGTTGTGCTTTCATTGAAGAAAGGTAAATTTAAAGAGTTTGTTTTTTCAACTGAAAAACCAAAAGAAGTAATGAATATAATCAGGCAACGGAGAGGTAGCGACTCTTGAATTAGCAGATCTCGGAATTTATAGAGATGATGACTGGTAAGTTGGGGTATAAGAACTAATGTTGATACTTAACTGAACCGACTCAATACTCGGTAAATTCTTCCAAAACCAAGTTCTAATATTGTACCATCCCTGGAGCACACAAAAATCGCCAAGAAGGCGGTTTTTTGGTAAAATAAAAATGTTTTATGAAAGAAAGATATAAAAAACATGATAAAAATAAAATGATTTGTTTCGATTTAGAAGGCGTATTAGTTAGTGGATTGGAGAAGGAGGGAGTTGTGATTCGTACAAATTCTTATACCTTGCTAAGTAAATTTTCTGGAAAAGAAAGTGAAAATCAAAGGTTATTAGAACAATTTTTAAAAGATAAAATCTCTCAAGAAAAATATGTATTAAATTCCGTAGCTTTATGGAAAGGACTGCCAGTGGAAAAATTGAATGAAATTATTCCGTATCTTAGATTTACAACAAATGCAAAATTGGTTTGCGATTATTTAAGTCAACACGGATACAATCTCAGCACTATTTCCAACGGATTTTCTTTTATTACAAATTCTGTTGCAACCACATTAGGTTTAAAGTATGCTGTTTCCAATAAGCTGGAGGTCAAAAATAAAAAACTAACAGGTAGAATTGAATATGGACTAATTTTTAAGAACGAAAAGAAAGAAATAGAAAAAATTAACCCTCTTATAAAGAGCGGTTCTAAAGTTTACGCATTAAAATTACTTCTCAAAAAAGAGGAGCTAAACCCATCAAATGTTATTGTCTTCGGTGATTATCCAAATGATATAGAAATAATGAGATTTGTTAAAGATAGCCATGGAGTGGGCATCGCTTTTAATGCCGTCGAGCAAGTAAAGAAAATTGCAAGCCTATCTATAGACTCAAATGATTTAAAGATAATTTTAGAATATATAAAGCAATGGTGAATAGCGGGGTGGGGTAGATTAAATAGTTGCTAATACTTGTTTTATTTGCTGGAACATAATCTTAGGGCTATCAACAAAATCCTCCCATCTCAAGGTTCTAAAATCGTCCGATAGACCGAGCCACTGCCCGAGAGTTTTTCTCGGATAATCTATATATAAAAAAGGAGCTAAGCTCCTTTTTGTATAGCTTCTTTTTTGTTCCTGCTTATCCCCGCCGGGTCTTCGTCCGGCGGGCTTTGTTTTTTTAAAAACTTTAAACTATAATTAAATAAACCATGTTCAAAAAAACCATTCTAAAAAATGGTTTGCGGATTATTACTTTTCCTATGAAGAATACTCGAGCTTTGACTCTTTTGATTTTGGTGGCAACTGGCTCAAAATACGAAAAAAAAGAAAACAATGGAATTTCTCATTTATTAGAGCACATGGCCTTTAAAGGAACAAAAAAGAGACCCCAGACAATAGATATTGCCAAAGAATTGGATAGGGTCGGTGGTCTTTATAATGCTTTCACTGGCAAAGAATCGATGGGATTTTGGGTAAAAGTTGGAGCAACTCATTTTGATTTAGCCACTGATGTTTTGTCAGACATGGTTTTTAATTCTTTATTTAAAAAAGAAGAAATTGCAAAAGAAAAAAAAGTGATCTTCGAGGAAATCAATATGATGAAAGATAGTCCTTCAAGATATGTTTTAGAGCTGTGGGGAAAATTATTATATGGTGATCAGCCAGCTGGCTGGCCAATTGCAGGCGAAAAGAAAACAATTGAAAAAATTTCAAGAAAAGAAATTTTAGATTATTTTAAAAATCAATTTGGAGCAAAAAATATTGTGATTTCTTTAACTGGAAATTTTAAAGAAAAGAAAGCCATCTCAAAGATTAAAAGTTTTTTCGGGCGCTTAAAAAAAATAAAACCTATTTTTAAAAAGCCAACAATTGAAATTCAAAAAAAACCTGAAGTTTTAATTAATTTTAAAGAAACTGATCAGGCTCATTTGTGTCTTGGAGTAAGAACTTTCGACATATTTCAACCAGAAAGATATCCTTTGGCTGTGATGTCTGTGATTTTGGGAGGGATTATGAGCTCTCGGCTTTTTATAAAAGTTCGGGAAAAAAGAAGTTTGGCTTATTATATTAGAACATTCCCTCAACATTATACGGATACAGGTTTCCTGGTCACTCATACAGGGATAGATAATAAAAGAGTTGAAGAGGCAATAAAGATTATTCTAAATGAATATAGTGATCTTAAAACAAAAAAAGTTTCCAAAAGAGAACTTAAAAAAGCAAAAGAAAACATTAAAGGCCGTCTTTATTTAGGATTAGAAACTTCTGATGCCTGGGCAACTTTTTTGGGGAGTCAAGAAATTTTAAAAAAAGAAATTTCAACTCCTGTGAAAGAGTGTAAAAGAATTGATAAAGTTAGCCAAGCCGATGTTTTAAAGGTAGCAAAAAATCTTTTCCGGCCAGAAAAATTAAATTTAGCCTTAATTGGTCCATTTAAAGATAAAGAGAAATTTAAAAAACTATTAAGAATATGAATCAGAACAGGCTCTTAGATATTTCTTGGGAGACAATTTTTAAAATTCTTTTTGCTGTTATTTGCCTTTATTTTCTTTATTTAATTAGAAATGTTCTTATCTGGTTTATCTTTGCTGTAATAATTTCAGTCTTATTTGAACCCTTGATTGATTTTTTGACAAAACGGAAGATCCCCAGATTAATCTCGGTTGTTCTCATCTATTTTATTATTTTTGGATTAATTGCTCTTTCGATTTATTTTACTGTTTCCATATTTACTTCTGAGATTCGTCAATTTACAAAAGTTTTGCCCCAATATTTTGAAAAAATTTCTCCACCCTTAAAAGCATTAGGTTTCAGGGCTTTTGAAAATATAGAAGAATTTATAGACTTATTAAGTAAAAATCTGGAAAGAATGGCTGACACCATTTTTAGTGCTATAGCTGCTATTTTTGGAGGAATTTTGGCAACTCTTTCAATTTTTTCGATTTCCCTCTTTCTTTCTTTAGAGGGAAAGCCAATCCAAAAAGCTCTGGGCCTTATTTTCCCCCAAAAATATGAAGCCTCTTTGCTAGATCTTTGGTCAAGATGTAAAATTAGAGTTTCCGGTTGGTTTCTATCAAGAATTTCTGGTTGTCTTTTTGTTGGAATTTCAAGCTTCGTTGCTTTTTCTCTTTTTAATACAAAATATCCTTTTTCATTGGGATTTTTAGCGGGTATTCTTAATTTCCTGCCAATAGTTGGGCCGATTATTACTGGAATTATCATTTTTATAATAGTTTCTTTAGATAATCTTTGGCAGGCAATTTTTGTATTAATCGTCTTTATCTTAATTCAGCAAATTGAGAATAATATCATTTTGCCGGCCCTAACAAAAAAATTTGTTGGTTTGCCACCGGTTATAGTTTTATTAGCCTTAACAGTAGGAGGAATCTTATGGGGAATCTGGGGGGCAATCTTGGCTATTCCATTTTTTGGAATTTTATTTGAATTTTTTAAAGAGTTTTTACAAAAGAAGAAAGAGAAAGCAGAAATTCTTTAAATGGCTATTTTATACATCGTTGCAACTCCAATTGGGAATTTAGAGGATATTTCTGTAAGCGCCCTCCGAATTTTAAAGGAGGTTGATTTAATTTTATGTGAAGATACAGGGGTGACAAAGAAATTGTTGGATCGCAATTTGAGATAATTTATTAAAAAAATTGATGAGGTGATAAAAAAAATCGAAAAAGAGAAAATAAAAGGAGAATTTGTAGTGATTATAAATAAATAAAATACATCAATGAAAAAATTTTATGTAACCACAGCTATTGATTATGTGAATGCTCCTCCTCATTGCGGGCATGCTTTGGAGAAAATTCAGACAGATGCGATAGCTCGTTATCATCGGCTTTTGGATGAGGAAGTTTTATTTTTGACTGGAACCGATGAAAATAGTCTCAAAAATGTTCAGGCAGCAAAGAAAGAAGGAATTCCTACAAAGAAATTGGTAGATAGAAACTCTAAGAAATTTTATGAATTGAAGAAAGTTCTGAATTTGTCTTTCGATGATTTCATAAGAACCACTGAGGAACGCCATATTAAGGGGGCTCAAAAATTATGGTTAGCTTGCAAAAAGGATATTTATAAAAAAACTTATAGAGGGCTCTATTGTATAGGGTGTGAAGAATTTTACAAAGAGAGTGAGCTTGAAGATGGTCTTTGTCCTGAACACAAGACAAAACTCGAATTAGTAGAGGAGGAGAATTACTTTTTCCGACTTTCGAAACATCGAGATGAATTAGAAAAGATTATTAAAAACGATGAAATTAAAGTCACCCCCGAGTCAAGAAAAAACGAAATCCTTAGTTTTATCAAGTCGGGCTTGGAAGATATTTGTATTTCTCGCTCAGCAGAGCGGGCTCACGGATGGGGGATTGATGTTCCTGGAGATCCAACTCAAAAAATTTGGGTTTGGCTGGAGGCACTTTCAAATTATATCAATGGAGTGGAGTATGCTACTGATGAAAAAAAGTTTAAGAAATGGTGGCCGGCTGATTTACATGTAATCGGGAAAGGGATCTCCAGATTCCATTGTATATATTGGCCTGCATTTTTACTTTCGGCAAAATTACCCTTGCCAAAGAAAATTTTCGTCCACGGCTATTTAACTGTTGGTGGGCAAAAAATGTCAAAGAGTTTGGGAAATATTGTTGATCCGTTTGAATTAGTTGAAAAATATGGGACAGATAGCGTTCGATATTTTCTCTTGCGGGAAATCCCTTCAGCTGAAGATGGTGACTTTACCTATGAGAAATTTGAAAAAAGATATAATTCAGATTTGGCAAAAGGTCTGGGAAATTTAGTAGCCAGAACCTTAACAATGGTTGAGAAATATTGTGATGGCAAAGTGCCTGAGATTGATAAAGATCCAGATAGTCATCCATTAAGAATTGATACAAAAATCCACAACTGGAAAAAGTCTTGGGCAGATGTAGATAAACACGTGCCGAATTTCCAATTCAATGAAGCACTTTCTTCGATCTGGAAATTCATCACTGAGGCCGATAGATATATCGAAGAAAATAGACCTTGGGATTTGGCAAAAGAGGGAAAAATCAAGGAATTGAATTGGATATTATATGGTTTGCTAAACGCCATTCATCAAATTGCCTGGCAAATTTATATTTTTATACCAGAAACTTCTGTAAAAATTGCCAAAGCTCTAAAATTAGAAAAATTATTGGTGAAAGACCCGAAGGAGAAAGATAGCTGGACTAATATTAGACCAGGAACCGAGGTCAAAGAAATCAAACCATTGTTTCCTAAGGTATAAATTATGCTTATCGATACCCATGCTCACTTGAATTTTTCGGCTTTTAAAGATGATGCCGACGAAGTTATTCGTCGGTCTTTAGAAAACGATATCTGGATGATAAATGTGGGATCAAATTACGAAACCTCAAAAAGAGCAATAGAAATTGCCGATAGATATGGAAAGGGAGTTTTTGCTGCCATTGGCCTTCATCCAATAAATTTGCACACGGGATTAGTGAAGATAAAAGTTGACGATAAAGAAGGTGTTCATTTTGAAAAAGAATTTGATTTTGAAAATTACAAAGAGTTAGCCCGTTCGGCAGGCCCAGGGCAAGCCAAATCAAAAATTGTAGCCATTGGCGAAATTGGATTGGATTATTATTGGCGGCCCAAAACTACTAAAAAGAAAGAATTATTTAAACAAAAACAAAAAGAATTGCTTCTAGAAGAACTGAGATTAGCCCGAGAGTTGGAGCTACCAGTAATTTTTCACTGTCGAATGGCACACGATGACTTAATCGAAACCCTAACTAATTTGGACTGCGATTTCTACGATCGTAGAAATCGCAGTCAGATCTCGGGAGTGATTCACTGTTTTACCGGAAATTGGGAGCAGGCTCAAAAATTTCTGGAAATGGGGTTTCATCTTGGTTTTAATGGAATAATTTTTAAATTAGATCTTGATGAAATAGTCAAAAAAACGCCCCTTGAGAAAATCTTAATTGAAACCGATTGTCCCTATCTTCCGCCTCCGCAATTTGAAAATCAAAGAAACGAACCGCTTTATGTTAAATATATTGCCAAAGAAATCGCCAAAATAAGAAATATAAGCTTTGAAAAAGTTGCTGAAATTACCACAAAAAACGCTAAAGAATTATTTGAAATTTGATTTTTTGGATTTCTTGAGTTAATCTAAGGTAGAATAGAAAAGTTCTTTAAAGAGGGAAAAAAATGGGGAAAAAAATAAGGATCACAATTATGGGCTCCCATGGTACAGGAAAGACTACTCTAGCTAAAGCTCTAGCTAAAAGGCTGAATTTTACTTATATCCAGGATGTAGTTAGAGAAGAAGCGGTAAAGAAAGGATTCATAATCAATGAAAATACGCCTCCCGAAGTTCAACTATGGCTTTTAATGCGACAGTGGGAACTGGAAACAACTACTCCCGGCGGCTGGGTTGCTGATAAATCTTTATTCGATTACCTTGTCTATGGAAATTTAGTATTAAAAGACGAAGCTGTAAAAAGAGTAATCAGGAAAATTGTTCAACGAAATGCTAAGTATGACTTCGTCTTTTATCTTCCTATTGAATTTCCAATGGAAGAAGACGGGATTAGAAGCATTGATCCAAAGTTTCGAGGAGAGATTGACCACCTTTTCAGGAAATGTCTAGATGAATTTGGTGTCAAATATATCGTCCTTTCGGGATCCGTTGAAGAGCGAATAGAGCAAGCTTTAGCCCATATAAGAAAATAGAAGCTCTTTAAATATCTAAGTTAAAAAAGCCAGCTGAGCTGGCATTTTTTTATTTAAAGCACTTCCAATATTTTTTGAGAATCTCCTTTAGTTTTTGAACTATTTCCTTTGTTTCCCCTAATTTCGAATTTTTTGGTGGCCCCCCACCAAATTTGGTGGGGGGGTTTATTTTAATTGGTAAATCTATTAATCCCGTAATTAAAGCTGTCCAGGCTAAAGGTAAAATTTCTTGATTATAACCTGAAGCAATTAAATCAATTTCTTTCTCTTGACAAACTTTATCTGCTAATTTTCTTACATTTTCTCCAATCATTTTTAATCCTTCCAAAGTTAAACCAAGATTGGTTAGACCATCGGCAAAATAAGGATCAGAGCCACCATACCTGATTATTATTTCTGGTTCAAACTCTTCAGCTATTGGGAAAATTATTTTTTCAAAAATATGTTGATAAGCATCATCACCAGCACCGGGAGATAAAGGAATATTTAGAGTAAAGCCTTTTCCCCTCCCGTCGCCGATTTCATCCATGAAACCTGTTCCAGGATAAATTGTTCTTGGATCCTGATGAATATCTATAAATAAAACCTGATTCTCGGTATAAAATGCTTCTGTCGTTCCATTTCCGGCATGGGCATCAGTATCTAAAATTAAAATTTTCTTGAGACCTTTTTTGAGTAAGTTTTGGGCACAAATTGCAACATCATTATAAACACAAAATCCCTCTCCTTTTTCTCTTTTGGCATGATGAAGGCCCCCGCCAATTGCTATAGCTTTTTTGAACCTACCTTCGAAAACCAATTCCCCGGCCAACAAGGAAGCACCAACAGCTATTCTTGTAGCTTTTTCAATTCCTCTTGGCAAATAACCAGTGGAGGGGTCTAAATTATCGACGGTGGCATATTGAAAAATGTTTGGCAAAATAATTCCCTCAGACGCTTTCTTCATCGCCTCAATATATTCTTGGCTATGAAATAACTTCAAATCTTCTTCAGTTGCAGGTTCTGGTTTAATTTCCTCAAAATAATCTTTGAAGTCTGGCAACTTTTCCTTTATAAAGTTAAGAAAAATTTCAAATCTCTCACTGGTAAAAGGATGATATTTTCCAAAACTATATTTTTTTATTTCTGGATTATAAATCAGAGCAGTTCTTTGTTTCATTTTTACATTATATTTTAAATAAATTCTTTACTCAATCAGTTTCAAAAGCAGAGTTTTTCTGATAAAATGAAAAATATGGAATACAAGCCGCGAAAAATAGAAAAGAAATGGCAAAGGATGTGGGAGAAAACAGGGATTTTTAAGGCAAGAGACTCCCTCTTTTTGCCAGCGAAGCGAAAAAGAGGGGGGCTAAAATTTTATATTTTGGACATGTTTCCCTATCCATCAGCTCAAGGTTTGCATGTCGGTCATCCAAGAGGTTATATTACTACCGATGTTTTCGCTCATTTTATGAGAAGGAAGGGTTTTAATATTTTGCATCCAATGGGTTGGGATGCCTTTGGTCTGCCAACTGAAAACTATGCCATAAAAACCGGGATCCATCCAGAAATTATTACCAAAAGAAATATCAAACGAATGAAAAAACAACTTAAATTGATCGGTCTGGGCTATGATTGGTCAAGGGAAATAAACACAACTGACCCGGAATACTATAAATGGACTCAACAGATTTTTCTTCTACTTTACAAAATGGGTTTGGCTTACGAAGCAACCTTGCCTATTAATTGGTGTCCTTCTTGTAAGACAGGTTTAGCCAACGAAGAAGTGATTGAAGGAAGGTGTGAGAGGTGTGGGACCGAAGTGATAAAAAAAGATCTAAGACAATGGGTTTTAAAGATTACCGTCTTCTCTGATAAGTTATTAAAAGATTTAGATTTGCTTGATTGGCCAGAGAAAATTAAAGAGATGCAGAGAAATTGGATTGGAAGGTCAGAGGGGTGGGAGATTAAATTTAAAGTAGCGACAACTGACAAGCGACAAGAAACAAGTATTAAAGTTTTTACTACAAGGACAGACACACTTTTTGGTTGTACTTATCTAGTTTTAGCTCCAGAGCATCAAATAATTCAAAAGCTTAAAGATCAAATCTTAAATTTCAAATCTGTTGAAAGATATATTGAAAAGTCAAAGAAAAAAACTGAGAGAGAAAGAATAAGCAAGGTGAAAGAGAAAGCTGGAATAGAAATTAAGGGGATTAAAGCAGTAAACCCAGTAAATGGCAGAGCTATTCCTATTTTCGTGGCTGATTACGTTCTAATTCATTACGGGACAGGAGCCATTATGGCTGTTCCTGCCCACGATCAAAGAGATTTTGATTTTGCTAAAAAATACAATTTACCAGTAATCGAAGTCATCAAGCCCTATTATGTAAAAGAAGAATTACCCAAAGAAACTCCTTTAGTGATTTCTGATGGAAGATTTGAAAAAGCTTATGAAGGAGAAGGAATTTTAATTAACTCTGGTCGTTTTATTGGGATGAAATCGAAAATTGCTCGAGAAAGGATAGGGGAGTGGTTGACTAAGAAGAATTTAGCCAAAAAAGCTATATATTTTAAATTGAGGGATTGGATTTTTTCGAGACAGAGATACTGGGGAGAGCCCATTCCAATAGTTCATTGTCAAAAGTGTGGAATTGTTCCCTTAGGAAAAAAAGATTTACCTTTGAAACTGCCAAGAGTTAAAAAATATCAGCCCACTGGAACTGGAGAATCTCCCTTAGCTGCAATCAAAAAATGGGTTAATACCAAATGTCCAAAATGTAAAGGTCCAGCCAAGAGAGAAACAAATACAATGCCCCAGTGGGCAGGTTCGTGTTGGTACTTTATTGCTTATCTCTTAGATAAAAATAAAGAATTTGCTTGGAATAAAAGAAAGATAAATTATTGGCTGCCAGTAGATTTGTATGTTGGGGGAGCTGAGCATGCCGTTTTGCATTTGCTTTATGCCAGGTTTTGGACAAAAGTTCTCTATGATGCCGGTTTAATAAAATTCAAAGAACCGTTTTTAAAACTCAGGACTCTTGGTTTAATTTTGGCTCCGGATGGCCAGAAAATGTCAAAATCAAGAGGAAATGTGATTTTGCCTGATAAAATAATCGAAGAATATGGAGCTGACGCTTTTAGATTATACGAGATGTTTATGGGTCCATTTGATGAAGCAATAAATTGGAATGTTCAAGGGATAGTTGGAATGAGAAGATTTCTTGAAAAAGTCTGGAAACTGTTCGATGGACAAAAATCAATCGTTCCAATTAAAGAAGATAAAGAGTTAGAAAAATTAGTTCACAAAACAATTAAAAAAGTAACCGAAGATATTGAGAATTTCAGATTCAACACAGCCATTTCTGCCTTAATGATTTTAGTAAATAATTTTCAGGGGAAAAATTATGGCGTTTGGTATTTAAAAACATTACTTTTACTTTTGGCTCCTTTTGCTCCTCATATAGTAGAAGAATTGTGGCAAAAATATTTTGTTGAAAAACCAGAATTTAAGATTAACCGCTCAATTCACAACCAGCCCTGGCCAAAATACGATCCTAAATTAGTAAAAGAAGAAATGATTACTTTAGTTATCCAGGTGAATGGTAAGGTTCGAGATAAAATAGAAGTTAAGGCCGATATATCTGAGAAAAAAGCTAAAAAACTCGCAACTTCCCGTGAAAAAATCAAAAAACGGATAAAAGACAAAAAAATCAAAAAAGTATTTTTTGTCCCCGGAAAATTAATTAATATCGTTGTATAAATATGAACGAAAAATATCCAACTGTTCATGTAGATCCAGTAATTATTACCAAAGATTATAGAGTTGTTTTGGCTCTAAGAGCTAAAGGTATAGAAGGAGGTGGTAAATGGCATTTGCCTGGAGGACAAGTTTTGTATGGCGACATTATTTTAGATGCACTGAAAAGACCTACCCTAAGAAAAACTGGATTAAAAATCGATTTTTATTATGATTCTGAAAAAGAGTCTTTAGTGAATGCCTACAGCAACCCCAAAAGAGATAGAAGGGGACATTTTGTTGCACTAGTTTTTCTGTGCAAATTAGTTGGAGGGGATTTAAAACCTGGAGAAAATATACAAGATGTGAAATTTTTCTCTAAACAAGAATTGAAAAACCTAGACATAGGTTGGGATCATAGAGAAATGATTGAAGATGCCTTTAAAAAACTTAGTATATAAAATGAGTTTTAAACAATTTTTAAAACCAGACTGGAGAAAGATTGTTTTATCAATAATAATTTTTCTATTTCTTTTTATTTATGGGATTCCGTGGTGTATAGATCCTAGCGAAGAAGGATGGTTGAGACGTCCGGATCCAGAATATTGGGGCTGTCATAGTGAGTGGCATAGACAGTTTCATTTTATTCCCGATTGGCCTATTGGCCATCTTGGGATCTCCTTTTTTGTTTCTGCATTGATTTCTTATTTCATTTCCTGTCTCATAATCTGGATTTACGATAAGATAAGAAAAAAATCTTGATTTTTAATAGAAGGGTTGCTAAAATAGAATAGGAACTTGAAAAGTGAAAAATAATGAGAATGAAAAGGAGAGAAAAGGTGAAATGGAGGTGGGAATTAGAGGAACCAAAAAAGGAGATAATTGTCCCGACCCTGAAAGAGAAAATTGAACTCGGCCTATCTGACCAAGAATGTATATTGATCTGTTTTACAAAATACCCAAATAGCCAATGCTTTAGAGAACGTAATGCCCAGCCACTTTGTAGTTTATGCCCTAAATCTAAAAAGATAAAAACAGAAGAAGAATTGGCAAAAGAAATCGAGATCCTGCTAGCAAAAACAATGAAAAAGTTAGTTCGTAAAAGACGTTATCGCAGGCGTTAAAAATTGATTTAACGCCTTTTTTATTTCTTCTGTTCTTTTTTAAAATTAAATGTTAAAATAAAAAATCAAATTTATGTGCGGAATAGTAGGTTTCTTCGGAAACAATAATAATATAGAAATTGGACTCGATGTTTTAAAAAGATTGGAGTATAGGGGATATGATTCAGCTGGCTTAGCTTTTTTTAACTCAGAAAAAAAAGAAATTTTTTGTTTAAAAACTGCGGGAAGGATAAATTTATTAGAAAAGAAACTTAAGGAATCTAAATTTGATTTTAATGGGAATCCTTCAATTTTTCATACGAGATGGGCAACCCATGGAGAAGTAACCGATGAGAACGCTCATCCTCACTTCGACTGTCAAAAAAATATTTTTTTGGTTCACAATGGGATCATTGAAAATTATAGGGAATTAAAGGAAAAGTTGATTAAAGAGGGTCATCAATTTTCATCTGAGACAGACACCGAAGTTTTATCTCATTTAATTGAAAAGTTCTTTCAAGGGAATTTGGAAGAGGCAGTAAGAAAAGCTCTGAGATTAGTAAAGGGGACCTATGCAATTTGTGTAATTTCTCGTCAGGATCCTCAAAAAATCGTTGCTGCCCGTTTATCTTCTCCTCTCTTAATAGGGTTAAACGGCAAGGAATACATTGTAGCTTCTGATCCAGCAGCAATCGTTCCTTTTACAAGAAAAATAATAAACCTCGACGATTATGAAATAGCTGTTATCTCTCCAGAAAAATTTTTCATTCTTAAAGAAAAAATTCCGGAAGAGATAGAATTTACCCTTGAAGAAGCCGAGAGAGGGGGCTATTCTCATTTCATGCTGAAAGAAATAATGGAACAGCCAGAAAGTTTAGAAAACTCTCGAAGGGGAAGATTGATTTTGGAAACGGGTCAGGCAAAGTTGGGAGGATTAGAAAGCGTTAAAGAAAAATTAAGAAGGATTAAGAGACTGATTATTGTTGCTTGCGGAACTGCTTACCATGCTGCTTTAGTGGGTAAATACATGTTAGAAGAATATGCCAGAATTCCAGTTGAGGTTGAGGTGGCCTCTGAATTTCGTTACAAAAAACCAATTTTAGATAAAAACACAGCAGTTTTAGCCATTTCCCAAAGCGGTGAAACAGCTGATACATCGGCAGCAATTAAAGAAGCAAAAGAAAAAGGGGTATTAACTCTGGGAATTGTAAATGTTGTTGGTTCTTCGATTGCTAGAGAAACAATAGCCGGAGTTTACAATCATGCCGGACCTGAAATTGGGGTAGCCTCAACCAAAGCCTTTACTTCCCAGCTTGAAATTTTAGCTCTCTTAACTTTGTTTTTAGGAAGGCAAAGGGAAATGTCATTGGTAATTGGCCAAAGGATTGCCAGAGAAATTTTAAAAATTTCTGATTTGGTAAAAGAGGTTTTAGAAAATTCTTCGCAAATTGAAAAATTGGCAGAAAAATATAAAAACTATAATAACTTTTTATTTCTTGGCAGAAAATACAATTTTCCAGTCGCCTTAGAAGGAGCTTTAAAGCTCAAAGAAATTTCTTATATCCATGCCGAAGGCTATGGAGCTGGAGAAATGAAACACGGACCAATTGCCTTAATTGATGAAAATTTCCCGACTTTTGCTATTTGCCCTTCAGATTCAGTTTATGATAAAATGCTTTCTAATATCGAAGAAATTAGAACAAGGAAAGGTAAACTGATTGCCTTAGCAACAAAAGGAAATAAAAAAATTCAAGAGTCAGCAGATGATGTAATTTATATTCCAAAGACTTTGGAGATGTTAACTCCAATTTTAAGTGTTATCCCCTTGCAACTTTTCGCCTACTACCTAGGACTATTAAGAGGATGTGATGTTGACAAGCCTAGGAATCTTGCTAAATCAGTTACAGTAGAATAAAATTAGAAATTAGAAAAATATGGAAAAAATAATTTTAATTGGAGGAAAAGCTGGTCAGGGTTCAGCCCTCACCTCTTATTTTATAGGAAAGATATTTTGTAGTTTGGGATATTATGTTTTTAATTACCGGGATTACCCTTCTTTAATAAGAGGAGGGCATAATTTTAATGTTCTGAGAATTTCTGACAAGCCGGTTTATTCTCACAAAAACAAATACGACATTATCTTGGCCTTAGACCAGAAAACTATCGATTTACATCAAAAAGACTTAAATAAAAACGGTTTCGTTATTGGAGACAAAACTTTAAAGGCAAAGAAACTATGTTCAATCGATCTAAAATCCATTCTAAGCAGATTAAAAGCGCCCAAAATTTTAGAAGCCGATATTTTAGTAGGTTTTCTTTTTAAACATTTTGGAGTTAATAAAAAAATTTTATTAAAAGCTGCAGAAAAACAATTTAGAGAGAAAGCAAAATTGGTAAAAAAAACAATAGAAGAGGGATATGATTTGGCCAAAACGAAAGGAAAACTAAAAAAGATAGGTCCAGCCAAATATTTCATCTCTGGGAACGAAGCAATAAGCATAGGAGCTTTGGCTGCAGGCCTTGATATTTACATTGCCTATCCAATGACACCAGCTACTCATGTCTTGCATTTCTTGGCCAAAAGACAACTGGAACATAATATTTTAGTATTACAATTGGAGAACGAAACTGGAATAGCAAATGCAGCTGTGGGAGCTTCTTTTGCTGGGGCTAAAGTAATGGTTGGAACCTCTGGAGGCGGCTTTGCTTTAATGACCGAAGCCTTGAGTTTAGCCGGTATGTCGGAACTACCTTTAGTAGTCTATTTAGCTCAAAGAACAGCTCCTGCTTCTGGAGTTCCAACCTACACTGCCCAGGGCGATCTAAAATTTGCTTTAAATAGTGGCCACGGTGAATTTCCAAGGATTGTTGTTGCTCCCGGGGATCCGCAGGAAGCTATAATAAGAGCCCAAGAAGCTTTCTATCTATCTTCAAGATATAGAACTCTGGCAATTCTTTTGGGTGATAAACATTTAGGAGAAAGCAATTATAGTTTTGATGAAATTAAAAAATCTCCGATAGGTAATCAAAGATTTCTCTTAAAAAATCCTTCAAAAAATTACAAAGGTTATCAAATTACCAAGACCGGAGTTTCTCCTAGAGCAGTTCCGGGCCAGGGTCCTTTTGTTCGTGCTACCAGTTACGAACATAACGAATACGGAAATACGATTGAAGACCCCGACTGGATAGTTAAAATGAACAACAAGCGCTTAAAAAAAATTAGACATCTGGTGCGAGATATAAAGAAGTTTAACCCCGTTACTGTATATGGTAAAGGAAAAAATCTGATAATTGGTTGGGGGTCGACTAAAGGAGCAATAATTGATGCAATCTCCGAACTCAATAATTTTAGGTTTTTGCAAATTTCTTATCTTAGCCCGTTCCCAAAAGAAAAAGTGGCGAAAGAAATTAAAAAATCTCAGAAAATAATTCTGGTAGAAAATAATGCAACCGGCTTATTAGGTGATGTAATTGCTGAACAAACCGGTCTAATTATCAAAGATAAAGTTTTAAAATATGATGCCAGACCCTTTACCCCTTCTGATATTATTAGGGGTATTAAAAAATTATGAAAATTGAAAAATTAAGCACAAAAGAAGAAATTACTTGGTGTCCTGGATGTTCGAATAACGGAATTTTACAAGCTTCAAAAGAAGCGATAGTTGGTTTAGTAAATAAAAATAAAATTAAAGCCAAAGATGTTACAATTGTTACTGGCGTTGGTTGTAGCCCCAAAATTTTTGACTATGTCAATGTAAATGGGTTTTATGGACTTCACGGTAGAGTCTTACCTGTTTGTCTGGGCATAAAAAATGGTAATCCAAAATTAACAGTCATTGGTTTTGCCGGAGATGGGGGTACTTATGCGGAAGGGATCGCCCACTTTATTCATGCCTGCCGCTACAATGCAAATTTTACAATGATTGTTCATAATAATCAGGTTTTTTCCTTAACCACTGGTCAGGCTACTCCTACTTCAGAAAAAGGATTTGTTGATGGTTCCACTCCCTTAGGGATAAAAGAGAAGCCATTGAATCCAATTGTCCTGGCCTTAGAAAGCGGAGCAAGTTTTGTAGCCAGGGGTTATGCTTTAGATGTTCCTCATTTGAAAAATCTTATAAAACAGGCAATAGCGCATAAGGGGTTTGCTTTTGTTGATGTCTTGCAACCCTGCTTGATATTTCATAATACTACTCCTTATTTTCAAAAAAATATTTACAAGTTAGACAAAAGCCACGATATTTCAGATCTTGAAAGAGCTTTACAGAAAGCCAAAGAATGGGACTATTGTTTCGATAAGGACACTAAAATCCCCATTGGCATTTTTTACAAAAAAAGAAAGCCAACCTTTGAAGAGCAATGGCCCCAATTGAAAAAACCCTGGTATAATATTAAAAGAGAGATAGATTGGGAAAGGATTATCGAAAAGTTTAAATAGTTTTTAAATCAATGGTAAAAGCTGTGATTTTAGCTGCGGGTTCTTCATCTAGGTTTTGGCCCTTGAATGTTCAACATAAGGGTCTTTTTAAAATAATTGGTCGACCCTTAATTTGGTATACAATTGAAAATTTAAGAAAAAACGGAATAAAAGAATTAATAATTGTTCAAGGACAAAAAAAAGACATAGAAAAAGAATTAAAAAATTATAAATTCCAGAATTTAAAGACAAAATATGTTATTCAAAAAAAACCTCTGGGGACTGGAGACGCTCTCAAGCGAGCTAAAGCATTTATTAAAGATAAATTTATTCTCTTATACGGTGATGATTTCTACAGCGAGGAAGATATAAAAAAATGTCTAAAGAAAAAACCCTGTATTTTAATAAAACAGGTGCAAAATCCCAATAATTTTGGACAGGTAGTTGTCCAAAAAAATCGGGTTAAAAAATTAATTGAAAAACCGAAAAAGAAAGTTTCAAGGCTGGTTAATACCGGCCTTTATCTTTTAGATAAATCAATTTTCGATTTTAAAATAAGAAAATCTAAAAGGAAAGAATATGAACTCATTGATTTTGTTAAAGAATTAATAAAAAAAGAAAAATTGTATTTTAAGATTGCAAAAAACTGGATTCCAATTTCTTATCCCTGGGATTTGTTTAATGTTAATAAATTTTTATTAAATAAAATTAAAAGAAAGATTTTTGGAAAAGTAGAAAAATACACTACTCTCAAAGGGAAAATAATCGTTGGCAAAAAAACAATAATAAAGAATGGAACTTATATCGAAGGACCAGTTTATATCGGAAATAATTGTCAAATTGGGCCTAGCTGTTATATAAGGAAGTTCACTTCAATTGGTGATAATTGTAATATTGGTCAAGCAGTGGAAATAAAAAATTCCATTATTGGTGATAATTCAAGGGTATCTCATTTAAGCTATTTGGGAGATTCCATAATAGGGCCAAATTGTAACTTAGGAGCTGGAACAATTATGGCTAATCTCAGATTCGATTCCAAGACAGTAAAAGCGAAAATTCGTGGCAAATTGATAGATACTGGAAGAAAAAAATTAGGCTGTATTCTAGGAGATAATGTTAAAACAGGAATTAACGTCTCTTTAATGCCAGGAGTTTTAATAGGATCTGATTGTCAAATCGGGCCTGACTCTTTAGTTTTCAAAAATATTAAAGATAATACGATTTATTACACCCGCCAAAGTTTAAAGAAACTCAAGCGGACAAGAAAAACTTGAAGAATTAAAGTAAAAAACTTGATGTGGATAACTTAATCTGCTATAATTGAGATGTCTTTGAAAAAATCAGGGACTATGAAACAAAGAAAGAAGGAAACTAGATGACTGAAAAAAAGATGAAGGATGGAAGACGAGCGATAACAAAAGAAGAGGCAATCAAAAACTTTAAATTCCTACCAAAAGGACTCAAGAGAAGAATATTAGCTTCGCCAGAGCTGACTGAAGCCGAAAAGGCCGAACTGCGTTTTGGCTACTAATGCCAATAAAAAAACAAATCAATCCCCCTTTTTTCTTTCAAAATAAAATTGCTCTTTTAATTGCTCCTTAAAAATTTTCTTTTAATCAAAGGCATTAGTCAAAATTGGTTTAACGCCTATTTTTTTTAGGCTTGACTAATTTTGAAAGAAATGATAAAAAGAAAATAGCTCATAAGAAATATGATCTCGAATTGGGTCGTGATTGAGTGAATGTGCCGCGAGTCACGGACTCGTAATGTGAGGTAAGAGGATGCCGACGCCCTCCTTATCCATTCCTCTGGCCGAGGCTCCCGCCCACGAGAAAATTGATTCCTGAAAGGCGTTCAACAATAAAACTTACGAACGCCTATTTTTTATTTAATTCAGAACTTAAAAATGTTAAGATAAAAAAATGAAAAAGAAGAATCAAAAGTTTACTTATCGAGACCTTCAATCCCAGTCCGCCACCGCCCGCGAGCGGACTCGCGGGCGGGCGAGCGGCGGGCCGATGGGGGGCGGATATGTAATTGGAGTAGATGGAGGAGGAACAAAAACAATTGCTGCTTTGGCTAATTTAAAAGGAAAGATTTTGAAACTGGCAAAAACTGGGCCTTCAAATTTGAGGAACGTTGGAATAAAAAAAGCAGCTGAAAATATTGCTTTAGCAATTAAAAAAGTTTTGCCAAAGAAAGGAAAAATTTTATCTACTTTTATAGCTTTGGCAGCAGTTGAAGAAGAGTATAAATTCAAAAAAGAAAGAATCAAAAAAGAGATTTTAAAAGAAAAAGGAGTTTCTAAAATTTCAAAAGGAAAAATAGAAATTGGTTCAGATCAAGTTATAGCTTTTAGAGCAGGAACTGATGACAAAGATGGCGTTGTTCTAATTTCAGGCACGGGTTGTGTAGCTCGTGGCTGGAAAGGGAATAAAGAAGCAAAAGTTTCAGGTTGGGGTTGGTTAGATGATGAGGGTTCTGGATTTTGGGCGGGTCAAAGGGGTTTCCAGGCAGTTTTAAAAGAATTAGATGGTCGAGGGCCAAAAACTAAAATTACGAAATTAATTTTTAAGGAATGGAAATTGAAAAATAAAGAGGACCTTCTAAAAAAAGTTTATTCAAAAAATTCAATTCGCCAGGTTTCTTGTATCTCAAGAATCGTTGATAAAGCTGCTGAGGAAGGGGATAAAATTGCCAAAAGTATAATGAAAGAAGCTGGAAAGCAATTAGCTCAAGCTACCATTTCGGTAATTAAAAAATTAAATTTCAAAAATCAGAAATTCCCCTTAGTTTTGGTTGGCAGAATGTTTAGGTCGAAGGTTGTTTTAAAGAAAGTTAAATCTCAAGTGAAAAAAATTGCTCCAAGAGTGAAATTTATTCGGCCCAAAAAAGAACCAGTACTTGGGGCAGTAAAATTGGCTATTGAAAATTTAAAATAAATCAGTTCGAGAGCTGTTCTCGGGATTAACTACAAAAAAGCCCTTAAAGGGCTTTTTTGTTGGTGCCGCCGGTGGGAGTTGAACCCACATGAGGTTTCCCTCATGCGATTTTGAGTCGCACGCGTAATCCATTCCGCCACGGCGGCCTATTCTTAATTTATCAATTTTAAAACCAGTCGTCAATTTTACTATTTTTCAAAACCACATTCTTTATTTGAACATTTTATTTGACCTCTTTTAGTTTTTATCAGTAGTGCTACGCATTTTGGACATTTTTCGCCAGTCGGTCTATCCCATAAGGCAAAATCACATTCCGGCCAATTTGAGCAGCCATAAAAAATTTTTCCTTTTTTGGTTCTTTTTTGGGCTACTTCTCCTTTTTTACATTTCGGACATTTTATCCCTAAAGTTTCTTTTTTAAGGGGCTCAGTGTATTTACATTTTGGATATTTCGGACAAGCATAAAATCTTCCAAATTTTCCAAGCCTAATTATCATCTGCGAGCCACACTTGGGACAGATTTTCTCAGTTTTTTCGATCAAATCTTTCTTTGAAATTTCTTTTTCTTTTTGTTTAAGATTCTCTTCAAAGGGATTATAGAATTCTTTTAAAACCTTAACCCATTTTTCTTTTCCTTCGGCAATTTCATCCAGATCTTTCTCCATTTCGGCGGTGAATTCAATATCAACGATTTTCGGAAAATGACTCACTAAAAGATCATTGACCACAGTTCCGATTTCTGTTGGTCCAAATCTCTTTTTTTCATCTTTCTCAATATAGTTTCTTTGCTGAATCGTAGATAATATTGGAGCATAAGTTGAGGGCCGGCCAATTCCATTTTTTTCTAGTGCTCGAATCAAAGTGGCCTCAGTGTATCTTGGCGGAGGTTGGGTAAAGTGCTGAGAGGGAATTAATTCGATAAGTTTTAGAACTTCTTCAATTTCAAGTGGCGGCAATTCTTTTTCTTCGAATTTAATGGGATAGACTTTTAGGAATCCATCGAATTTTAAAATTTGCCCCGTGGCCCGAAAAGTATAACTTGTCGCTTGCCGCTTGCCACTTGTCGTTAACACATCAACCGTTGTTGAATCAAAAATAGCTTGAGCCATCTGGCAGCCAATAAATCTCCGCCAGATTAAATCATAGAGCCGGGAACTGTTCTCATCCAATTTTAGTTTCTCAAGAATTTTGCTAGGATAGGTGGGTCTTATGGCTTCGTGAGCCTCCTGGACTTTTCCTTTGGCTTTATATTTTCTTAGGAAACCTGCCCAATACTCTTCACCATAGTGATTAATGATAAATTTTTTAGCTGCGAATAAAGACAGATTAGAAAGATTTAAAGAATCGGTTCTATGATAGGTGATATGTCCTTTTTCATAAAGATTCTGAGCGACCCGCATTGTTAATTTGGCTGGCCAGTGAAATCTTTGCCAGGCTTCTTGCTGAAGGGTGCTAGTTGTAAAAGGAGGTAGGGGATTTCTTTTTGTTTCTTTTTTTTCGATATTAATTACTTTATATTCGGCCTCTTTTAAATCTTTTAAAATTTTATCTGCCTCCTTTTTTGTTTTAATTCCCAATTTTGTGATAGCTTTCCCATCTTTTTTAATCAAAATCGCTTCAAATTCAGTTGGCAGAGGCCCGTCCTCTTCCAGTTTTTTTAGATGGACGGTGATTTTCCAGTATTCCTGAGGGACAAAGTTTTTAATTTCTCTTTCTCTTTCCACCACTAATCTTACGGTCACTGATTGAACTCTTCCTGCTGACAACCCTCTGGCTATTTTTTTCCATAAAAAAGGAGAAAGCTTATAGCCGACAATTCTATCTAAAATCCTTCTGGTCTGTTGGGCATCAACCAAATCCATATCAATTTTTCTCGGATTCTTCAGAGCCTCCTCAATTGCCGATTTGGTAATTTCGTGAAAAACAATTCTTTGATAAGGATTTTTTCCGTCCAAATTCAAAGTTTGAGTTAGGTGCCAGGCAATAGCTTCTCCTTCTCGATCGCTATCGGTAGCTAAAATGGTTAATTTTGATTTTTCAGTGAGTTTTTTTAAGAACTGAATTACCTTTTTAGATTTTGGAGTAATAAGATATTCTGGCTTAAAATCCTGCTCAATATCCACCCCAAATTTCTTTTGAGGCAAATCGCGAATATGTCCAAAAGTGGCGGCAACTTGATAATCTTTGCCAAGAAATTTTTTAAGAGTTTTTGATTTTGTAGGGCTTTCAACTACTACAAGTTTCATAATTTTTAGCGCTTCATTGTATAAATACTCCCCCCTAAATTTCTTACTTTACCTTTTATTTCCATTATCGCAAGTGTACTCGCCACTGTCGCAGCTTCAAGTTTTGTTTTCTCAATAATTTTATCAATATACAAGGCATCTTCTTTTAGGGCTTCTAAAATTAAATTTTCCTCTAAAGTTTCTCCTTCAACGAGAACAGTTCTCGTTGATTTTATTGGTAAGTTTAATTCTTTTAAAATATCGTTGGCGCTTTCTACTAGTTTGGCTCCTTTTTTAATCAAGAGATGACAACCTTTTGAATTTGAGGAATGAATTGACCCGGGAATAGCAAAAATCTTCCGATTCTGTGTTTTTGCCCAATCAGCAGTGATTAAGGCTCCAGATTTTTGTTTTGCTTCAATAACTAAAACCCCTAAACTTAATCCAGAAATTATTCTATTTCTTTGAGGGAAACTAAATTGAGTTCCTCGAGTCCCGGGTTCATATTCAGAAATTAAACAGCCGCCTAATTCTAAAATTTTTTTAGCTAATTTTAGATTAGATTAAGGGTAAATGATTTTTTCATCAAGTCCAGTGCCCAAAACAGCAATTGTCCTTTTCCCTCTCTCGATTGTTGCCTGGTGAACAAAAGTATCAATGCCAGGAGCTAAACCCGAAACAATAGTCAATCCGGCTTCGGCTAAGTCTCCGGCAATTTCTAAAGCAATTCTTTTTCCATAGGGAGAAAATCTTCTAGTGCCAACAATTGCAAAACGAGATTCTTCCCGCCACAGGCGAGGCTCGTCCATGTGGGCGGCGGCCTTTAATTTACCTAGATAATAAAGAATTTTTGGTGGATTTTTAATCTTCTTTAAAAGTTTTGGATAATTTTTGTCATTTAAATCGATAGTTTTAATATCTTCCATACTTTATTGACATATTTATTGGTTTATCATAAATTAAAGACAGAGATTTAACAAGTTTGATATAAGGGTGAAAAAAATTGGTAGCGGAGAATGAAAATCTACAACGGGAAATGGAAGAAAGGGTGTTACAAATCTTAAAAAAGAATCCCAACAAATTGGTTTCTATTAGCGGTTGGGATTTCATCGGCATCGATTGGGAAGTAATTAAGTCCATGGGGAAAAGAGGGCTTATTAAAATCCATCCTTTTCCACAAGGAAGCGCGATATTCATAGGTTTGAATGAACAAAATCGCCAATTTTAACTATAATTAAAAAGAGGAGGGAAAGATGGCTAAAGTCTGCTTTTGTGGTGAGCCCGCACATGCCAAGGGTCTTTGCGAGAAGCATTACCGGCAGAGTTATCGAAGAAGACCTCAAGTAAGAATTCGACAGAGAATCCGGCGAAAATTCCGATAGCACCTTAAAATAACGCCTTTCAAGGCGTTTATTTTTATTTTAACTTTAATTTCTCAACGGCTTCGGATATCATCTGGCAATACAGATTTAGGCCGACTTGGTTGATGTTTCCTGACTGTTCTCTCCCCAGAATATTTCCAGCTCCTCGAATTTCCAAATCTTTTAAGGCAATCTTATATCCTGATCCCAAAGCTTCAGCTTCTTTTAAAGCATCTAATCTCATTTTAGCTTTTTCAGAAAGATTCTGGCCATACAAGAAGAAGGCGAAAGCCTGGGCGTGAGATCTGCCAACCCTTCCTCTTATTTGATATGCCTCAGCTAAACCTAATCTTGTTCCATCAGCAACAATTAAGGTATTAACATTGGGAAAATCAAGACCGTTTTCAATTATAGTTGTTGCTACTAGCACATCAAGAGTTTTATTCTGGAATTTAGTCATTACTTTTATTAATTCTTTCTCTTTTAATCTGCCATGGGCAATGCCAATCTTTGCCACGGGGACAAGTTTTCCCAAAAGATTTTTGACTACTCTAATTGTTTCAATTCTGTTGTGTAGATAATATATTTGACCCTCTCTAGAAATTTCGTTTTCAATCGCCTCTTTAATAACTTTCTCTGACCAGGGTAAAATAAAAGTTTTAACCGGTAATCGGCCTACTGGTGGAGTTTGGATTAAAGAAATTTTCTTCAAAGAAGATAGGGCTAAATATAAAGTTCTGGGAATGGGAGTGGCAGAGAGTGAAAGAATATCAAGAGACGAGCGCATTTTTCTTAATTTTTCTTTTTGTTTGACTCCAAATCTTTGTTCGTCATCAATAACTAAAATCCCTAAGTTTTTAAATGCCACATCTTTGGATAAAATTCGGTGAGTGCCAATTATGATGTCGATTTTTCCTTCTCTTAATTCCTTGGTTATTTCCTTCTGCTCTCTTTTTGATTGTAATCTTGAAAGTAAATTGATTTTAACTGGAAGATTTTTTAACCTTTCTTTGAAATTTTGAAAATGCTGATTGGCTAAAATTGTTGTCGGGCAAATCATTACTGCCTGGAAGCCTGAGCTCACAACCCTTATCATTGTTCTTAAGGCAATTTCAGTTTTTCCAAAACCGACATCACCACAAATTAATCTATCTATTGGTTGATTTTTTTCTAAATCTTTTTCTATTTCTTCAATTACCTGGAGTTGATCCGGAGTTTCAGTATATTGAAAACTCGATGCCAGTTGCGAATCAATTTCATTAGAAGGTAAATAGGGAGGACGGCTGGTAAGCTCTCGTTCGGCGTAGATTTCTAAGAGCTCTTTGGCTAATTTCTCAGCTCCTTCCTTAATTTTTTTCTTTGTTCTCTGCCAAAGAGGACTGCCTAATCTGGAAATTTTTGGCTGAACAAAACCTATGTATCTTGATAATTTTCTCTCCAATCCCACCGGAACATATAATTTGTCCCCCTGGGCGTATTCTAGGACATAATATTGTTGTTGATTGCTTGCCCCGTCGCCGAGCAGCAGCGAGGTGTTTTCGGGGTTAATTGTTAATCGCTGATTATAAATTCCAATGCCATGATCCAAATGAACCAAAAGGTCCCCTGTTTTTAAATGGCCTAACTGAGAATAAATTTTTTGATATTTTAGTTTTTTCTTTAGTCTTTCTTTTGCCTCTTTTTCATTTTTGAGTTCGATTTTTAATCTCTCAATTTCTAAAATTTTATTCCCTAAAAATTCAAATCTTAAAGGAAAATTCAAATTTATTGGAAAAACATCAATGATTCCTCCTCTTTGAGAAAATTCACCAATATCTCCGACATTATAAACTTTTTCATAACCTAGTTCGTCTAATTTTCTTAAAAACTGAGAAAAATGAAAAATTTGATTTCTTTCTAAAATTAAAGTGTTATCTTGCCACCAACTTTGAGTTTTTCTTATTTTTAAAATTTTTTCAAAATTTTCTTCAAACCAGAGATTACCTCTTTCTAAAAAATAGGGGATGATACTAACGATTAATACCTTATTTAGATTTTCTTCTTTTAGCATCTTTAGCCCCACACCAATAAGATTGATAGTGGGGTCTTGACAAATTAAATTTTATTTTTTATAATATAAATTAAGAAAGGTTTTGCCTTGCAGCCTATCTGTGAGTGGCTCCGCCTGTTGAAATTTCTTTGAAATTTTAACAGATGAAAAAAGTAAGGTTATCCCTCCTGAAAACCTTACAGAGCTCATTAGCTATGGTTGAGGAGCAATCTTCTTTTAATTATAGCGCTCGCCCCGTAGTAAATTTTTACTGTGGGGTGTGAAGCTCGTGGTGAAATACTTATGTATTTTTACTACGGGGCTCGCAGATAGACTGGAGGGCAGAATTAGTTATTAGTTGTTAGATTTTAGTTTGTAGTTCTTTTAAAATTCAATGGCTCTTATGGGTAGGAACTGGATTGGTAGAATTTCTAATTTCAAATTTCTAATACCTAATAATCTGGTTTCTACTCATAGGAGCAGAAGGAGAAATGAAGAATGTCTGAAGAAAAAGAGAAGATTCAAGAAAAACTGCGCGAATTGTGGAAAAGTCACAAGAAATATCAGGAAAAATTTCCGGGAGTAAAGAGAGAAGTGAAGTATATAATGATACCAATGAAAGGACTCTCGCTATTTTGGAAAAGAGGAAGCGACGGAAAGTTAATTAAAACGCCAGCAGTTGGAGGAATAAAAGAGCAAAATAATTCTTCTCAAGTGGAAATAATGATCGTTATTGCCGAAGAAATACCAAAAAAATTCCAGCGTTACGTTGTATATCATGAATGGGTGGAAGCAATCAGCGTCAGCGAACGTACTTTAAGAGAAGAAGATTGTCTCGCTAGTCTTTTCCTTCACGCAAGTGCTACAGAAGCAGAAATTGAGTTAGCTAAGAAGGAGTTATCCAAAGAGGAGTTTAATTCTTATCTTCTATGGCGTCTACGAAAAGAACTAGATAGTCCAATCCTTCGTCGAAAAAGTTCTTTGAAAATAAAACTTCTCGCACGCTTGGGGCACTTAATAGATCGGTAGCCCCTTTTTTATTTATTAAACTCATTCATTGTCTTTTCGATTCCTTCTATTATCGCCACCTCAATTGCCTGGCAAGTTCGTTTAATAACTTCTTTTAAAAGTTTCTCCTCTTTTTTAGTAAATTTTTGAAGAAGAAAACTCTCTAGGGTTTTAGGGTCTAGGGTATAGGGTTTAGGTTTAATTCCGATTCTGAAACGGACAAAGTTTTTTGTTCCCAACTCATCAGTTATTGATTGAATTCCTTTGTGGCCAGCTGCTCCCCGATTTTTGATAATTTTCATTTTTCCTAAAGGCAGATCGATATCGTCGTGAACAATAATTAGGTTATTAGGGTCTAGGGTATAGGGTTTAGTTAATAATTTTACTGCTTTTCCGGAATTGTTCATAAAGGTCTGGGGTTTAGCTAAGATAACTTTCTTCTTATCCAATCTACCTTCTGAAATTAAAGAATTGAATTTTTTAGAAAATCTAAATTTTGGGAATTTCTTTTCCTTTGCAAATTGATTGACAACTCGAAAACCAAGGTTGTGCCGAGTCCTAATATATTTTCTTCCTGGATTGCCCAGACCAACAATGAGTGTCATATTAACATTTAAACATATTAACATCTAAACATTTTTAATTTATGTTTAGACGTTTACGTATTTATATGAGATCGGTTAGTTAATTATATCATTCCTCTTGCAGAATAAAAAAACTTTGGTATAATGAGATAAATCTTATGCTAAAGCTGAAAAATTTTTTCATATTCATCTGGGATATACTAAAAATTATTTTCCTTGCCTTGGTGATAGTTGTTCCGATCCGCTATTTTTTGTTTCAACCTTTTTTAGTTAAAGGTCAGTCAATGGAACCTACTTTTCAAAATAGCGATTATCTAATTATTGATGAAATTTCTTACCGATTCAGAGAACCCGAAAGGGGAGAGGTGGTAGTTTTTAAATATCCTCAAAATCCCTCTCAGCGCTTCATTAAAAGAATCATTGGTTTGCCTGGGGAAACAGTAGAAATAAAGGAGGGTAAAGTAATAATAATCAAAGATGATAAAACTCAAGTATTAGATGAATCCAGCTATCTCCCCAAAGCTTTAAAGACTTCCGGCAATCTCCGAATTACCTTGGCTGAAAATGAATTCTTTGTCTTAGGAGATAACCGGAGGCTTTCAGCTGATTCCAGGAGCTGGGGGCCATTGTTTAGGGAGAATATTATTGGCCGGGTATTCTTCAGAGCCTGGCCAATTACAGCTTTAGCTTTAATTAAAGAACCAAGTTATTAAATATTAGATGTTAGGTGTTAGATATTGGACAAAATTATCTAAAATCCAGAATCCAATATCTAAAATCCAATTATGACAAGGCCAAAGTTTCAAGCCCCGACAGGAATGCACGATATTATATTTACCGAGCAAGGCTATTTTAAAAAAATTTATAATATCGTAGAGAATATTGCCAATTTCTATCGATTCGAAAAAATTGATACTCCGATTTTGGAGGAGACTGAGTTGTTTTCAAAAGGAATTGGTCTTTCTACTGATATTGTCCAAAAACAGATGTATGGTCTCCGAACCAAAGGTGGGGATTCCTTGACTTTAAGACCGGAGGGAACGGCTCCAATAGTCAGAGCTTTCATTGAAAAGGGAATGTTTAATCTTCCTCAGCCAGTGAAACTTTGGTATTCTGGTCCCTTTTTTCGCTATGAACGTCCTCAAGCTGGTAGATATCGCCAATTTCATCAATTTGGATTTGAAGTTTTGGGAGAAAGGAACCCGATAATTGATGCTCAGATTATTCAAATTTTTTTCCAAATTTTAAAAAGTCTCAAATTGAAAAATTTAATCATTGAAGTAAATAGCATTGGAGATTCTCAGTGTAGGCCTTATTATAAAAAACTTTTAACAAGCTATTTTAGATCAAGAGAGTCCAGTTTATGTGCTAATTGCCGGAGAAGGTTAAGAGAGAATCCTTTAAGAATTTTAGACTGTAAAGAAGAGAAATGTCAGCCAATTAAAGCTCAGGCCCCTCAGCTAATTGATCATCTTTGCAAGGAATGTCATTGGCATTTTAAGGAAGTTTTGGAGTTTCTAGATGAGCTAGAGATCCCCTATCAATTAAATCCCTATTTAGTTCGAGGATTAGATTATTATACTAAAACGGTCTTCGAGATTTTCGAAGATACTGAAGAAGGTCGAAAACAGGGAGCATTAGTTGGGGGAGGGAGATATGATGCTTTAGTTAAACTTTTGGGTAGAAAAGATGTTCCTGCCTGTGGCGGATCGGCTGGAATTGAAAGAATTGTAAATTTAATGAAGGGAAAAAAAATAAGACTTCGTTCATTTCCTAAACCTAAAATATTTTTAGCTCAGATTGGTAATTTGGCCAAACGTAAGAGTTTAAAAATTATTGAAGAGTTTAGAAAAGCGAAAATTGAAGTTGCTGAATCTTTTGGCCGAGATTCTTTAAGGGCTCAATTAAACAGAGCCAATCGAATAGGAGTAAAATTTACCCTAATTTTAGGACAAAAGGAGGCTTTGGAAGGAACGATAATGGTTCGAAATATGAAGACTGGAAGCCAGAAAATAGTAAAGTTAGATAAAATAGTTAAGGTGATGAAAAAAGGCTGAAGAAAAGTTAATTTTAACATGCTAACATCCTAACATTTTAACAAAAACAAACTCTCAATGTTTAAATGTTAATATGTTTAAATGTTTTGATGATGGCCGATTGCCTATTTTGCAAAATTATCAAGAAAAAACTTCCCTCAGATATTGTCTATGAGTCAGATTCGGTTATTGCTTTTAAGGATATTAATCCTAAGGCCCCGGTACATCTTTTAATTTTGCCAAAGGAACATATTCCTTCGGTGAATCATTTAAAAAAAGAAGACAGAGAATTAATGGGGGAATTAATACTTGTGGCTCAGAAAATCGCTAAAGAGAAAAAATTAAAAGGATACAAATTAATAATTAATGTCGGTCGAGGAGGTGGTCAGCTAATTGACCATTTACATTTACATTTACTGAGTGGAAAACTATTAGAATTACCTTAACAATTTTAAATTTATGGCTTTAAAAATTCATCGTAGAGGAAAAGAAAGCTCTCACAGTTTAGTTCGCCGCTTCACAAAGGGTATAAAAGAAAGCGGGATTTTGGTTCGGAAAAGAAAAATAAGATTTAAACGAAGAAGAAAATCTGGGGAAGCCAAAAAAAGAGCAGCCCTTAGAAGAGAAGAATTAAAAAAAGAATACGAGAGATTGAGAAAATTAGGAAAACTTAAAAATAAGCGTTCGAGAAGCTAATTTTTAGGAGAAGCGCTCGGCAACTAAATTTTCAAAGTATCGGCTATCCGAATCCCAGCGAGATTCGGTATCCTGCGTTCTCGGCCCGTTGTCCGCCAGAGGCAGAACCATGCCAACAGGCCTCCGAAAGCTACTTTGAAAATTGTTGCCTCACTCTAGGTTCCATCCTAAAAATTACTTTCCTCGCTTTAACGACAAGAAATGACCCTAAAAGAAAAAATTCAAGAAGATTTTAAAAAAATCTTAAAGGAGAAAAAAGAAATTGAAATTTCAACTTTAAGGATGTTAAATGCTGCTATCTTAAATCGGGAGAAAGAAAAGAGATATAAATTAAGCAAGGAAAAACCAGATTTAAAAGAAAAAGATTTAGAAAAAGAGAGTCAACTCATAGATGAAGAGACAATCGAGGTAATCTTTTCTGAAGTAAAAAAAAGAAAAGAGGCAATAGTAGAATTTGAAAAAGGCAAAAGACTACAACCCCCCCTCCACCCTACAAGGAAAAAACATATATCGGACTTGGTAGAAAAGGAAAAAAAAGAAATGGAAATTTTAAAGAAATATTTACCAGAGCTTCTTTCAGAAGAAGAGATTAAGAAATTGGCAAAAGAAGTAATTGAGAAATTTGGAGCTAAAGATTTCGGCAGGGTAATGGGTCAATTAATGCCCAAAGTTAAAGGCAAGGCAGAAGGAGGTACGGTTAGCAAGGTTGTTAAAGAGTTATTAGGCTCTTAATCGAAATATATTAAATAGTTAAATTTGCTATTGCGAGAAAAGTTTTTAAATATATTATGATTGAAATTAATAATTTAACTACCAATCCGATTGACGGAAATTTTTTAAAGAAAGTTGCCCAAAAAGTTTTGAAAGATGAAAGAAAGGAAAAATCAGAATTATCTATTGCTTTAATTGGTCAAGGAAGAATGAGGAAGTTGAATAAGAGATATCGGGGGAAAAATCGAGTGACCGATGTCCTCGCTTTTGGGCAAAATCAAAAATCAAAATTTGTTATTCCTCCTGGCAAAAAATCAGGACTTGGTGAAGTAGTTATCTGTTCAAGAGAAGTGAAAAAAAATGCTCAGAGATTTGGATCAACTTTTGAAAGAGAATTAGCTGCCTGTTTAATCCATGGAATTTTGCATCTTTTAAGATATAACCATGAAAAATCTGAAAAAGCGGCTAAAGAAATGGAGGAAAAACAAAATTATTATCTAAGTAAATTCGAGTTTTAATTTATGGCTCGGATCATAACCGGTTTAGATATTGGAACAAGAACTATAAAAACTTTGATCTGCCAAAAAAAATCAAGTGAATTGGATCTTGAGGTTTTGGGTCAGAGTAAAGAAATTTCCTCTGGTGTAAGAAAAGGAGTAGTGATTAATATTGGAGAGGTTGCTGAGATTATTAAATCTTCTATTGATAAAACTCAAGAAATTTCTAATAAAAAAATTAAATCAGTTTTTGTTAATGTTGGGGGAGCTCATATTTTTTCTACCACTTCTCACGGTCTAATCTCAGTCTCGCGAGCCGATCAGAAAATATCTCAGGAAGATATTGAGAGGGTACTTCAGGCCGCTCAGACTTTTTCTCTTCCTTCAAATAAAGAAATTTTGTCAGTTTTCCCCAAGGAATTCACCCTTGATAACGAGAAAGGGATAAAAGAACCTTTAGGAATGAAAGGAGTAAGGTTGGAGGTAGGAGTTTTAGTTCTCGGAGGTTTTTCTCCTTATTTAAAAAATTTGACTCAGGCTGTTTTAGATGCCGGTGTCCAAATTGATGATTTGATTTTAACTCCCTTAGCTAGTTCGAGAGCAGTCTTGACTCCCCGAGAAAAAGAATTAGGGGTGGCTCTTTTGGATATTGGGGCAGGAACTACTGGGTTAGCTGTATTTGAAGAAGGTGATTTAATTCAGACAACCATTTTGCCAATTGGTTCAGCTCATATTACCAATGATATTGCTATTGGTCTTAGATGTGATATTGATACGGCTGAAAAAATAAAATTAGAATCAGGTGCTTGCATTTTCAAAGGGGTTGATAAAAAGAAAAAAATTGAGACCATTTCTGGAGAGATCTTGATTTTTTCTCAGAAGATGTTAAGTCGAGTTATTGAAGCTAGAGTTTCTGAAATTTTTGAAGAGATAAACAAAGAATTGAAAAAAATTTCCCGTCGAGCTTTACTTCCCGGAGGCACAGTTTTAACTGGTGGGGGAGCAAAGTTGCCAAAGATTAAAGATTTAGCTAAAAAAGAATTAAGGTTGCCTTGTCGAATTGGAGTTCCTCAGGGTTTTTCTTCTCCTTTGGAAGATCCAGAACTATCAACTGTTTGTGGTTTAGTTCTTTTGGGAGCCGATCTTGAGACTGAAAGAACTTTTCCTGCTTTTGGGAAAGAAATTACTTCTCGATTAAAAAAGATATTTAAAATTTTTTTACCTTAAATATCTTTATCTTTTTTAAAATAAATGTTAGAATAGGTTTGAATTATTGACACTTCGGCGGCCTCAGTGTCAACCCTGAGCGAAGCCGAATGGGTTGACTTTCGAGGAATAAAATTCTAAAATGATTAAATATTATCTGTAAAAGGTTGACTATCTTTTTAATTTTAATAAAATAAGAATATAACACTTTAAACTTGAATTATGAATTGAGAATTATGAATTAGGAATACATCGCCTCTGGGCGTTATAGCTTTAACGATTCATTATTCTTGATTCATTATTCATAATTCTAAATTTATGGCAGAAAAAAAGAAATTTGTGAGGGAAAAACCTCATGTTAATATCGGCACTATCGGTCACGTTGATCATGGAAAAACTACTTTGGTATCGGCCATCTTACACATTTTACATTTGAAAAATCCTGAGATAGTGGAAAAATCAGTGGATCAAATTGATGCTGCTCCGGAAGAAAAAGCAAGGGGACTGACAATTTCTGTTTCCCACCTAGAATATAAAACCGAGAAGCGCCACTACGCCCACATTGATTGTCCTGGCCATGCCGACTACATCAAGAATATGATTACTGGGGCGGCTCAAATGGATGGAGCAATTTTGGTTGTTTCAGCTCCCGACGGTCCAATGCCTCAGACCAGAGAGCATATTCTACTCGCTCGTCAGGTTGGCTTACCAGCATTAGTGGTATTTTTAAACAAATGTGATGCGGTGGATGATCCAGAGATTATTGATTTAGTTGAGTCTGAAATTCGAGAACTTCTCAAAAAATATGATTATCCCGGAGATAAGATTCCAGTAATTCGGGGGTCAGCTCTAAAGGCTTTGGGGGTAAAATCTCCAGATGATGAGGCGGCTAAACCAATTTTAGATTTAATTAAGGCTGTAGATGACCATATTCCTGAACCAGTTCGGGAAACAGATAAACCATTTTTGATGGCAATTGAAGATGTTTTTTCAATTGCCGGAAGAGGTACCGTACCTACTGGAAGAATTGAGAGAGGAATAGTGAAACCAAACGATGAAGTTGAATTAGTTGGTTTCCAACCAACCAAAAAGACGGTAGCAGTCAGCATTGAGATGTTTAATAAAATTCTTGATGAAGGACGAGCTGGAGATAATGTGGGAATATTACTTAGAGGTCTTAAAAAAGAGGAAGTAGAGAGAGGTCAGGTGCTGGCTAAACCGGGTTCAATCACCCCTCATACAGAATTCGAAGGCGAGGTTTATGTTTTAGCCAAAGAAGAAGGCGGTCGTCATACTCCTTTCTTTTCTGGTTACAAACCCCAGCTTTATTTCAGAACTACTGATGTAACCGGAGAAGTTACCTTGCCAGAGGGCACTGAAATGGTTATGCCAGGCGATACAGTAAATTTGAAGATCAAGTTAATTGCTCCAATTGCCCTAGAAGAAAAACAGAGATTCGCTATCAGGGAGGGAGGAAAAACAGTTGGAGCAGGAGTAGTGACCAAGATTGTTAAATAGGGTCTAGAATCTAGGTTTTTAGTAATAGAAATATTTATTAAATTTTAAAAAATTGACTATACCCTAAACCCTAAAAACCTAAACCCTAATTTAGTGTTCTTTTAAGATGATGGCCCGGAAGAAAACTACTGAAGTTACAGAGGGAGTTAAGCAAAAGATTCGAATTAAATTGAGGGCTTATGATCATAAAGTCCTTGATAATAGTGCTCGCCAGATTGTCGAGACAGCTTTGCGTTATGGGGTAGAGGTTTCAGGCCCTGTGCCTTTACCAACCGAAATTCACAAATATACTGTAAATCGATCCACTTTTATTCATAAAGATGCTCGGGAACAATTTGAAATTAGGATTCATAAAAGATTAGTTGATATTTTAAATCCCAATTCTAAAGTAATTGATGCTTTAATGACTTTAAACCTACCCGCCGGAGTTGACATCGAGATCAAGATGTAATTTTTACAAAAATAAATTTTTAGTATATAATTAAAATGTTGAGAATTAATGAATTTTAAAATTTAAGTATTTATATAAAATAACCGTGGTGAAAACCGGGTTATCACCCGGTTTTCAATTATCAAAGAATTTTAATGAAATTTATTCTCGGATTAAAATTAGAGATGAGTCAGATTTTTGATGAAAAAGGAAAAGTAATTCCAATAACTTTAATTGAGACCGGTCCTTGTTATATCACTCAAATAAGAACAAAAGAGAAAGATGATTACGAAGCTATTCAGATTGGGTTTAAAAAATTAAAAGCGAAAAAAGTAAAAAAACCACAGAAAGAAAAACCCTTTAGATATTTACGAGAATTCAAAGACGATGTGTCAAAATATAAAGTAGGACAAGAAATTGATGTTTCGTTTTTTCAAGAAGGAGAGAAAGTCTCGGTTTCAGGTTTTAGTAAAGGTAAGGGTTTCGCCGGTGTAGTTAAAAGATGGCATTTTGCTGGTGGACCGGGTAGCCATGGGCTAAAGCACGAACTGAGAACTCCTGGTTCAGTTGGATCGCGTTGGCCTCAAAGAGTACTTAAAGGAAAGAAAATGCCCGGAAGAATGGGTTATAAAAGAGTGACTATAAAAAATTTAGAGATAGTTAAAATTGATAAAGAAAAGAATCTAATGGCTGTGAAGGGTGCAATTCCTGGAAGAAGAGGGACATTATTGGAAATTAGAGGATAATTGCTCGCCGTTTGTCACGAAGAGACAACAATCAATTTTCCCAGCGAGAAAATTGTTGTTCGTTTCTCGGCCTCGCTCTTCGAGCTAAAGCTCGAAACCATGCCCGCTCGGCCTCCGAAGCGCTCTTCTTAGCCAAACGGCTCGCTTAATGGTTGTTCAGAAACTACACTCCTTGCTTAAAGGTTTTTATTCGTATATTCGTAAAAATTCGTAATTCGTAGGAAAATAAAAAAATGGGCATTTAGCGTCCGCCCGATAACAAATCAATTCATGCTTGTTGATACTTACCCCGATAGTATACCCGCCTTCGGCGGATAACTACGGGGCAAGCAATCAAAAAGATAATCCAAATATGTTAATTGATACATATAATCAAGATGGCAAAAAAATTGGACAAACGAGATTACCAAAGGAAATTTTTGACGTCCCGCTAAATCCTGATTTGGTCCATCAGATCGCTGTTTCTCAGATGGCAAACAGAAGAAAAGTTGTTGCCCATACTAAAACAAGAGCTGAAGTGAGAGGAGGAGGTAGAAAACCTTGGCGGCAAAAAGGAACAGGGAGAGCCAGACATGGTTCAATTCGCTCGCCCATTTGGCGAGGTGGTGGAGTGACTTTTGGGCCAAGAAAAGAAAAAGTTTTTAAAAAGAAAACTCCCAAAAAAATGAGAAGAAAAGCCCTATTTATGGTTTTATCAGCTAAAGCAAAGGAGAAATTACTTATTCCTTTAGATTTTTTGAAAATTGAAAAACCAAAAACAAAATTAATAGCTGAAATAATAGAGAACCTGAGATCGAAAATCAAAGATTTTAAAAAAGGAAGTATTCTTATTGCCCTTCCTCAAAAGGATAAGAATATAATAAGGGCGGCCAGAAATATCCCCAATCTTCAGACCATTGAAGCTCGCAATCTTAATGTTTTAGATTTACTTTCATTTAAATATTTATTAACACCAAAAGAAGCGATAAAAGTAATAAAAGGAACATTTTTAAAGTAAAATGGCTCTGCGAGATTTTTTCAAAAAAAAGAAACTGGAAGAAAAGAAGGTTAAACCGAGGGAAAAGCCGATTGAAAAGATTCCAACTCCTAAACCAAAGTCCGAAAAACGAACTCCTAAAAGAAGCGAAGCCTACCGAATTTTGAAAACCCCTCATATTACTGAGAAAGCCACTGATTTGGCAAGAAAGAATCAATATGTTTTTAGAATTTGGGAAAGGGCGAATAAAGTTGAGGTTAAAAAAGCGATTGAAGATCTCTATAAAGTTGAGGTAATCGATGTGAAAATTATTAAAGTTCCAGCCAAGAGAAGAAGATTTGGTAGAATTTCAGGCTGGAAAAAGGGATATAAAAAAGCAATTGTTAAAATAAAGGAAGATCAGAAGATTGAGCTTTTCCCAAAATAAAAAATTAACCCATTCGACAAGCTCAGAGTTAATGCTGAGCAACGTCGAAGCATTAACCGAAGCGCATAACAAATTATGTGTCCGGTGAAATCAAATGAAAAAAGCTGTTACTTACAAGAAAATATTAACTAAAAAAGAACCTGAAAAAAGGCTGCTTTTGGCATTTAAAAAAAGGGCAGGAAGAGCAAAATCGGGTCGAATAACCGTCCGTCATCGGGGAAGGGGAGCAAAAAGACTTTATCGAATAATCGATTTTGGCCAGGAAAAAATCGATACTCCGGCAAAAGTCATTGCTTTAGAGTATGATCCTTATCGGACCGGTTACATTGCCCTTTTAGAATATGCTGACGGAGAAAAGAGATACATTTTAGCCCCTCAGGATTTAAAAGTGGGAGATCAAATTATCATTTCGGAAAAAGCCGAGATCAAACTGGGAAATCGAATGAAATTAAAAAATATTCCACCGGGTACCTTGATTTGTAATATTGAGATTGTCCCTGGTAAAGGAGGAAAATTAGTTAGGGGCGCCGGGACAGCAGCAAAAGTTTTAGCTATAGAGGGCGGATATACTCATCTCGAAATGCCCTCGAAAGAAATTAGAAAGGTTTCTGAAGAATGTTTTGCTTCCATTGGTGGTGTTTCTCGACCAGAGCATCGGTTTAGAATTTTAGGAAAGGCCGGCAGAGTTCGTCATTTAAGACGGCGACCAGTGGTTCGAGGAGCAGCAATGAATCCTTATGACCATCCTCATGGGGGGAGGGGAGGAGGAAAGAGGCCGATTGGATTAAAACACCCAAAGACTCCCTGGGGAAAACCAGCCAGGGGAGTAAAAACTAGAAAAAGGAAACAGACAGATAAATACATCATTCAAAGAAGAAAAAAGAAATAATATGGCAAGAAGTTTAAAAAAAGGTCCTTTTGTTGACCAAAAATTGCTTAAAAAAATGAAGAAGCTGGAGCCGAGAACTAAGGAGATTATTAAAACCTGGGCTCGGGATTCAGTCATTACCCCTGAAATGGTTGGTTTTACTTTTGGAGTTCATAACGGAAAAGAACATATCCCAGTTCATATCACTGAAGAAATGGTTGGCCACCGGCTCGGTGAGTTTGCCCCGACTACTAGATTTTCCAGACACGGAGGAAAAATACAAAGAGAACTTGAGAAAAAATCGGGTCGAAAAGAAGCCGAAAAATTAAAAAAATAGTCAGTAGGGTTTAGCCAATAGGGTTTAGCCAATAGAGTGGAAGAAATTAGACCCTAGACCCTAGACCCTAGACTCTAGACTCTATGAAAGTTACTGCTAAACTTCGCTATTTACGGATTGCTCCTCGAAAAGTAAGATTAGTGGCTGATTTAATCAGAGGAAAAAGAGTTTCTGAAGCTTTAACTTTACTTGGATTCCTGCCAAAAAGAGCCACCACTTCTTTAATTAAACTTTTAAAACAGGCCATTGCTAATGCCAAGAACAACTTTCAATTAGCTGAATCAAATCTTTATATTTATAAAATTTTTGTTGACGAAGGACCAAAACTAAAGAGGTGGAGGCCAAGAGCCCGCGGTCAAGCCCTTGAAATCCAGAAAAAAACTTCCCACATAACCCTTATTTTAAATGAGATCGAGAAAAAACCAAGAAAGATTAAAAAGGTAAGAAAAGTTGAGAAAGCAAAAAAAATTAAAAAGGTTCCAAAAATGAAAAAACCCCCGAAGGAAGGCAAACCTCCTACGGGGCGGGCAAAATTAAGACCAGAGTTGGAAACACCCAAACCAAAAATTGAAAGGGGAATTAGAAGAATCTTTAGACGAAAAGCCTTCTAACCGAAGCCGTTGTACGAATTTACGAATTTGCGGCTTCGGATACGAATAAATTATTCGTATAAATTCGTAATTCGTAGGAACTATGACTCATAAAGTTCATCCTAAAATTTTTCGGATAAGAAAAATAACTGACTGGTATTCTCGGGGCTTTTATGAAAAAAAATTTTCAGAGCATTTGAAAGAAGATTTTGAAATTAGAGAATTTTTAAAAAAGAAATTAGCAAAATGTGCAGTTGATCGAATTGAACTTGAAAGATTCCCAACCAAAGTAAATGTGATTATTTTTACTGCCAGACCGGGTTTAGTTATTGGTCGGCGAGGGGAAGGAATTGAGGCATTAAGGGGAAGATTGGAAAGAAAAATTCTAAAAAAGAATAAGAAAAAAGCCACTATTGGCCCACAGGAATTAAAAATAGAAATTAGGGGAATTAAGGATCCCTGGCTTTCCGCCAGTCTTTCTGCCCAATGGATTGCCCAACAAATTGAAAATCGAGTTCGTTACCGAAGAGTTTTAAAACGGGCTTTAGGTAGAATTGTGTCTCGTAAGGAGGTTCAAGGGGCAAGAGTGGAGGTATCCGGGAGATTGGACGGAGTAGAGATTGCCCGAACTGAATGGTTAAAAAAAGGAAGATTGCCTCGCCAGACTATCAGAGCTGATATTGATTATTCTCAGGCCAGGGCTTATTGTAGATATGGAGTAGTAGGGGTGAAAGTTTGGATTTATAAAGGAGAGAAGTTTTAAAAATATGCTCTATCCCAAAAAGGTTAAACATAGAAAATGGATGAAAGGTCGCAGTAAAGGCATTGAAACTCGAGGTACTGAGTTGGTTTTTGGTACTTTTGGCTTAAAATCCCTGGAAACCTGCTGGGTTACTTCTCGTCAAATTGAGGCAGCCAGAAGGGCAATTATTAGATATTTGAAAAAAGGGGGAAAACTTTGGATCAGAATTTTTCCTCAAAAACCGGTAACAACTAAAGGGACCGAGGTTCCTATGGGTGGAGGAAAAGGAAAAGTCTCCCATTATGTTTTTCCCATAAAACCCGGTCGAATTATTTTTGAGATAGAGGGGATAACTGAAAAAGAAGCCCGAGAGGCTTTAAGAAAAGCTAGTGATAAGTTGCCAGTGAAAACAAAGTTTATTAAAAGATAGCTTACTAATTATGAAGGCTAGAGAATTACGCCAAAAATCAAAAGCTGAACTTCAAAAAATTCTTTGGAATAAACGAGAGAAATTAAGAGATACTCGTTTTAATTTAGCTTCCGGAAAAATCAAAAACGTTCGGGAGATCAGAAAATTAAAAAGAGACATTGCCAGAATACTCACCCTGTTAAAAAGTAACCAGTAATCCGTAATGGGTAACGAGGAAAAGTTCGCCGAAGGTGAACATTAATTACCGATTACTAATTACTAAATTTCTATGCCTAAAAAAAGATTAAAAGGAACAGTGATATCAGATAAAATGGAAAAAACAGTGGTGGTGGAAATTGAACGGATTAAAGAACATCCAAAATATAAGAGGAGATATAAAGTCCATAAAAAATATAAAGCCCATGATGAAAAGAGTGAATATAAGATTGGAGACAAAGTGATAATTGAAGAATGTAGGCCAATAAGTAAAGAGAAAAGGTGGAGAGTAATAAGAAAATTAGAATAATGAATAATGAATAATGAATTATGAATTATGAGAACGATATATCCTTATTCTTTATTCCTAATTCGTAATTCTCAGTTTTTATGATACAACCAAGAACAATGTTAAAAGTAGCTGATGTCGCGGCACGCGATCGCTTCGCTCCGCTAACACCGCTCCTTGAAACCTTGCGGTTTCAATACTTCCACTACGGGAAAACACCCAGTTTTCCCGACCCCTTTCTATTATCAGCTACTTTTGATAGTATTTATTACTACTTTTTAAATAAAATTAAGTTTATTCTAAAAATAAAATGATACAACCTAGGACTATGCTAAAAGTAGCTGATAATACTGGTGCTAAAATCGTTCAATGTTTTAGAGTTTTAGGTGGTACTCGTAAAAGATATGCCCGAATTGGTGATATTATTGTTGGCACTGTAAAAGAAGCTGAGCCGAGAAGACTGGTAAAAAAACACGATATTGTCAGGGCAGTAATAGTTCGTCAAAAAAAAGCTTATCGAAGATCTGACGGAAGTTATATTCGATTTGACGATAATGCCATCGTAATTTTAGAAGGGAAAACAAAAGACCCAAAAGGGGGGAGAATCACTGGACCAGCGCCTAGAGAATTAAAAGAGAAAGGATTTGAAAAAATAGCGGGATTAGCTGAAGAATTAGTATAAAGTTTAGATACTAGATAGTAGATGCTAGATATTGGATGTTAATCATTAGAAATCTAATATCTAATATCCAAAATCCAATTTATGAAAATTCATAAAGGCGATACAGTCTTAATAATTTCGGGTAAGTATCGTGGCAAAAAGAGTAAAGTTTTAAAAGCCTTTCCAAAAGAGCAAAGATTTTTAATTGAAGGAGTTAATTTAAGAAAAAAGCATATCAGATCAAGAAAGGAGGGAGAAAAAGGTCAAATTGTTGAGTTGCCCGCCCCTATTTACATTTCCAATATCAAGCTTATTTGTCCGAAATGCAAAAAAGCAACTAAGGTAGGGTATAAAATCGAAGGGAATAAAAAAGACCGTATTTGTAAAAAATGCGGACAGAAAATATAAATCATACTAACATCTATGCTTAAATGAAAATTACGCGCCTCAAAGACAAATATATTAAAGAAGTCATTCCAGCTATGCAGGGAAAGTTTGGCTATCGCAGCGTTATGACTGTTCCTAAAATTGAGAAAGTGGTGGTGAATACTGGTTTTGGTAGACTGATTGCTGGAAAAACCTCCGAAGATCAAAAGAAAATTTACAAAGCTGTTTTAAATGATTTAACCCTAATCACCGGTCAGAGAGCAGTTTTAACCAGGGCAAAAAAATCAATTTCCGGCTTCAAAATCCGTCAAGGAATGCCAGTTGGCGCCCAGGTTTCTTTACGAGGAGAAAGAATGTTTGATTTTTTAGAAAGATTAATTCATATTGCCCTTCCTAGATCTCGAGATTTCCGGGGGATTGATTCTAAATCTTTTGACCGGGAAGGAAATTTAACCACTGCTATAAAAGAACATATTGCCTTTCCGGAGATATCTCCTGAAAAAGTAAAAAATATTTTTAGTTTTGAAATAACAGTGGTGACAACAGCAAGAAGCAGGGAAGAGGGAATAGAATTATTAAAATTATTGGGCTTTCCGATTAAAACTTAAATATGTCCACTAAAGCTCAGATAGTAAAATCAAAAAAGAAACCGAAGTTTTCAACGCGAATTGTTCGTCGTTGTTTTCGCTGTGGTCGAAAGAGAGGATACATGAGAAAATTTGGATTATGTAGGATTTGTTTCAGAGAATTAGCAAACAAAGGATTAATTCCAGGAGTAAAAAAAAGTAGCTGGTAAAAGACAATGAACAATGAGCAACGGACAATGAACAAAATATTTTTAATCCCCGTTTCCTGTTCTTTGTCTATTGTTTACTGAAATTATGACTGATCCAATAACTGATATGTTAAATCGAATAAGAAATGCCCAGGCCGTTTCCCACCCCACGGTCAATATTCCTTTTTCCCAAATTAAATATAAAATTATTCAAATCTTGGCAAAGGAGGGATTTATTGAAAAATTTGAAAAAAAAGGGAAGAAAGCAAAAAAAACTATCAGAATCACCTTAAAATATATCGGAAAAACTCCCGCTATTTCTGCCCTAAAAAGAATTTCAAAACCCAGTCAAAGAATCTACTTTCCCTATAAAAAAATTAAAAAAGTTCGAGGAGGTTATGGAATAACCATAGTTTCAACCTCCAAGGGTTTAATGGGTAATAAAGAGGCGAGAAAGAAAAAGTTGGGAGGGGAGGTAATTTGTGAAATTTGGTAAAAATTAGAAATACCGCCCCATATCGGAGAGAGGTCGGGAGAACCCTCCGGTTCTCCCGTATAGGAAAACAGCGAGCGAAGCTCGCGTTAGAAACCGAGGGTTTCTAAAGAGCGAGCCCGAAGCGACCCGCCCAGGGCGGGGAGCACCAGAACTTTGTTCTGGAGAGGGCGAGCGATTAACCAACCATGTCAAGAATAGGCAAAAAACCAATTAAGATACCGGAAGAAGTAGAAGTAAAAATTAATGGAAATCTGGTGACTATTAAAGGTCCTAAAGGGGAGCAATGCCTGAAAATCCGACCGGAGATTAAAGTTGAAATAAAAAACTACATACCCCCCCACCCCTCTCCCCCCAAAAGCGCAGGCCCCTCGGGAAAGATTTTAGTAGTTACTCCTCGAATTGAGACTAAAAAAACTAAGGCTTTTTGGGGTTTGACCCGATCCCTTTTGGCTAATAAAATTTTTGGGGTAATTACAGGGTACGAAAAAAAATTAGTAATCGAGGGCTTGGGGTTTAAAGCCAATATTGAGGGGGAAGATTTAGTTTTGCGAGTTGGTTTTACTCATCCGGTAAAAATAGAAGCTCCCCAAGGGATCAAATTTTCAGTTGATAAAACCGTTATTACGGTTTCAGGAATTAATAAAGAACTGGTTGGTCAAGTTGCTGCAAAAATAAGAAAAGTTCATCCCCCCGAGCCCTATAAGGGAAAAGGAATTAAATATCTTGGGGAAATAATTAAAAGAAAGCCAGGGAAGAGAGTAGTAACCGCTGGCTAAGCCCGAAATTTCTAAAAATGAAAAGAAAATTAAAAAAAGAAGCAAGATATAGAGGTCATAAAAGGGTACGAGCTAAAATTTCAGGTTCTGCTAATCGGCCGCGGCTTTGTGTTTTTCGATCAAACAAACATATGTATGCTCAACTAATTGATGATGAAAAGGGAATAACATTAGCTGTAGCTTCTAACTTGGAATTTAAAAAGCCCACTGTTCGCCCACAGCAGAAAATAAAAACTAAAAATAAAAAGGTAGAAAAAAAACTTTCTGGTAAAATTGGGACAGCTTATGAAGTTGGAAAACTAATTGCCAAAAAAGCCTTAAAAAAGAAAATAAAAAAAGTAGTTTTCGATCGAGGAGGTTACAAATACCATGGACGCGTAAAAGCTTTGGCGGAGGGTGCAAGGGAAGAGGGCCTCCGATTTTAAATTTTTAATATGTTTAGAAAAATCATTAAAGAAAAACCAAAAGAAGAGTTCGAATCCAAACTTCTTGATTTAGCTCGTGTTACCCGAGTTACCGCAGGCGGTAAACATTTTCGATTTCGGGCAGTAATGGTGATTGGAAATAAGAATGGAGAAGTTGGGGTAGGAGTAGCTAAAGGTTCAGATGTCGCCCAGGCAGTAGAAAGGGCAACGAGATTAGCTAAGAAAAATTTAATTGAAGTGCCAATCATCGATGATACAATTGAGCACGAAGTTTTCGCAAAATTTGGAGCGGCTAAGGTTTTACTTAAACCCCAAAGAAAAGGAAGAGGGCTGGTGGCGGGCGGTACCGTCAGAGTTATTTGCACTTTAGCTGGAATAAAAAATATTTCTTCAAAAGTTTTAGGAGCTACAAGTAACAAAATCAACAATGCTAGAGCAACAATTAAAGCCCTGAAGGAACTTAAAGCAACAAGTAACAGGCAACAAGCAACAAGGAGTGTTAAAAAATAAACCCCTTCTTGTCTCTTGTCTCTTGTCTCTTGTCTCTTGTAATGCAATTACATCAATCACGTTCAAAACATAAATTAAAAAAGAGAAAGCGTGTAGGCCGGGGAGGGAAACGTGGTACTTATTCTGGTCGGGGAATAAAAGGTCAAAGGGCTCGAGCTGGTCGAAAGCTGAAACCTGTAATTCGAGAGTTAATAAAAAGATACGCAAAGTTAAGGGGATATAGATTCAAACCTCTGGAACAAAAGCTAGATGTGATTAATATTGAGACCCTTGGGAAAAAATTTAAAGCAGGCTCGGTGATTAATCCTCAAACCTTGCTTAAACTTAGATTAATCCGTAGAATAAAAGGGAAGATGCCAAAAGTAAAAATTTTAGGGAGGGGAGAAATAAAAAAGGCTTTAGTTATTGAAGGGTGTGAGATTTCAAAAAGTGCTAAAGAGAAAATCAAAAAAGCAGGCGGCAAAATTACAGGGTCTAGGGACTAGGGTCTAGCCATTAGGTTCTAGTAAAAAAACGATAAATCCTAAACCCTATACCCTGAACCCTAAGCTAAAATATGTGGTTCCAAAAAGTTATTCAGATTTTTAAAATAAGAGAATTGAGAAACAAAATTTTTTTTGTTTTAGGAACTTTGGTTGTTTTTCGGCTAATGGCTAATATCCCTATCCCCGGGATTAGTGCCGAGGACTTAAGAGCTTTTTTTGAACAATTTCAGCTTTTTGGCCTTTTAAATATTTTTACCGGTGGAGCTCTGGATAAACTTTCAATTGTTATGTTAGGATTGGGGCCTTACATTACTGCTGTCATTATTTTACAACTTTTAACGATGATTTTTCCCCAGCTGGAGCGGCTTTATCGGGAAGAGGGGGGGGCGGGACGTCAGAAATTTAATCAATATGGAAGGATTCTAACCGTTCCTCTGGCAATGCTTCAGGGATATGCAATGTTGACTTTATTTCAACGCCAAGGAGTAATTGGGTCTCTTTCTCCTATTTTGCTTTTCACTTCGATTTTGACTATTACGGCTGGAGCCTTATTTTTAATGTGGCTTGGGGAATTAATTTCTGAAAAAGGAATTGGCGATGGTGTTTCCCTTTTAATTTTCGCTGGTATAGTCTCCTCTGTTCCAGTGAGTGTTCAGCAAGTTTATTTTGACCTCAAGACGGGTCCTTTTAAAATCCCAGCCTATTTACTCTTTTTTAGTATGGCTTTATTGATTATTGCCGGAGTCGTTTTAATCAATGAGGCTAGACGAAATATTCCAGTTTCTTATGCCAAAAGAGTTCGAGGAACGAAAATGTATGGTGGAGTTTCAACCTTCCTACCATTGAATGTTAATCCAGCTGGAGTGATGCCAATAATTTTTGCCCTATCGATTTTAACTTTTCCTGGAATGATCGCCAACTTTTTAGTAGGAGCTGGTGGAACCATTGGAAATATTGCCCAAAACATAAGTAATTTGCTTCAAAACCCTTGGGTTTATGGAATTTTGTACTTTTTATTAGTTGTTATCTTTGTTTATTTTTATACCGCTGTAACTTTTGATCCAAAGGCTATCTCTGAAAATCTCCAAAAAATGGGCGGATTTGTTCCAGGGATAAGACCAGGCACTTCAACGGCCAATCATTTATCTTATATTTTAAACCGAGTTTTGCTTATTGGAGCCTTATTTTTAGGAGTAATTGCGGTTATGCCTTCAGTTGTGGGCGGAATAACCAAGGTAATGGTTTTTCAATTTTTGATCGGAGGAACTTCTTTGCTAATTGTTGTTTCAGTGGTTTTGGAGACTGTACGTCAGATCAATGCCCAACTTCAGATGAGAGAATATGAAACTTTCTAACCCTAAGAGTACAACACTACGAGAACAGTTCTCGTAGTGATTTGATTAATGTATGAAAAAACCGTTTGTGATAATTATATTAGGACCCCCTGGGTCAGGAAAAGGGACTCAGGCTGAACTTCTAGAAGAAAAATTAAATCTTTATCACTTAAATACAAGCGGAATTATTGTTGCCAATTTATTAAATGCTAAAAAGAGTGACTTTGTAAAAGTTGGAGGCAAAAAATATTTTCTCCTGGAAGAAAAAAAGTTGCGAGAATCAGGAAAATTAATGAGCCCTCCTTTAATAGCCTTTTGGATTAAAAATAAGATTAGAGAATTGGCCAAGGGAGGAAAGGGAATAGTAGCTTCTAGTTCTCCAAGGACTCTTTATGAGGGAGAGGAAATTATTCCTCTCTTTAAAAAATTATATGGGAGCTCTAGTATAAAAATAATTTTAATTGAATTGAGTGAAAAAGAGTCGATTCGTAGGAATTGGTATCGAAGGACATGCAAATTAATGCGCCACCCAATTTTATACACAAAAGAAACTGCCAAACTTACGAAATGTCCTCTCGATGGCTCAAAATTAGTTATTCGCAAAGATGATACTCCAAAAACTATTAAAGTTAGATTAATGGAGTATAAAAAGCGAACTTTCCCCTTAGTCAGTTATTTCAAAAAACAAGGTTTAAAAGTAAAGAAAGTAGATGGTAAACAATCGGTTGAAAAAGTTTTTAAAGACATCTTAAAAGCAATCAAAATCTAATGTTCAAAACCCGACGTTGAACATATTCTTTGAGATTGACAGAGACCCGGTCTCTGTTGGATGAAATGATTTCTATCAAATCAAAAAAGGAAATTGAGATAATGAGAGAGGGTGGTAAAATTCTGGCAAAAATTATGAAAGAGTTAGAAAAGATGGTCAGACCAGGAATTACCACCAAAAAATTGGATAGGCTCGCTGAGAGCCTTATTTTAAAATATGGGAAATGCTCATTTGAAGGTTATAATGGTTTCCCGACTTGTCTTTGTACCTCAATAAATGAAGAAATTGTTCACGGCGTCCCATCCAATAGAATTTTGAAAGAAGGAGATATTATTTCTCTTGACCTTGGTTTTTTTTACAAAGGATTTCATTCTGACATGGCAGTCACTTTAGCAGTTGGAAAAGTGAAGCCTGAACTTTTGAAATTAATTAAGGTGACAAAAAAAGCTTTAAAGAGAGCCTTAAGAAAAGTTCGGCCGGGAAATACTTTTGGTGATATTGGAAACAGTATTCAGAGATATGTTGAGGGTCAGGGATTTAATGTAATTAGGGAGCTTTGTGGTCATGGAATTGGCAAAGATCTACACGAAGACCCTCAAGTATTGAATTATGGCAAAAGAAGGACCGGGCCTGAGCTTGTCGAGGGTATGACATTCTGCATTGAGCCTATGGTATCAACGGGAGATTTCAGAATAAAGAAAACAACCCCGAAGCAGAGCAAGCTCGCTACGGGGCAAGAAAATGGCTATAGTTATCAAACTGTTGATGGTTCAATATCGGCCCATTTTGAACATACAGTGGCAGTAACAAAAAATGGAGTAGAGATCTTGACAATTTCAAAATAACAACTATAAAGGGGCGTTTCAGAAAACTGATTCGCCCATTTTTTGTTTTATAATTTTTTATGCTAAAATAATTTAATGCCAGACTACAACCCACCCACCACGTCCTCCCATTCTTCGCTTCGCTCAGAACGAGCCCCTGTTTATTTATCTGTTATTATCCCTGCCTATAATGAGGAAGAGAGATTACCAGAGACTTTGCGAGAGATTGATAAATATTTAAAGACAAAAGATTATGAATCTGAAATTATTGTTGTTTCTGATGGTTCAACCGATAGAACGGTTGAGGTTGTTAAAAATTTGATGCCAGAAATTAAAAACCTGAGATTAATTGAATTTGAAAAAAAGAGGGGAAAGGGATTTGGAGTTCGTCAGGGAATGTTAAAAGCCTCAGGAAAATATCGGGTTTTTACTGATGCTGATAATTCAACCTCAATCGATCAGATTGAGAAAATGTGGCCGGAATTTGAGTCAGGTTTCGATATCGTCATTGGTTCAAGAGATATAAAAGGAGCTGTAATTGCCGTTCCCCAGACCTGGTTTAGAAGAAGATTAGGGGACATTTTTAATTTAATTTCGCAGGTAATTTCTGGTCTCTTGGGGATCTGGGATACTCAATGTGGATTTAAGGGGTTTACTAAAAAAGCGGCAGAGGATATTTTTTCAAAGGCGACGATTGATCGTTTCGCCTTTGATGTTGAGGTTTTAATTCTGGCAAAAAAACTTGGATATAAATTCAAGGAAATCCCGGTAGTCTGGATAAATGACCCAGGAAGCAAAGTGAAATTCAGATCAATGGTAGAGATGTTAATTGATGTATTCAAAATAAGATTAAATTTTATTAAAAATATATATAAAATCTGATATGAAACCTAAAAAAAAGACCAAAGGTAAAATAAGATTCCCATCTGAGCTTCGATTTGATTTGGTTTCGAGAGATTGGGTTATCATTGCAACTGGCAGGGCTAGAAGGCCGGAAACCTTCAAAAGAGAAAAGAGATTCAAAAAAGTACCTCCTCGTAAGACTTGTCCCTTCTGCCAAATTAAAAATTTAGAAAACCCCCTACTTATTTTTGCTCAAGGAAAAAAAATCCCCGGTCAAAAAATTCCTAAGAATTGGACAACGATTATTATTCCAAATAAATTTCCTGCTCTTTTTCCTCACCCTAAATTAAACAAAAAGATTGAAGGTGGTCTTTATCAGACAATGAATGCAGTGGGTTTTCATGAAATAGTGGTTACTGAAAATCATAAAAGGTCAATAGGTCAGTTTAAGGTAGAGGAGGTAAAAGAAGTTATTGATGCCTATTACAAGAGATATTCAGAATTGATGAAAAAACCATTTGTAAATTATGTTTCTATATTTCACAACCATGGGGCTGAAGCAGGAGCTTCAATCTTTCATCCCCATTCTCAAATCATCACCACCCCTCTTATTGATGTCGATTTAAGCAGGGCTCTTTTTAATTCAAAGAAATATTTCAAGACTCATAAAAAATGCGTTTATTGTCAAATGGGTAAATGGGAAAGGAAAACCCAAAAGAGGATTGTTTTTGAAAATGAAGATTTTTTAGTTTTATGTCCTTTTGCCTCAAAGGCCGCCTTCCAAATTATAATCTCTCCAAAAAAACACTCAGCCTATTTTGAAAGAATAACTGAAAGAGAAAAATGGACTTTGGCCGAAGCCTTCAAGATGGCCTTGGGTAAACTTTATAAGGCCCTAAATGATCCGGCTTATAACTTTTATTTACACACTGCCCCCTGTGATGGAAAGAAGTATGATCATTATCACTGGCACTGGACGATTTTACCAAAAACATCAATTTGGGCAGGATTTGAAATTGGAACAAGAATGGAGATTTCCACCATTGAGCCAGAGAAAGCAGCCGAATATTTGAGAAAACAATAAATTTTTGATAATGGGCCAAAAAAGTTTCACTCTAATTGAGCTTATGGTAGTTATTGCCATTGTTGGATTAATTGCCAGTATTGTTTTGGTTAGTTTAAGAGGAGCAAGGCAAAGAGCAAGAATTGCTGCCGGTATGCAGTTTTCTGATTCCCTAAGAGCTGGCTTATCTGATGCTATAACTGGTTGGTGGAGCCTTGATGAAGGAACAGGAAATACAGCTGGAGATACTTGGGGAGGAAATAATGGAACAATTTATGGCGACAATTACTGGACAACAGAAGGGATAAGAGAAGGAGCTCTGAGTTGTAGTGGAAATGATTATGTCAGGATTAATAATGTTCAAGTTGATACTGCAAGTGGAGCCCAAAATACGGTTGAGTTTTGGATGAATTGGACTGGTACTAACAGTCAGATGCCAATGGGTTGGGACATTTATGACCTGTGGTTAATAGACGGTTGTTTTGGTTTTAATACATCAGAAAATAATGCTTTAGGAGTTTCCTGGGATGGCTTAGTTAATAACTGGATTCATGTTGCTGCAATTTTTTACAACGGAGCGCCATCAAGCACAAATAATGAATTATATATCAATGGAAAAAAGCAAAGTATTTATTGGTGTCGTGGTAGCGGAGGTTCCTCTAGCAGCGTGACTACAACAGTTCAAATAAGCGGGTGGCCCACCAATGCCGCTTATCGTTTCAGCGGTCTTATTGATGAATTCAAGATTTATAACCGAGGCCTTACTGCTTTAGAAATTCAAAAGAGATATGCCGAAGGGTTGGAGAAATATAAGGACTTTGTCTTAAAAAAGCTCTGATTGAAGTGTTTAAACGAATCTTTAAATATCTTCTGATGATGCAACAAAAATCATTCACTCTCATCGAACTTTTAGTAGTCATTGCCATTATCGGGCTTTTAGCTTCGATTGTGTTTATTAGTCTGGCAGGGGTAAGGGCAAGAGCAAGGGATGCCAGAATTCTTCTTGATTTAAGACAAATTAAAACTATAGCCGCAATGATTAACAGTGATTATAATTCCTATGCTAATTTGTGTGCTGTCGATTTGACTCTTAACGAAAATGCCCCCGCTCCTTATGGAAAACAGCTAGAGTTAATTGAAGACGATCTTACCAAACAGCAAGGGAGGTCACCTCTTATTATGCTTTGCGTTGCTGCTACCTCTAGGTATTGTGTATCCGCAGTTTCATCTACTTTTGATTTCATTTCAGAAGATTATCACTCTTGGTTTTGTACGGACTCTGATGGGAGGAGTGAGTTTAGATTTTACTGCTGGGACGAGTCCACTGACACCCCTACTGATAGATGCCTAGAACACAAAGCATTTCCTCCACCCCCACCCCCACCTCCATAAAGCAGTGTCAGTTGGTATTACACAAGGAAAATAGAAAATAAGGTTATTCTCATTTTTTTAATTTATGAAACCATTAATTGTAGCAAATTGGAAATGCAACCCTCAAACTCTAAAAGGAGCTAAGCTCCTTTTTAATTCGATAAAAAGAGGAATGAAAAAAATTAGGAATGTCGAGGTGGTAATTTGCCCCCCCTTTGTATATTTATTGACAAGCGACAAGCGACAAGCGACAAAGATAAAATTAGGTGGACAGAACTGTTTTTGGAAGGGAAAAGGACCCTTTACTGGAGAAGTTTCCCCAAAGCAGCTTTTAAATTTTGGCTGCAAATATGTAATTTTAGGGCATTCCGAAAGGAGAATCTATTTCGATGAGACCGATGAAATGATAAATAAAAAAATAAAGGCTGCGATATCAGTAAAATTAAATCCAATTTTTTGTATTGGGGAAACTAAAGAGGAACGAGAAAAAGGCCAGACTCAAAGTATTTTAAAGTCTCAGATCGAAAAAGGTCTTAAGAAAGTTTCAAAAAAGGAGATCGAAAAGATTACAATTGCCTACGAGCCCGCCTGGGCGATTGGAACTGGAAAACCTTGTGACACTGAAGAAGCCCAAAAAATGAGTTTGCTTATTAGAAAGATGATGGCTAGAAAATATTCTCTTTCGATTGCTAAGAAACTAAGAATGATTTACGGAGGCAGTGTCAATAGTAAAAATGCCAGAGACTATATAAAAGAAGCCGATTTCCAGGGACTTTTAATTGGCGGAGCCTCTTTAGATCCCAAAGAGTTTATTAAAATTGTGAAAACAATTTCTGCGTAGCTGTTAAATCTCAGAAGTGTCAATAGAGTTAAACTCTAATTTAAAAGCTTGACTTTTTTGTGCTTTTTAGTATTTTAATAGAATAGTATGGATAAATTTTTAAAAGGTTATTTTTATAATCCCACTCGAGGAAATTTGAAAATCAAGGAGGTGATGGAGGAAATGTTAAGCTACATGAAGGAGAAACCAGAAAAGTTTTACGATATTATTGTTGGTTGTGATTCTTCCTCTGGAGAGAAATTCAATTTCCCAGTGGCAGTGGTTATTTTAAGAGTAGGGGAAGGAGGGAGATTTTTTCTTAAAAAAATAAATTATCCTCCATCTCTAAGAAAAAAATTTTCCAATTGGAAAATGCGAGTTTTGGAAGAAGTTTTATTATCCTGTGAATTAGCTCTATTCTTAAGAGAGAACTTTGAGAAAAAGATAAAAAGTGAATCAAATGCTTTTGATAAAAAGCCAGAAGGGGGTCGGGAAAACTGGGTGTTTTCCCGTGGTGGAAACAGGGAGGCTGAAAGCCGACCGCCAGAACCGCAAGGTTCTGGGGAGCTGAGCGAAGCGAGCCCAAAGGGCAAGCGCCAGCCGAAGGCTGGAGAAGCGAAGCAACCTTTTAATTATCAACTTCGTTATATTCATGCTGATATTGGAGAGCACGGTCAGACAAGAGATATGATAAAAGAAGTTACTGGTTTAATCCGGGGAAATGGCTTTGAGCCAAAGATTAAACCAGAGTCCTATGTAGCTTCAACGGTGGCTGATAGATACAGCTAATTAGTATGTAGTATGTAGATAGTAGATGGTTGAGCCGCCTTTTTGGCGGCCCTTTAACTTATTTGAAAAAATCTTCTTATTTAGTAAGATTAGAATAGAAAATGATTTCTAAAGACTTGCGAAAAAATTTTTTAGATTTTTTTGAAAAAAGAGGACACAAAATTGTGGCCTCCGGTTCGCTTTTACCGTCTGACCCTACTGTTTTGTTTACTACCGCTGGCATGCAGCAGTTTACTTTATATTTGGCAGGGGGAAGAGATCCTATCGAGAGGTTTGGAACAAGACACTTGGCTTCTTGTCAGAAATGTTTTAGGACCGATGACATAGATAAAGTAGGTGACGATATCCATCACACCTTTTTTGAAATGTTGGGAAATTGGTCAATTGGTCAAGACCAAGAAAAAGGTTATTTTAAAAAAAGAATGATTAAATACGCCTTAGAATTTTTGGTTGGTGTTTTAAATATAGATAAAAATAGAATTTGGGTAACTATTTTTAAAGGAGAAAAAAACATACCAAAAGATGAAAGGTCAAAAAAAATTTGGCAGGAAAACGGAGTTTTGAGAGAAAGAATAGGAGAATTTGGTATAGAGGAAAATTTCTGGGGACCGGTTGGGAAAACAGGTCCCTGCGGTCCTACTTCAGAAGTTTTTTATGATAGGGGAAAAGAATTTGGTTGCAAAAATCCTGACTGTGGTCCAAATTGCCATCATTGTCAACGTTTTGTAGAAATTTGGAATTTGGTTTTTATGGAATATATCAAAGATGAAGATGGAAATTGTCGACTTTTGTCTCAAAAGAACATAGATACTGGAATTGGATTTGAAAGATTGGTCGCCATTTTACAAAAAAAACCCTCAGCTTATGAAACTGATCTTTTCTTGCCAATCATTCAAGAATTGGGAAAAATTTCCTTTAAAAAATACGAAGAAGAAAAAAGAAACTTCAGAATTTTAGCCGATCATATTAGAGGAACAGTTTTTTTGATTGCAGAAGGAATTTTCCCTTCAAATGTGGAGAGGGGATATGTTTTGCGAAGAATTTTAAGAAGAGCAATCAGATTCGGAAGGTTATTAAATCTACCTAAAAACTTTCTAATTCCCTTGGCTCAAAAAGTTATTGAAATTTACGAAGACACTTACCCTGAAGTGAAATCTAAAGAGACAGATATTTTAACAATTTTACAAAATGAAGAAGAGAAATTTGAAAAAACCTTAGAAAAAGGTTTAAAACAATTTGAAAAGATTTCAGCTAAAGGAGATATCTCAGGAATTGATGCCTTTCATCTCTTTGATACCTATGGGTTTCCTTTAGAATTGACTCAAGAATTAGCAAAAGAAAGAAAATTGGAAATTGATATTGAAGGATTTAAAGAAGCCTTTGAAGAACATCGGGAAATTTCTCGGGCAGGAGCAGAGAAAAAATTTGGAGGTGTAGGAAAGGAGGCAAGTTTCGAAGCTACTAAACTTCATACCGCAACTCATTTACTCCACACTGCCTTAAAAAAAATTTTAGGTCCCCATATTAGACAAATGGGTTCAGATATTACCTCCAAAAGACTTCGGTTTGATTTTTCCCATCCCCAAAAAATGACAGCTGAAGAGATTAAAAAAATTGAAGACTTGGTTAATCAAAAGATAAAAGAAGATTTAGTAGTTAAAAAAGAGGAGATGCGATATGAAGAGGCGATAAAATCAGGCGCTTTAGCTTTTTTTAAGGAAAAGTACCCTGAAATTGTTAAAGTTTATTCAATTGGTAACTTTTCAAAAGAAATTTGTGCTGGCCCTCATATCAATAGAACTTCAGAACTTGGTAAATTTAAAATCGTTAAAGAAGAGTCATCTGGTGCGGGAATCAGAAGAATAAAAGCTATTTTAGAATAAAATTTCTATTTTGTGATATAATTAAAAGGATGAAAGTCAAATTTCCTTTTTCGAAAGAAATCAAGCCGGAATATTTTTTAGCCTTAGATGTCGGGACCGAAGCAGTAAAGGCTTTAATTTTTTCTTCCCCTGCTCGCTCTGGCAAAAGCAGAAAAGAGGAAGGTGAAAAAATCATTGTCCGTGGGGCTTCTACTCAATATTTCGAGCAATTTGGAGTTTTCAATACTAAGGGTCTTGGAGAAGAAATTCTCAAAAAAGCAATTTCAAAAGTAATTGAAGAAGTTCAGAAGAAGGCTCAGATAAAGACAGATGCTCTTTTTCTTGGTTTACCAGCTAATATTTTGAGAGGAAGAGTGGTGTCTCAAAATTTTAGAAGGAAAAATCAAAAAGAAATTATTAGCGAGATCGAAAAGAGTCAAATTTATAAAGAGGTTTCAAATTCGGTTAAAGAAAAACTCTCTCAAGAATTCGCTCGAGAAGTAGGCCTCTTACCCAGAGATTTCTATTTTTCTAATCTAAAAATTCTGGAAATAAAGATTGATGGTTATGAAGTTTCTTCAATTCAGAGATTGAGCGGTAAAAATCTTGATTTTAAAGTTTTAGCTGTTTTTTTGTCAAGATATTATTTGGAGAAGGTCAAGAAGATTTGCCAAGATTTAGATTTAAAAATTTCTAAAATAATCCATCAGGCTGAAAATCTGCCCCTTTTTTTTCAAGACAAGAAGATAAATGCTATTTTCCTTGATATTGGCGGAGAATTAACAAAAATTTTTTTGGTGGAAAAGGGAAAACTAAAGAAAACCTCTGAATTTAAAAAGGGAGGGGTCGATTTTACTCGGAAGCTTTCCCAGATTTTAGGATTAAGTTTCCAAGAGGCAAGAGTTTTAAAACACAATTATTCCCAGTTACTTTTGTCAGGAAAAACAAGAAAAAAGGTTAAAGAGATTTTTTCTGCTAATCTTCAAGATTGGTTTAAAAATTTAGAAGAAACTTTAAAGAAATTCTCCAAGAAATTATTTCCCTCTAATATTTTTCTTTTTGGTGGGGGAAGTCTCTTGCCAGAAATTCCAGAAATTTTAGAAAAAGGTGATTGGGCTGACTTTCCTTTTGTTTTCAAACCAAAGGTGAGACTTATCTATCCTAACGAGTTAAAGAATATTGAAGATAAAACTCAGGGTCTTAACAGTCCTCAAGAAATTTCCCTTCTTTTAATTTCTTATGAATAGAAAAATTTTTTTTGATATTTTGCCACCCAAAAAATTTGTCCAAAAGAAGATTAAAGAACAGAGAGTATCTCGTTTTGGAGTATTTAAAAAAGGTTTGATTTTCGCTTGTTTATCTTTGATTTTACTGGGAATTATCGGCTATTTTGCTTTAGCTAAAGTAGAAATTGAGATTTGGCCGGAAACTGAGATTTTAAATTTTAATAAAGAGATTACCGCTAGCACTAAGACTTTTCAAGTAAATTTCTTGGAAGGGAGCATACCTGCAAGAATTTTTGAAATTGAAGAAAGTGCTTCCCAGGAATTTCCCTCTTCTGGCAAAATTGAAAAGAAAGCTGAGGGTACGATTCGAGTTTATAATAATTATCATCTCTTAGTAGCTCTAAGGTCAGGAACTCGATTTCAGCCTCCTTTTGAGAAGGTGCTCTATTTTTGTTCACCTCAAAAAATAGTTATTCCGGCTAAAAGTTATCTTGATATTAAGATAATTGCCTGTCGTCCTGGTGAAGGTGAAAAATATAATATTGGACCTTCTAAATTTTCTGTTCCCGGACTCAGTGGTACCGATTTGTTCTTTTATATTCATGGAGAGTCTTTTGAACCAATGACAGGAGGTGGAACAATCTCTCAAGTCACCGAAGATGATTTAGAAAGGGCAAAAAACATTTTAACTGAAACGGCATTTACTCGAATAAATGAATCTTTAAAGAGCAAAATTCCAACTGACTTCATCCCGTTGGAGGAAGCAATAAAAGGAGAGATCTTAGAAACTTTTCCAGAGGTTGAGCTAGGCGCTGAAGTTCAATCCTTTGAAGTTAAAGTAAAAGTAAAATCTAAAACCCTGGTTTTTAAAAAATCTGATCTCGAGAATTTTGCTAAAGAATTTATTTCAGCCCAAATTCCAAAAGATAAGAAACTTCAGACCGAAAGTCTAAAAATTGACTTCCAAGCAGAATCAACCGACCTTGAATCAGAAAAAACTGTTTTAAATTTAAAGTTCTCAGCCAAAATTTACTTGGATATTGACTCCTCTTTTCTTAGAGAGAACTTAAAAGGGAAGTCTTTGGAGGAGACTAAAATTATTTTAGAAAATCAAGCAGACATTATTAAAGCTCAAATAAGTGCTTGGCCATTTTGGGTAAGAAAAATTCCTCAGGATATTGAAAAAATCGAATTGAAAATAAATTTGGATTAAAGCGAGCAAGACGCGCTCCGCAATGGCAGAAGAGATAATTCTTGTTTGATGGGATAAATAAATATTTTTTAGAACTTTAATCCAAATTTCAGAAAGGGGTCGGGAAAACTAGGTGTTTTCCCGTATAGGAAGACAGGGAGGAGCGAAGCGACGACCGCCAGAAACCGAGAGGTGTCTGGGGAGCGGAGCGAAGGTCGCCAAGGGCGACCGCTCGAGCGAAGCGCGAGGGAGGAGAGCGACAATATTGATGCTTCGACAGAGGCTCAGCATTAACCCTGAGGACATTCGGCTGAGCTCAGTCGAAGCCCTTGTCGAATGGGTTGACTAAATTATAAATTTTTGCTATCTTAAACAATTACAAGATGAATCCCCAGAAAAAAATTTTGCGAGAAAAAGGTAAAGTAATAGAGGCTTTACCTAGTACCCATTTTCGTGTCGTCTTAGATGATGGGAAAGAAATAATTGCCCATCTGGCCGGTAAATTGAGGATTTACCGAATTAAAGTTTTACCGGGAGATCGAGTAACGGTGGAGATTAGTCCTTATGATAAAAAAAGGGGGAGAATTGTTTACAGAGGAAAATAAAGCATGAAGGTTAGATCATCAGTTAAAAAAATTTGTAAATACTGTAAAATAGTCCGAAGAAAAGGGCGAATTTATGTTATTTGTAAAAACCCTAAACATAAGCAAAGACAAGGATAAAAAATATGCCACGTATTGCCGGAGTTAATATCCCGGAACAAAAACAAATAGAGATTGCTCTAACCTATATTTATGGAATAGGTCTTTCTTTGAGTAAGAGGATTTTAGCTGAAGTTGGAATTGAAGGTCGGCGCCGGGCTAAAGATTTGACGCCCGAAGAGATTTCTCGACTTAAAGGAAATATCGAAAAAAAATATAAAATTGAGGGAGGACTTAAAAGAGAGATAATGATGAATGTTAAAAGATTAAAGGATATAGGAACCTTTCGAGGGATTCGTCATATTAAGGGATTACCAGTAAGGGGTCAAAGAACCCGGACTAATACCCGGACGGTCAGAGGAAATGTAAGAAAAACGGTAGGTTCGGGAAGAAAACCACCGCCCGCCCCCAAGTAAAAATCATTTTAACATACTAACATACTAACATCCTAACATCTTAACATATCAAAATACTTTTTTTTGTTTAAATGTTAAAATGTTTAAATGTTAAGATGAGATTATGGGTAAAAAAAGAATTATCAAAAAAACTGAAGAAGAGCTTCTAAAAGAAAGAGCAAGAGTCGAGGCGGCTTTAAAAAAAGAAATTAAAGTTCAGGCTCCTCAAAAAATCAAGGAGGGAAAGGTTTATATTTTTTCTTCTTATAATAATACAATAATGACTTTAACTGGTCCTCAAGGAAATACTCTTACCTGGGCCAGCGCTGGTAATGTTGGATTTAAGGGAACAAAGAAAGGTACTCCTTTTGCGGCCTCTAAAGTGGCTGAGGTTTTAGTTCAGCGAGCCAAAAAATTAGGAATAGATAAGGTCGAAATTTTAGTAAAGGGTATAGGTTCTGGTCGAGAATCAGCCATAAGGTCTTTGGCTAATCGGGGTTTAGATATTATTTCAATTCAGGATGTTACCCCCATTCCTCATAATGGATGTCGACCGCCAAAAGTAAGAAGAGTATAATATGCAAAATAAAAAATGCAGAATCTGTCGAAGATTGGGTGCAAAACTTTTTTTAAAAGGGGAAAAATGTTTGTCTCCAAAATGTCCAATGGTAAAAAGGCCTTATCCGCCGGGACAGAAAAGAAAAAGAAGATTAAGGACTCTTTCTGAATATGGGAAGGAATTGAGAGAAAAACAAAAATTAAAAAATTGGTATAATTTGGAGGAGCGTCAATTTAAGAGATATGTAGAGCAAGCTTTGGAATCTCGAGGAAAAGCGGAAGATAATGTAACATTTCTGATTAAGAAATTAGAAAGTCGTTTAGATAATGTAATTTTTCGATTGGGATTCGCTTCCTCTCGGGCTCAAGCCCGCCAATTAGTTAATCACGGCCATTTTTCAATTGATGGAAAAGCAGTTGATATCCCCAGCTATCAACTAAAGAAAGGAAATAAAATTACCCTTCACCCAACTTCTCGAGAAAAAAATATTTTCCAAAATCTTCAAACCAAATTAAAAAAATATCAACCTCCTTCTTGGCTTTCCCTGGACATCAAAACCTTGACAGGGGAAGTTATCGCTTCCCCTTCCTTAGAAGAGGTTGCTCCCCCAGCTGAAATTCCAATCATTTTTGAATTTTATTCACGATAACAATCAATAAACTTATGATTCCTCTTCCTCTTCCACCTAAAATTATTGAAAAAAAAGGAAATCGAGCTTCCTTTAAGATTGAAGCTTTATATCCCGGTTATGGAGTAACTATTGGTAATTCTCTCCGGAGAGTTTTACTTTCTTCTTTATCAGGAGCGGCAGTTACTCAAGTGAAAATTAAAGGCGCTCAACATGAATTTTCAACTATTTCAGGAGCGAGGGAAGATGTAATTTCAATTCTTCTAAACTTGAAGCAATTAAGATTTAAGATTTATACCGATGAATCCCAAAAGGCAACTCTCAAAATTAAAGGCGAAAAAGAAGTTAAGGGAGCCGATTTCAAATTACCTTCCCAGGTTGAATTGGTAAACAAAAATGTCCCTATTGCTACTTTAACTAATAAAAATGCTGAGCTTGAAATGGAAATCCAAATTGAAAAAGGAATAGGTTACCTTCCAGTCGAAAGAAGAAAAAAGGGAAAATTGGAAATAGGGGTAATTGCCTTAGATGCCATTTTTACTCCGGTAAGAAGGGTAGCCTGTCGGGTGGAAAATATGAGAGTGGGGGAGAGGACTGATTTTGACCGATTAATTCTAGAAATAGAAACTGATGGAACAATTACTCCCGAGGAGGCATTTTTTCGGGCATTAGAAATTTTGACTCAACATTTCGCTTTCTTTGGCGAGAAATACAAGCCTAAGGAAGTACCAGTTAAAAAAGAAAAAGTTAAAGAAGAATTTAATAAGATTGAAGTTGAGGATTTAAAACTTTCTGCCCGAACCCTGAATGCTTTATTGAAAAATAATATCAAAACCGTTGCTGGAATTTTAAGAAAAAACGAAAAGAGCCTCTTGAAACTAGAGGGAATGGGACAGGCAGGGGTAAAGGAGATTAAAAAAGAATTGAAGAAACTAAAATTGGAATTAAAAAAATAAAAAAGAATATGAGAAAACGGAAACGCGGTAGAAAACTTTCCCGCAAAAGAAATCAACGTCAAGCTGTATTAAAATCGTTGGCTTCCGCCTTAATTTCAAATGAGAGAATCAGGACAACTGAGGCTAAAGTAAAGGAATTACGTCCTTTTGTAGAAAAATTCATAACCCGAACAAAAAAAAGAGATTTAGCTTCAAGGAGATTGTTAGCAAAATTTTTTTCTCGTCGGGTAGTTAAAAAGTTAATTGACGAAATTGGACCGAGATACAAAGAAAGAAGCGGTGGCTATACCAGGATTATAAAGCTTGGGCCAAGGAAATCGGATGGAGCAAGAATGGCCATAATTGAACTTGTAAAATAAATTATGGAACGGAAGACTCACACCATTGATGCCGAAGGTAGAACACTGGGAAGATTGGCAACCGAGGTTGCTATTTTATTACATGGCAAACATAAACCAGGTTTCCAGCCTAATGAGGATATGGGTGATTTTGTCACTATAAAAAATGTTGATCAGATTAGATTTAGTGGTAAAAAAATGGAGAAAAAAAAATATTATCGTCATTCTGGTTTCCCCGGAGGTTTAAAAGAAATTTCTCTGAAAAAACTTTTTGCTAAAAATCCAGCTAAGGTTTTTAAAGTGGCAGTTTTAGGAATGTTACCTAAGAATAAATTACGACAAAAACAGATTAAAAGATTGAGTTTTTTGTAAAATTAATGATATGCTAAAAAAAACCAAAAAATCAAAAAAATTAAAAGCTAAAAAAACGGTAAAAACTAAAAAACCAAAAAAAATTAAAGTTGAAAAAGCAGTTTTAAAAGAAAAGATTGAAAAAACCAAAATTAGCCAGGAAAAGTATTTTGAGGCAGTTGGCCGAAGAAAAACAGCGGTGGCTCGAATCCGTCTTTTTACCCGGGGAGAAAAAACTCTTTTGATTAATGAAAAACCTTTCAATATTTATTTTCCCACTTTAGAACTTCAGCAAATTGCCCAATCCTCATTAAAAAAAATGAAATCTCTTGATCGGTTTAGAGTTTCCATTATTGTAAAGGGCGGGGGGCTTCATGCTCAGGCTGAGGCGATAAGACACGGGATAGCTCGGGCCCTAATTCTCTTTAATCCCGATTATCGAAAACGTCTTCGGAGAGTCGGTTTCTTAACTCGAGACCCCCGAATGAGAGAAAGAAAAAAATTTGGATTAAAACGTGCCCGTCGTGCTCCTCAGTGGCAAAAAAGGTAATTTAAGCAAAAAGGAAGATATAGAAATCTTATAAACAAAATTGCCCAGCGCTGGGCTTTTTTGATTTCTCCGGGACGGGGCTGCTTTAAGATGGAGCAGGCTCAGTTCTTTTTATGAAAGTATTATATATGTAGAGAGAAAAGATAATGAAAATCAAGGCTGATAAAAGAAACACTGGGCCAAACCCGTAAAAAGTTATGATGAACCCTGATAAGGCTAAGCTAATGGTCCTGCCGAAGTGGAGACTTGTTGTTAATAAACCAATGTCTGTACTATAAGTTCCGTTTCTTGTTATCTTGTAAAAAATATCTTCTTGGAAAACAGGGACTATTCCGTTAGCAATGCCGAAAATTATGACGAAAAATCCAACCAAAGCGGTCCCAGAAAGTCCTATTAGAGATAAAACAATTGAATAAAATAATGCCCAATAGAATAAAAATTTTCCTTTTAATTTTCCCACATAAAAAGTGGACAAACCCATCAAAAACATTTGAGCTCCTAATAAAATTCCAATAGTTTTAGGCTCAAATCCGATCTCTTTAAGGAATAAGGGAAATACATAGCCTGTTATGAAACCCAGAGAGATTCCAAACATTAAAAAAAGAAATAAAGCTTTCTTAAATAATACGTGCTTTTTATTAAGATCTAAATGGTCAAAGATTTCTTTAACCCGGAATCTCCCTCTTTTTCTCTCAACAATAGTTAAAGCAATTAAAATTATTGGGATACTTAAAATGGCGCAGAATATCAGAATATTTGTGTAAAGGAAATAGACTATCAAAAATCCCGTCATTAATTTACCGAGAGCCGAAAAAATAATGTTGAAAATTCTCAACTTAACTAACGACTCCCGTTTTCTTTTTTCTTGGTCTAAAATGAAGGCTCTGTTGACTGACCAAATACAAGCGTCACTCACGCTCTCAGTGATTTTTCCAGATAAAAATATTAATGGAGAATAGGCGAAATAATAGATTGCACTAGAGAACACTTTCAAAATTCCATTAAAAACAAAAAAAATCTTCCTGCCCATAAAGTCCGATATTAAAGCAAAACCCATTCTCGTTAACTGAAAAACCATCGGAAGAGAAGCATAAATTAATCCGATTGAAACTATGCTGATATTTCTTTCTCGCATGAGCAATGGTAGGACAATTATTAATATCCCGCTGATGAAAGAATAAAATGCTTGAATGAAAAAAGTAGTTTTAGTTTGGTTCATTTTTTTTCTTCCTCCCTTTGTTGTTTACATTATATTTCTTATTTAAAAATCTATCAATAAAACCAAAACCCCGAGAAAAACTCTCGGGGCGGACTCGGTCTAGCGGACGATTTTAGAACCTTGAGATGGGAGGAGGTGCTTAAATGTCCTGGGGTTGTTTTAGAGCAAATGAAGGAGTTGGCTGGACGATGTTAGAACCTCTCTTATATACACTTGAAGTCAAGGGCTACACACGGTTCATCTCCCACTACCCAAGCATCATGCCCAGGTTGCACCTCAAATGCCGTTCCTGGACCAACTGTAACTTCTTTACCACTAGCTGCTCGAACTGTCATTTGACCTGAAAGAATAAACCCGATATGAACCTCGGAATCCTTTCCAGTCTGTGGGCCTGCGTGTTTTGACCATCTCCAACCAGGAAGATATTCCCCACGCCCAATAGTTATAGACTCTAAAACTATCACTGACCTTTTACTGCCATCTAGAAAGGTTCGTAAGTTTTCATCGCTATCGGAATTTTTTACTGTAATGTCTATCATAATAATTTTATATATTATTAAATTCTATTACCTTATCCTACCAAAAAACCGCCTCAAAGGCGATTTTCATCACGGCTCCCCCTATTGGACGCGTTCAGAACCATAGACTGGAAAGAAATAAAGGAAAGATTGGTAGGATTAGGGCCTACTTTTGTAAGAGTTTAAAAAATAACTATTTATTCCTTAGAAAAAGATATACTATTCCTCCAACAATACTACTAACAATAACTACTATTAAGAGTCGTGTTAAAAAATCAAGCCCGAATTCGTCTTTTAGCCAGCCTGATAAAAAACCGCTAATTGCTCCAACAACTGCTCCAATAATCGCGCCTTCTCTTGACCATCTTTTTTTATTTTTAGATAAATTATTGTCCATATTTCTACTTTTATTTTACCTCGATTTTTACATATTTACCAAATCCTTTAAGGTCCTTCGAGATTATAATACCATTTCATATTCGGGTCTTTTCTCTTATATCGCAGTTTATGCCCACGCGGGGCATATTAAATGTCTTTTAGTTAGAGAGAAATTTCAGAATATTTTCGGTGCTGTATTCTAGCCCGGTTTCATTTAAAACCGCGATTTCCATTCTTTCTATTTCTCCTGTGGTTTTATCAATATAAATGAAAAAGTTTAATCTTTCTGTCTCGGTTCTAACTATATATTCAACAAAAGCAATTTTGTCGAATATATCCCCGATTATTACTTTAAGATTTGCGTCAGGATATTTCTTCAAAAATTCTTGAACTTCTTTTGTCTGTTGTGCTATTTTTACAACTTCTTCTGAGTTTTTATTGTCGGTCACGAAAATAAAAACTGCCCCGATAACAATTAATGCGACAAAGATAATGATGATTTTTTTATT
>JAHCRH010000021.1 GCA_020148025.1 Patescibacteria group bacterium
ACAATACACCGGTCTCCTGCCATCTGGCGGGAAGACCACTTTTGTAGGCTTGCCGCATAACGAACAGGTGGCATCATAAAGAACAGGAGCTTTGGGAGCTTGAGCTGAGACAGCCGGCATCTCCAAAAACCCCGCCCATTTGGTAATTTTTTCTTCAACCTCTCCCCGAAGAGTTCCGTATCTTTCCCGAGAAACTTTTATAATCTTTTCTTTGTTGGAAACCTCGGCTCTTGGAAACGGAGCTAAGGTTTCAGCGGAAAAAGGTCTTCCCGCTACCCCATCAATCATTAATTTTAAATAAACGTTATATTTTGCCAAATTAACAATATCTCCGGCAGTAAAATCCGGGATAAATTCTTTTTCTAAATATTCGGCATCTTCTGCCCCGACTCGGAAAGAAATTAAAGTCCCGACATTACCAAAAACAGCATCTCTAACCGTCTCATCCATTTGGGCAATGTATTGATGAGCCAAAATTAAAGCTAATCTATATTTTCTTGCTTCAGAGAGAATATTAACAAATGATTCGGTGGCAAAGTTTTGAAATTCATCTACATATAAAAAGAAATCTCTTCTTTTCTCTTCGGGCATATCCACTCGGGACATAGCAGCCAACTGTATTTTTGTAATTAAAAGAGCTCCCAATAACATTGAATTATCCTCCCCTATTCTTCCTTTTGATAAATTTAAAATTAAAATTTTTCCTTTATCCATCACTTCCCGCATATTAATAGCCGAGCCAATCTGACCAATAATATTTCTAATCAGGGGAGCTGAAATGAATTGACCAACTTTGTTTTGAATAGCTGCTGTAGCTTCCACTTCATATCTTTGAGTATAACGGGCAAATTCATTAACCCAAAATGACTTAACCATTGGATCAGTAATTTTCTCTACCACTTTTTTCCGAAAATCTGAGTCAGACATCATCCTATTAATCCCAAGCAGGGTTGAACCCGGATATTCAAGAAGAGCCAAAATAGAATTATTTAAGATGTATTCCATTCTGGCAGACCAGACATCAGGCCAGATTTTCTTAAACACGCCCATCAATCCACCAGCTACTAAATGCCGATGCTCTAAGTCAACTCTTTCCATAACAT
>JAHCRH010000015.1 GCA_020148025.1 Patescibacteria group bacterium
CCACAATAAGGCTCTGGGATTTCAATTGTACAATTAGCCGAACATCCATCCCCATCAATATTATTGCCATCATCGCATTCTTCGCCTGCATCTAAGTTTCCATCACCACAATAAGGTTGAGGTGGTTCTTCTTCACAAAGACAAGTTTGAAGATTACAGGTATAACCTTGAGGGGAATTGCATTCGTGACCTACTTCACATTCCTCACCTGCATCTAAATTACCATCACCACAATAAGGCTCTGGGATTTCAATTGTACAAGTAGCCGAACATCCATCCCCATCAATATTATTGCCATCGTCACATTCTTCGCCATCATCTAAGTTTCCATCACCACAATAAGGTTGAGGTGGTGGTACACATGAACAATCACTACAAACCCTCCCGCAATGACAGTCTTCGTCATCTTCACACTCTTCCTCTCCGTTAATGATTCCATCTCCACAATAAGGTCCTTGAAGTTCAACGATTGTACACTCGCTTGAACAATAAGTACAAGATGAGCCATAGTCAGGAGTGCATTCAACGCCGTTGTTTGCTCCTTCATCACAATCCTCATCTCCGTTGATGATTCCGTCACCGCAGTATGGTTCTGGAGGAACAGTGCAACTTGGCCCAGGAATAGTAAGGTCAAAAGGATTGTAACAGTTCTCGGGAAAACCATTGGCTAATGCCTGGGATGGAAAATTAAGTATTGAAAATACAAAACAGCCCGCAAAAATTGTAGCGAATATTAATGTGAGAACTTTTTCTGAACAATATCCTCGTTTTGGGTTGGTAAGAATAGATAAGTTGTTCACGATAGCATCAAAATGTTTTAGTAATCATTATTTGATATATTGGCATAATAAGATTTTTGGTCAAGCTTGTGGATATTAAGATGGTTTTTTGTATTTTATTATTCTATAATTAATTTAAAGAGTTTATCACGTTGATTTTTCAAAATCTATTTCTATTACAGAACATTAAGAGAAATTATCTCCGAGCCCCAAGGTTAGGGAGGAAATGAAACAAATCATCCAACCCGGCGCCCAGAGATAGCTTCTCTCAATGTAAAACCTGGTTTAACCGCGACAACAAAAAAACCACCTCATTGATTCCCTCCAATTCGGATCTTTCTTTTTATTAACGACCTATTTATTCCTAAACCCCTCCTAGGTGGTTAAAAAACCCAGTAGTAGAAAAATCTCACTACTGGGTTTAAAATAGCAAATTCAAAATCTTTGTCAAGTCTCGATAATCAAATTGTGTCCTACCCTTGTCCTACCCTATTTAGGCTAACAAATTCAAAATTTTTGTCAAGAATTACGAAAAACAAGCCGATATAAAATAAAAACCGCCTTTTTGGCGATTTTTATTAGCTCCCCAGTTCAAAGCTTATTATAATTTTAGAGAATCAAGAATATATGGCGATGATGAAGGAGAAACTCTTAGAGATTAAACAATTTTACAGGAATTTTAAATTAGCTCCCCTGGCTGGACGATGTTAGAACCTGTTTGGTGGCTTCTTTAATCTGATTTTTTACAAATTAAGAAAAATTTACCCTTAAAAAAGCCAGAATACCAATACATTAGCCCCAAGCAGAATAAGTGCTGCAATTAGCATTGTTTTTATAATTTTTTCCTGCTTTGGTGTGGGCTTTCCTATTTTCCCTAACAGTAAAACCCACATCGGAATAAAAATTACCAAAGGAAAAGCAGCTTTGTGAACGACTTCTTTACCGCTAATCGCGTGACCCCCCTGTAGTAATATAATAATTATACTACCTGCCAAAACTACTAATAAAATAACCATGAAGGCAATAAAAAATTGCCAAATGGTTTTATTGTTATTTTTTAATTTCTTTGTTTCTTGCTCCACGTTCTTTTATTTTACCAAAAAAAGCAAAAGTCCAACTAAAGCTCCGATTAATAAAATTATCAAGAGCGTTGTTATTCCTATTTTTTTTCTTTTCTTTTCTTCCTCCGTCAAAGGTCTAATCTTTCCCTCTTTTTTATATTTAGCTTCTGTCCTATAACCTATCACTAAACCAATACACATTCCTATGCTCAGGCCTACTAATATAGAAATAAAATTTTTAAAAACAAAACTAAAAGCAAGTCCCAATGGTGCCCCAATTGCCATACCGATTGACATCCACTGTCCTACAAAATGACCTTCTGGATATGTTTTATTATTTTCTTCCATGAATTTAAGAATTACTAATTGGTCTTTTTGATTTTTTTATCCCGGCCAACATGCCAATTGTAATAAATACTAATCCTACCAATATCCAGAATATTGACCAAGGCCCTGACTTAACAGCTGCTCCAATAAAAATCCAAATAATTCCAATAACTATGTGAATTTGAAAAGGAAATTCTTTTTTTTGTTTTTCCATATGTTTAAAAATTAGTTATTTATTCCTTTGAGATGTAATGCTCCATAGGTGATAAATGCCAAACCGAAGCCTACAGCTAATCCTACTATTAGATTATCAATTAACACGCCAAGAGCCCAACCTAAGATTAAAAAACCAATAAAAATCATTCCAATCCATTTATTCTTTTCTTTTTTAATTTCTTCTGACATATTATTTTTAAAAATTTATATTATAACCTTTTTATTTTAACACAATTTTATGAAGAATCAATGAACTTATTAAATCATTATCATTCTACCAAAAAAACCGCCTAAAAGAATAGGCGGAAATTTGCTCCGGGGGACGGACGATGTTAGAACCTGTTTAGTGGAAAATTTATAAGTATCCTAAGGTAATAACGGCACAAATAAAAGAATTGTACGAAAAAGTTCAATGAAATTAATTTGTTCTGATAGATGCGGAAGCGATTGCAGATGGATTAAATCCTTTAACTATCAGCCACAACGCAAATACCATTTCTTGCACGGCGATTGAAAAATCTAAAATTCCAACCGGATTAATACCAGAATATTGCAATAAAAAGTTTGCAAGTACAAATACTGCGCTAACAAAACCCCAACCTGATAACCATTGAGGAACGAGCTTTGATTTATATAATACAAAATTTAGAATTAGAGCAGATATGGCAAAAACAAGTCCGTATCCAATCAAAAATATCCAATCACCTGCTGATAGCAACGCCTGACCCAAGGCTTGATAATAAGAAGCATCCTGAGCCCCTGTTTTTACAAGCTCATGACTTAATGTCAAGAGTGTTAGTGTGGGGACTATAGTCATTATGAATATTGTTCCCTCAACAACCCTAGCACTAAGAAACCCAAGAGCTAAAGTTCTATGACACTTTTTTAGGATTTTATACATACAAATTCCAATACTTGCAACTGCAATAGCATCAATTAACACAAGGAATGCCCCCATTAGTACTTGGTTTGCATTTAGAGAAGCCTGAGTAAGAAAATCTGGACTATTAATAATTGGATCCAATAAAATCATGGCAAGTGAGTAGGCGGCCGTCGCAAGAATGTAGAATATTCCCACCCATCTTGCGGTCTTTTTGTTTGAATTCATTTTTTTATTTTTTTATCGCATTGGCTATTTTTTCTAACCCACTATATATTATTCCCGCTCCTACTATGAATCCTACAAATATCATTGTGCCTGCAACTATATAAGCGATTTCAATATTCATTTTTTTTAATTTTTGTAATTAATTATTGGTTAATTTAAGACCTTTTTCTTATTCTACCAAAAAACCGCCTTCTTGGCGACAAAGGTTCAATTCTTGCCCTTGGGTAAGAGAATTTTGAGGAATTTTTTAAGCTAAATATGAGCGAAAAAAGACTGCTGCTAATAATTTATTCCAAGAATGACCTACTACATAATGATCGACCCGCCCAAATTAAACCAATCGCAATCAATTCTTTATTAAAATTTTAAATAATTATTTCAGAAATATTAAAACTAAACCAGCCAAAAAAAGAATTACTCCGAAGGCCCTAAACATAATTTTCAAATTATGTTCTGTATAAAGTTTTTGATAAAACCTGGACGCTCCTTTTGAGATATTTTTATTGTTAAAAAAGAATAATAAACCTAGACCAATAAATATTATTCCAATAATTAATTTTTCCATAAAATCGCCTCAAAGGCGAGTTTATTGCTGCTCCCCCTAATAGACGATGTTAGAACCTGTTTAGCTAACAGTTTTAACTAGCCCTCCATAATCCATGAATATTACAATATTCTCTTGCTTTAATTTTCTCTGCCTTTATCTCAAATTCTGCTTCTGGTTTATCTCCAGGGTTCAGAAACTTCCTATAGACATTGCCATCGACAATTATCTCTATCCATTCTATGTAATGCTTTTCTTCCATCGGATGAGGTACTGAACCAACTTTAACTTTTATTCCCGTCTCTGTCTTTTCGATCACTGGAACATGCTTTTCTTGGCCAACATCTTCGGTCTTTTCTTTAAGTAGTTCCATCGGTTGACCACAACAAACTAGTTGTCCTGCACCTGTATGTAAAACCTCAACAATGTTCCCACAAATATTACATTTGTAGATTTGTTTTAATTGGGTCATATTTTATATTATCCCGTTAACTCCTCGACCTCTTTTTTACCTTCTTCTAACTCTTTTTTTTGCTCTGAGTCTTCTTTTAGCAAGAGGGTCTGAAATTCTCCTACATGGGTCTTTTCTTCTTTTGCTATATCAAGAAGAATTTTCTTAATATTTTCGTTTTCGGTCATGGCTGCCATTTGCTCGTAAAGATTTACAGCATCTAATTCGGCAATTATTCCTACTCTTAGTATTTCTCTGTCCAGGTCCTCTTTTTTTATTTTCTCAAGATTTATTGGAATTTGAGACAGCATATTTTTCTCTTTTTTTAATTTAGATTATTTAAGATTCGACCTTTCCCAAATTATACCAAGACAAAACCAGAAAAACATCTTGAGCTGAAAGCTCCCTCTGTTTAACGATATTAGAATCTGTTTGATAGCTACTTCTTTTCTTCCTTCTCCATAATCTCCCTGATTGTTCTCTCCTTCCAGCCAGCACTGAAGATAACAATAGAAGCTCCTTGTATCGCCACAGCGATGCCCCACCCTATTGCTGGCCAATAGAACCACCAATTCCCACCATCAGACCAATCAATAAAGAACAAAAAAGCTATAACCACGACATATATGATGAGATGGGTGTAGAATTTCTTGAGCTTAGCGGCTTGCTCTTTTGCACGCTTGTATCTTTTGTCTTGCTCACTTTGTGGCTGTTTCATATTTTTAAAACATTTTTAAAAATTCTTTTTAGGCCTTTCTTTTTCTATCACCGCAACAAATTTAATTATACCTTTCGGAAATGAATTTTTTGTGAAGTTCTATTAATAATCCAAATAAAAAAGGCGAAATCATTAAGACCCCGCCTTTAAAAAATATCACGGCTCGGTCTAGCGGACGATTTTCGAACCTTTGAGTGGGTGGAATCAATTAAAAATCCACGCTTAACTCTGGATATTTTAAGAGAAATATTAACTATTATCTAATATTCTGGATTTGTCTTTCCTATTGTTGGGGTGGTTCTGACGGTTTAGGTGTCTCTCTTTCACCGCTAAGTATAATCCTGGCAATGGCACCACCAATAAACCAGATAATTAATGCAATAAGAACACCTATCTTCGCATCGTAAATATCAGTCATTCCACCAATGAGAATGGCAATAAGTCCAATAAAAAAGATTAAACCACCGATACCACGTTTTCTGTCTTTGTGCATTTTTGATTTTCTTTTAATACTTCCTTTCAAAAGAAAATGAAGTACTTAAAATTTATTTAATTCTAATAATAGACTAACGATCTTTTCAATCTTTAATGAATCATACCAAATATTAAATAGAACAAAACCCCGAGAGAAAAACTCTCTGGATTCGATTGCTCCCCTGATGGAGGATGTTAGAACCTGTTTTGGAGGTTGGCTTAAAGAATCTATAATATTATCCTGTTTCTTACGGTTTATTGGGAACAATGAAACTAGCTATTAAATAAACGATAATGCCGGGCACTAAAGCTGTAAAAATCACTACGGCAACCCAAATAAGTCTCAAAATAACAGGGTCAATATTGAAACGCTCTCCAATACCTCCAATAACTCCAAAAAAAACCTTATTTTCCTTACTTTTGTAGAGTTTTTTCATAATTCTTAAAATATTTCTGGAAATTCTTTTCAGACCTTTTTTTATTACATCACAAATTTAATTATAACTTTTAAAAATGAATTTTTTGTGAAGCTGAAAATCTCTCCTTTGTTAATTTGTTAAATGAGGTGGGCTCACTCAACAAAACCTCGAGAAAAACTCTCGGGGTGGGCGTCTCGGTCGCTCGAACCGAGCACAAGCCTGCTCCCCTGGCTGGACGATATTAGAACCTGTTTGAAGAGAACTGATTTATCTAACCCCTAATCTTTCTTTAACTCTTTTCACTAAATCTTCTAACTTCCAATTGGTTTTAACGAAATAATCATACACTCTACCTTTTAACGCCTCCGCTGTTTTTTCGACACTGCTTAGATTAGTTAAAATTACCACCTGAACATCCTTGCCCCATTCATCTTCCCGCAATTTTTTCAGCATCGTCATTCCATCCATTTTCGGCATTATTATATCGAGCAAAACCAAATCAGGGTGTTCTTTTAAAGCAAGTTCTAATCCTTTTTTTCCATCTTTTGCCTTAAGTACGTGAAATCCTTCACTAGTAAATGTGTCAACCAGTGCCTGTAATGTAGGTGCATCATCTTCAATCACTAAAATTGTTTTATTTTTTGTTGATTGTTCTGTCATGTATTTATATTGCACAATGATTAATTTTAAATTTTTAAGAGCAAATTAAATGCTTAATTTCTTCGTTCCCTTTTTCTTTTTCATTTCTTCTATGGGAATCGCAACGTAAAAAGTGGTGCCTTTATTTTCTTCTGATTCAAACCAGATTTTGCCACCAGATTGTTCCAGGACTGATTTCGCAATATATAGCCCAAGACCGGTACCATTTGGTTCTTTTTCCACTATATTGTCAGCTCGAAAAAATTTGGTAAATATTCGTGATTGTTGATCTTTTGGAATACCATATCCAGTATCTGAAACTCTAATAAGTACATCAGATTTTTGTTTTTTAATTAAAAGCTTCACTCTGCCTCTCTTCGGGGTATATTTAACAGCGTTAGAGAGCAAATTTTCGAAAACAATATGCACAATATTTGGATCAGCATTAATAATCGGTAGTTTCTTGCTGTAATTCTTTTCCACTTTTAATTTTTTATTTTTAATTTGCGGCAAAAGCTCCTTAAGGACAATATTCGCAATCTCTATAATGTCTATTGGCTCTGGCTTAATACCAAGAGTGCCAAGCTCTATTCTCGAAACATTTAAAAGGAGATTCACTAATTTTATCAATTGCTGATTAGCGGTATAGATTTCTTTCAAATATTTTATTTGTTGATTGCTAAGTTCGCCGGCTTTCCCAAGAAGGAGCATCTCGGAATACCAATTAATGTTAGTCAAAGGGGTACGGAGTTGATGAGAAGCCAAAGACACAAACTCTGTTTTTGCCCGATCAATTCTCTTACGCTCAGTAATATCCTTTACCGTTGCGAAGTAGCTTATGACTTCTCCTTTTTCCTTTCTCAACCAGGATGGGCTGACAATTACAGGAAAGCGTTCACCATTCTTTCGCATGAATATCAGTTCAAAGTCTTTGAATTCTCCCCGCAATGTCTTTTTAAAGGCCTTTTGAATATTTTCATATTCTTCTGGTGGCCAATAAGGGTGGGGCGGCCCGACTCCAATCAGCTCCTCTCTAGAGAACCCCGTCATCTTGCAAAGGGCCTCGTTGATATTAATATGAACACCTCGGCTATCAAGTATAGAGAACCCATCCTTCGTAGAAGCGATGAGGCTTTCTGCGAATTCTTTACTTTTCTTCAGCCTCTCCTCTATCTGTTTGCGCTCGGTAATGTCACGAATAACAGCTGTTATGCCTATAATTTTTCCTTTTGCACCTACAACCTTTTGCTTAATAGCATGGAAGCACTTTCCACCAACCCATTCTTCTCTGGAGATGAAGCCAGATTTTAATGCCTCGGCATCACTTTTTCTACATCCCTCAGCAGCCTCTTTTGGCATAAAATCAAAGTCTGTCTTACCAATAATATCTTCTACTTTTATATTGAAAAGTTTCTCATGGGCTTTATTAGCAATTAGATACCTAAAATTCTTATCCTTAAGAAAAATAAGGTCAGATGAGGAATTGATAAGTGATTCAGTTCTCCTTTGATAGTTCTTAATTTCTTCTTCTACCCTCTTGTGCTTGGCGACATCTCTTATAATTGCTAATGAACCAATAATTTTTCCTTTACGTAGAAATGGTGTAGCGCTTACCTCAGCAATTATTCTCCTCCCATTTTTGGCAACCCCTTCTATCTCGTAATAAGGGAGGGTTTTTAGCCCTTTTAATCTTTTTTTAAAATATCTAGCGATTCTTCCTTTACTTTCAGGATTAACGAATTTAAGTTCTTTAAAATGATGTCCTTTTATTTCTTTTGGACTAAATCCGGTTAATTTTTTAACCGCAGAATTAATATCAATAATTCTCCCTTCTTTATCAAGGATTACGATAATATCCTTTATACCTTTAAATAACATTTTGCATGTCCCTTTAGGCCCCCCCATTATATTTTTTCTCATTTTTTTACCTAACATCTTTTTAGTATCTAAATCTCTGCTTTTATTTTATCACACTCATACTAGTTGTATATTGTATTAAATTTCAACGGCTTTCTTCAGATATAACGGTATTTAATTTTTTTAATCTTATAAATTACCTTTATTGGGGAGGTAATCATAACTTCTTCACCTCTCTTTTTGCCCAAAAGAGCTTTTCCCACTGGTGACTCGTAAGATATCTTTCCTTCGTTAGGATTAGCCTCTAATGTTCCAACAACTGTAAACTCATTAATTTGGCCATCTACCTCTTCTAAAGTAACTGTAGCCCCAAAGGTTACAATATTTTGCTTTTCTTTAGGAGGTGTTTTAATTAATTCAACGTTTTTCAGAACATTTTCTAACTCAGTTATTCTTGCCTCTAAAAAATCCAGGTCCTCTCGAAAGGATAAGTATTCTGGATTTAAATCTTCGGAATGTAAAAGCCGTGGGGACTCTTCCCGAATTTTAGAAAGTCTAAGCTTTTTAAGATCTTCGTATTCTTTTTTTATTGTTTTCAGACCCCTTTCAGTTAAGTAAAACTTTTTTTCTTTTGACATATACTACAATTTAGAGCTCTTTTAAGCCATATTTTATAAGATATATTAAATCGCAAGGGCGAAAGTTTTACACAAAACGTGCCATATAGCGGAGGGTTCTATCTATGGCACGTTTTGTTCATCTATCCTAAAATACTTTAGAGTAGACAAAGAGATAGTCCGTATGTCATGAAAATGATAATGGGAGCCTCAGTGATACAAGTTCCCGGGTTGTATCGCCCCCTTTTTTTAAAGTAGCTGTTTTAATTATAGTTGTAAAACATGAATTTTTTATGAAGAAGATTTTAAATAAAAAAGCTCCAATTTCGGAGGCTTTTTAATAATTAAGCGTCTTCGGAAAAAAGATTATCCTTTAAGTCTGTAACCTATGCCACGAACTGTTTCCAATAATTTTTCCTGATGGTCGTAATCTATTTTCTTCCTTAAATTCTTAATGTGGGCATCCACTACATTACTAAATGAGTCGAAATCAAACCCCCAAAGGTTAAACAATATTTGTTCTCGAGACATTACCTGATTACTGTGACGTATTAAACATTCAAGCAAACTGAATTCTTTTGAGGTAAGGAGAATTTCTTTACCATTACGGAAGACCTTTTTAGTGACGGTATTAAGGGTTAAATCCCGCACTTTAAGCTCAACGGATAAAGATTTTGGGGGTCGACGCAGGAGCGCCCTTATTCTTGCGAAAAACTCTTTGAATGAAAATGGTTTAGTAAGATAATCGTCAGCGCCGCCTTCGAGGCCAGAAACTATATCATAAGTGGTATCCTTTACAGTTAACACTAAAGTTGGAATAGTTATATTTTGCTTCCTGATATTTTTAAGAACCGTAAGACCGTCTTTTTTGGGTAACATTAAATCAAGAATAACTAAATCGTAATCTTTATGATATAGCTCTATACGGCGTTGACCGGCTTCGCCATCCAGAACAAAATCAGCTGTAAAACCTTCTTTCTCTAAACCTTCTTTTAATCCCTTAGCTAATTTTTCCTCGTCTTCAATAATTAAAATCTTCATATGATCAATTATTTATATTTTGTGCCTCGAGGCCTACTGTTTGCTGACAATTATTAAACGCCTACCTATTGTTCAGATCTTAATTAATTATACCAAAACAAAACCCAAGAGCAAAACTCTCGGGCAATATAATTTTTGCAAAATTAGTCAAGAAAAAGCGGCAAGGTAATATCCCGCCGCTTAAAATAGCTAACTCAAAAACTTTGTCAATATTTGACAATTAAATCATTTTGCACCTTATCAATTTGGAAGCTAAACTGTAGGAGTTCCTGTTGGCGGTATGTCTGATGGTGGAATCTCTGATGGCGGGGCTTTCTTTGGTATTTCCGAGAAAGGAATTTCAGGTTCCTCGTCAGGCTTTATTGTTGGGACCGGAGCTTTCTTTTGTCTTAAAAAATACCAAACCAAGCCTATCACCACAATAACTACTACTATCCAAAAAATTGTTTCCATCATTTTAAAATTATTTAGTTAAATTTATTTTTATTCGACCTTGTTTTTAATATACCTTATTTTATTTTCTTCTTATTTCTGATCTTTGTCAACCAAGAAATCCACAAGGTCGCTCCGCTCCTTAGACACCCACGGTTTCTAACGTTTTCGCCTTCGGCGAAAGCCTGTTTTCCTACACGGGGAAATACCCAATTTCCCCGACCCCCTTTTTGGCGTGCGATTTTAAAATAAATCGCACAGCTTGTAAATATTGCCTGCACCCATTATTATTACCACTTCCTTGCCCTTAAGGTTCTTTTTTAAATACTCAGCTACCTCTTCAACTTCCGGGATATAAATTGCCCAAGATTTATTAATCGCTTTAATTAATTTCTCTGAACTTACTTTTCTCTTTATCTTTTTTTCTTCTCTTCCTGCTACATCAAAAATTTTGGTAATCACAAGCCTATCAATCAGAGGCCCGTCCTCTGTCTGCTTAAGAGCTTCACGAAAAACCTTGACGAAATCGTCAAACAAATAATGAGTCCTTTGATACTGGTGGGGTTGGAAAACAACCCAGATTTTTTTTCTGGGAAATTTTTCTCTGGCAGCTTTCAAGGTTACTTTTATTTCTGTTGGATGATGGGCGTAATCGCTAATTAGGGTACAGGGTTTAGGGTATAGGGTTTTCGTGATTTCGAAGCGACGCCAGCTCCCCCTGTATTCAGAAAGGGCTTTAAAAGAGATTTTATCTGGAATTTTCAGAGCTCGGGCAACTGCCAACGCCGCTAAAGCATTAGAGACATTGTGCTCGCCGGGAATTTTCAAAACTTTTTTTAATTTCTTTGACCCCTTTTGTTTTAACGAATAATATACTACGTTTTTGACGACCGTTGGAAATAATGGCGGATATTTTAGTAAAGCATTGGATAGCGGATAAATGGTATAAATCTTGGTTAATAATTTTTTGATGTTCTGACCGTCTTTATTCACTATCAAAATCCCATCTTTGGGAAGACGTAAGATGTATTCCTTATAGGTTTTTAGAATATAATTTAGATTTTTGAAATAATCCAAGTGTTCTCTTTCAATATTGGTCAAGACAATGATTTTGGGCCAATAATTTAAAAAAGAGGCCTGCCATTCATCAGCCTCAATGACTAAATATTTTCTTGCCCCGTGGGAAACCAAAGGTTTTCCCTTGGGGGATTTCCCCATTCTGAAATTGGAATCCCCAAATTCTTTTAATTTAGTGCCGATAACTACAGTTGGATTGAAGCCAGCTTTGATTAAAATTAGGGAAATCAGGGCCGTTGTCGTGCTTTTTCCATGAGTTCCGGAAATAGCAATTGTAAAATATTTTTTAGTTAGTTCACCTAAAGCCTCGGGGTAACTCTGAATTTTTACTCTCAATCTTTTTGCTTTTTGTATTTCTGGATTTTTCTGAGGAATAGCCAGACTATAAATCACTAAATCAGCATCATTTGGTAGATTTTTAGTTTCATGTTTTCCAATAAGGAGCTTAGCTCCTTTTTTCTTAAGGGCTTTAGTAATTTCCGATGAAACCAAATCTGAGCCACTTACTTTGTGGCCCATCGCTAAATAATATTGAGCCAAAGCTGAAACTCCGATACCACCGATACCAATAAAATGAATTTTCATTTTTCTAAAGGCGCTGATTCAAGCACCGTATATTCTGAGCCTCCTCTTTTTAGAAAACTTTCCGTTACCTCAATTGAAGAAACTCCAAAACTTAGAGAAATATCTTGTTCGACTTCTGGTCTTTCTTCGGGTTCAATTGCCTTGAATTCCCATTGTCTGATTCTTCCCAAAGTAAGATGAGGAGAAAATGGCCGAGTTTCCTTCCGGTATTTTGGACCACTCGAAGCTAACAAAGCATTCTCTAAATCATTTTTGAGTTTAGTTAATTCTTTTGATTTCTCCCCTTCAACCCAAACCATTCGAGGTGGTTTTTTAGGAGGGCCATAACAAATTTTATTTAAATTTAAAGAAAATGGCTGATTTTTTGAAGCCACTTCTTTTGTAATTTTGCAAATTTCAAAAACTTCCTCATCT
>JAHCRH010000016.1 GCA_020148025.1 Patescibacteria group bacterium
AACTCGATGTCGCATTAATTCTATTATAACATAGCTTAAAAACCTTGACACAGTTTTTAACTTTGTTATCTTTACAAAAGATGGAAACTAAAGAAATAAAAGCGGAAGAATTAGATCCCGACAAATTCATAGAAGAAAAAGTGGAGGAAATTCGAAGTATCGTCGGGGACGCTAAAGCAATCGTTGCTCTATCTGGCGGTATAGATTCTTCAGCCGCTACTATGTTAGGCCACAGAGGATTGGGTGATAGACTCAGAGTAGTTTTCATTGACAATGGTTTAATGCGCGATGGCGAACCAGAACAGGTTGCTTCAACCTTTAAGGAATTAGGAGTTCATGTTGAGATAATCGATGCGCAGGAAGAATTCTTTAAGGCGCTGAGCGGAATAACCGATCCAGAAGAAAAAAGAGAAGCGATTACCCAAACCTTTTATAAAAAAGTTTTTGGCCGTCTGGTAAGAGAAAGCGGTGCAAGATTCCTTTTACAAGGAACTATTCGGACTGATATAGAAGAAACTATGGCTGGTATCAAAAGACAGCATAACATCCTTGAACAACTAGGGATTGATACTGAGAAGGAATATGGATATAAGGTTATAGAACCCTTAAGACAACTTCGCAAAGACGGTGTCAGGAAGATTGCTAAGGCCTTGGGTCTACCGAAAGAGATCTACGATAAGATGCCTTTTCCAGGGCCAGCTCTGGCTACCCGAATCATCGGAGAAGTGACTCCCGAAAAGATAGAAATCGTAAGAAAAGCAACCACTATTGTGGAAAGAGAATTAGAAAATGCTCATGCTTTTCAGCTCATGGCAATTCTGCATCAAGACAGGGTCACGGGAATGCGTAATGGAAAAAGAGCCTTTGGGCTTCAGATCGAGGTTCGGGCCTGGGATAGCGTTGATGCCACGAAAGCAACGCCAACTATATTGCACCCCAATACCTTAAGAAGATTGGGCGATAGAATCACGAATGAAATCCCCGAAGTGGTGAGTGTAACCTACAATATAGCATCAAAACCCCCATCAACAATGGAAGCTATCTAAAAGGAGCTTAGCTCCTTTAATGAGTTAATGAGTATAGGGCGATATTATTCGCCCCTTTTTTTGATTAAAATTTCTAGAGAAGATATAATAATAACAATATGAAGGAGGTTTATTTGTACAAAAAATTAAAAGAGAAAAAGACACAATGCCGGACCTGTGCCCACAGGTGTATTATTTCACCAGGAAAAAGAGGTGTTTGTGGAGTGAGAGAGAATAGAGAGGGAAAATTATATGCTTTAAATTTCGGCAAAGCCATTGCCTGCCATATTGATCCTATTGAAAAAAAGCCGTTTTTCCATTTTTTACCAGGTTCTCATTCTTTATCAATTGCTACAGTTGGTTGTAATTTTAGATGTGGAAATTGCCAGAACTGGCAAATTTCCCAGGCGCCAAAATCAGACAAAGAAATTTTAGGAGAAAATCTTTCCCCAAAAGAAATTGTCAAAATGGCTCTTGAAAATCATCTGCCCTCAATCTCTTATACTTATACGGAACCGACAATATTTTTGGAATACGCTTTGGACACTATGAAATTAGCCAAAAAAGCCGGTCTTAAAAATAATTGGGTCTCAAATGGATTTATGAGCGAGGAATCAGCTAAATTAATAATCCCCTATCTCGATGCTGACAACATTGATATTAAAAGTTTTTCTGAAGATTTCTATCGAGAAAATTGTGGTGGGAGATTACAACCGGTTTTAGATACAGCCAAACTAATGAAAAAATCAGGTGTCTGGGTGGAAATCACCACTTTAGTGATTCCAACTTTGAGTGATTCCGAGGAGATGTTTAAAAATATTGCCAAATTTATTTATCAAGAATTAGGTCCTGAAACTCCCTGGCATATTTCCCGATTTTCTGGAGCAATTTCCTGGAAATTAAAAGATTTACCAGATACCCCAGTCGAAATCTTAGAAAAAGCTTATAAAATCGGTAAAGATGCAGGTCTAAAATACGTTTATACTGGCAATGTTCCAGGTCTTGCTTCTGAAAATACTTTTTGCCCAAAATGCAACGCTTTAGCGATTAATCGGATGAATTATATTATTCATCGCCATGACAAGTCTGGCAAATGCCCAAAATGCGGTACAGACTTAAATTTAATTTTAAAGTAATATGTCTTTAGTTTTTTCTTCAATTTGTCCTCATCCTCCAATAATTGTCCCGACCATTGGTCAGCCAGCTGATTTGAAACAGGTTTCAAAAACAATAGAGGCGATGAAAAAATTGTCTCAGAAATTTGCAGAGGCCGGGCCTCTGACAGTTTTGGTTATTTCTCCCCACGGACCCTTAGATCCTCAAAACTTCACAATTTCTAACTCCCCTACTCTGGCTGGTTATTTTCATCATTTTGGCGATTTCGCTACTGAATTGATCTTCAAAAACGATCAAAATTTAATTGAAAAAATTAAAAAAGAATGTGAAAAAGAAAAAATTCCTTTAAAATTAGCTAATATTGAAAAGCTCGATCATGGAACCTTAGTCCCTCTTTATTATTTATCTCAAACTATCACTAATATAAAAGTAGTTCCTTTGGTCTTTTCTTTTTTAGATTCGAAAACCCATTTCAAATTCGGCCAAATTATCAATAAAGTAATAAGCGACAAGAGACAAGATACAAGAATAGGAATAATTGCTTCGGGTGATTTGTCGCATCGACTAACGCCTGAAGCGCCCGGAGGCTATAATCCTCGGGGAAAAGAATTTGATGAAAAAATCGTAGAATTACTGAAAAAGAAAGATGTCAAAGGAATTTTGAATATGGATAAAGATTTAATCGAACAAGCTGGTGAATGCGGCTATCGTTCAATAATAATTTTACTTGGAGCACTAAATGGCTTAAACTGGAAACCAGAAATTCTTTCCTATGAAGGCCCCTTTGGAGTTGGATATTTGGTAGCTAATTTTAAAATTAAATAGTGAAAAAAGAAATTTTAGAACAAATTAAAGGAACTTTAGAGAAAGAACCAAGATTAATAGAGATTAAAAGATCTAAAAGGGTAATTTTTGTGGGTGATACTCATGGAGATTTGGAAGCATCTAAAAAAGTTGTCAAAGATTATTTGAAGTCCGGTAATAAAATTGTTTTTCTGGGAGATTATGTAGATAGGGGACCTCATTCAAAAGAAAATTTAGATTTTTTATTAGAAACGAAAGTTAAAAATCCAAATCAAATTTATTTACTTCAAGGAAATCACGAAGGTCATCATATTTTAAAATTCTCCCCGGCTGATTTCTGGGAGAAATTAAATGAAAAAGAGTATAAAATTTATACTTCAATCGTTGAAAAGTTTCCTTTAGTGGTAGTAACAAAAGATATTATTGTATTACACGGAGTCTTACCAGATATAAACACATCGAGAAGTGTTCTCGATGTATTAAAAGAAATAAATAAGATAAAATTGGGCAGTGAAGAGTGGATGCAAATTTGCTGGGGGGATTTTGTCGATAAAAAAGGAGAATATCTTGCTATAGATCCCTTTACCGGCCGTCCTCAATTTGGCAGAGATTATTTTTTTAGATTAATGGAAGGATTTAATAAAAAAGTTTTAATTCGCTCCCATCAGCCCAATACCCCCCAATTTATGTTTGACAATAGATGTCTGACCATTTTCACTTCTTCTCCCTATATCCGAGAAAGAACCATTGCTATTTTGGATTTCAAAAAGGAGATAAAAAATGCCAAAGATTTAGAAATTATAAGAATCTAAATCAGTCCGAGAAGTGTTCTCAGACTGTTATTAATGATTAACGTAGGGTTCTAAACACTATGCACCAGTTAGTTGAGTTAGCTAAATTAGCCGTTGAAACTTTTGTTAGGGAAGGTAAAATTATCTCTGCACCGGAGGATTTACCAGCTGAATTTTTTAAAAGGAAAGCGGGAACTTTTGTCACAATTGAAAAAGAATTACAGGGCGTGCCCCGAGGCGAGCGCAAGTGGGCCTTACGGGGCTGTATTGGAACCTATTTACCCATTCGCGCGAATATTACTGAGGAAACAATTCGAAATGCCATTGCTGTAGCTACCGAAGATTACAGATTTGGGCCAATCAAGAAAGGAGAACTCCCTTACCTCTCTTATGCTGTTTACATTTTGAGCGAACCAGAATTAGTTAAAAATATTCAGGAACTCAATCCTAAAAAATATGGAATAATTATTAACACGGTTCCAATTTCTCCCTCCGGAGATGTTGTTTTCAATGGTCATTTGGTTCCCAAAAGAGGCCTCTTGCTTCCTGATTTAGAAGGGATAGATACTATAGAAAAACAAATCTCAATTGCCTGCCAAAAAGGAGGAATTGATCCACAGCGAGAGAAAATTTTAATTTATAAATTTACTGTTGAAAAATATCAATAAAATAATCAACCTCGGGTGTTGATTATTTCAAATAAGCGAGGTTGGGCTATTCGCATGCAATAAAAAATGCGGCTTTTGGCCGCTTTTTATTTTTTAGTGTTTGAGACATTTCTCCTGGGTTTTCTCATCGTTTCTCCGACTACTTTAACACTCGTTTAGTGATTTCTTGGCCTGCAATAACACCAGAGACCGAGGCTTGAATCAGACCTCTAGTAACACCTGCACCGTCTCCAATTGTAAAGAGATTACGAACTCTGGTTTCTAAATGGTTACTGAGTTCTAAGCGAGCGGTATAGAATTTCACCTCGGTGCCGTATAAAAGGGTATCCTTGGAATTCAGCCCTGGTGCAATGTGGTCTAACGCTTGAAGCATCTCGCGTATGTCAGTTAAGTAGCGATACGGTAAAACAAAGCTAAGGTCACCCGGTGTAGCATTTTTGAGTGTTGGCCCCGTTCGGCTGCGGCTGATTCTTGCTTTGGTACTACGTCTCCCAACTTCTAAATCGCCTAGGCGTTGGATGATTATGCCGCCACTTAAGAGGTTTGTGAGTCTGGCAATGTATTTACCGTAAGCGATTGGCTCGCGGAATGGTTCTGTAAACCTTGTACTGGCCAATATGGCAAAGTTTGTGTTTTCTGTTTTACGTCCAGCGTAGCTTTGCCCGTTAACCGTTAAGATACCTCCATATGATTCGGTTATGACTTCGCCCCTGGGACAGACACAGAATGTACGTACGCGGTCGTCAAATGATTTCGAGAAATAAATGAATTTTGGTTCGTATAAGACCTCGGTTAACTCATCCATGATTGAGGCTAAAACCTCGACTCGTACACCAACGTCAACTGGGTTGTTAAGTGTTTTGAGACCGTGCGTTTGGGCTTCGGTTGTAAGCCATTCGGCTCCACTTCTGCCGGGCGCAACAATAACATATTTGCTCTCTAGTCTCTGGCCTTTTGTTGTTTCTATACCTTCGACTTTGCCATTTTTGACTCTTAGGCTTTTAACTTCTATTTCTGTTTGAATTTCCACTCTCTCTTTTAAGTGATGGTGCATGTTACGCAGGACTTGAGCGCATCGTTCTGTGCCCATGTGACGGATTTTTTGGTGTATCAGTTTGAGTCCAGCGAATACGGCTTTGTGCTTAATTTTGTCTACTTTTTCTTGATCTGTTCCATAAATGTGTTCGGGTGCACCGAATCGACGGTAGATATCATCAACGTAATCGATGTAGTGGGCTAATTCCTCCTTAGTTATATAGTCGGTTAACCAGCCACCGATCTCGGTTGAGAGGTCAAGTTTGCCGTCACTGAAGGCACCAGCTCCTCCCCAACCCTGTAATAGTGTGCAGGGATTACAGCTGACGCATCCAAAACCTCGGCTGGCTGGACATCTGCGCTTTTCTAAGTCTGGTCCTTTATCCAACATGAGAATTTTCAGCTGGGCGTTTTCGTTTTTAGTAAGCTCTAGTGCGGAGAATATGCCAGCAGGGCCTGTGCCTACTATGATGACATCATAGAGTTGAGACAAGATAAATCCCGCCTTTCTATCATTTTCTCATCTTCTTTTTTATTTTGTTGAAAATGAACCATCTCTAATATAACAAATAAATTTTTAAAAATCAATTTTAATGCCTAACATTTAAGTATCGTAATACTCTCTGCCAAGATGGGTAATTAATTCTTCGCCCATCATCCACCTGAGAGTGTTTTTTAATTTAGTTAATTGGATAAAAAGGTCATGTTCTGGATAAAGCCCTTCAGCAGTTTGGGGTGATTTGAAATAAAAACTCAGCCATTCTTGGATTCCGTCCAATTTTGCTCGTTTAGCAAGGTCAAGAAATAAAACTAGGTCCAGCACAATGGGTGCAGCCAAGATAGAATCCCGACAGAGAAAGTCAATTTTTATTTGCATTGGATATCCCAACCAGCCAAATATATCCAGGTTATCCCAAGCTTCTTTATTATCACCGCTTGGCGGATAATAATTAATTCTTACCTTGTGATATATTTTGCCATACAATTCAGGATAAAGGTGGGGTTGCAATATATATTCTAAGACCGACAATTTCGATTTCTCCTTGGTTTTAAATGACATTGGGTCATCTAAGACTTCCCCATCTCTATTACCTAAAATATTTGTAGAAAACCATCCGCTAAGCCCAAGCATTCTTGCTTTGAGGCCTGGGGCAATTATCGTTTTCAATAAAGTCTGCCCTGTTTTAAAATCTTTTCCTGCTATTGGTGTTTTGGTAATTTTGGAGAGTTCAACCAGGGCAGGAATATCTGCAGATAAATTAGGAGCTCCGTTTGCGTAAGGAATTCCTTCCTTTATTGCGGCATAGGCATAAATCATACTCGGCGAAATGAATTTAGAATCTTTTTTTAGAGCATCCTCAAAATTTTTTGTTAAATTATGAACTTTATTCCGTTTCATATAGACCTCAGTGCTTCCACACCATATCATCACTAAACGTTCACATTTATTTTCTTTCTTGAATCTACGAATGTCCTCTATCAGTTGTTCTGCCAATTCCCATTTATTACCCGATTTTATAAAATCGCCGTCGAGATTTCGGACATAACTTCTATCAAATACTCCTCTCATCGGTTTTATTTTCTCCAACTCTGGTTTAAGTTTTTCTAATAAATTTATATCCAAAACCCCAGCTTTTTTTGCGGATTCATAACAGTCGTCTTTGAAAATATCCCAACCACCAAAAACAAGGTCCTTTAAATCTACTAAGGGAACAAAATCTTTGATTAATGGTGTTCTTTTTTCTGTTCTCTTCCCAAGCCGAATAGTCTGCATCTGGGTAATTGAGCCAATCGGCTTTCCAATACTCTCTCTTATAGCAAGTACTCCTGCTATAAATGTAGTTGCTACCGCGCCCAATCCCGGAAGCAAAACCCCAAGTTTTCCTTTTGGTCCTTTAATTTTTAGTGTTTTCATTTTTATTGGTTTTGACATATTTTTGAAGTTATTTTAATATAGCTTAAAAGACCTATTTTACCTGCTTAAACTATTTTACCGTGGTAAAATAGTTTGTCAAGTGTATAACAAGGATAAAAACCCTAAATTCTAATCATGTTGCCAGTTGAACGACTTCAAAAATTAAATACCAAAGGGAATCTCTGGATTTATATTCTTTCCTTGCTCAAGAAAAGAGAAATTTACGGCTGGGAAATTCGCTCTTTAGTTGATAAAAAGTTTAATTTTAAACCCGGTTTAATTACTCCCTACCGGGTGCTTTATCGATTGGAAAAAGGTGGCTTTGTCAAAAGTAAAATGAGAGAAAGAAGAAGAATCTATGAAATTACCGAGAAAGGAAAAGAAGAACTGAAAAAAGCCAAAAAATTTTATCAGGAACTTTTAAAGAAAATAAAATGACTAATCAAAAAATCGCCAAAATATTATACGAGATAGAAAAACTATTAACTATAAAAGGAACAGCTTTCAAACCAAAAGCTTACAGAAAAGCAGCTAAAACTTTAGAAAGTTTGGAAAAAGATGTTGCAGACATTTATCAAAAAGAAAGGATTAAAGGCCTTAAAAAGATTCAGGGTGTTGGTAAAAGTATTGCTAAAAAAATTGAGGAATATTTGAAAAAAGGAAAAATTAAATATTATGAGGAGCTTAAAGAAGAGACAGCTATAAGACAAATTGTCACCCATTATTTTAAAACTAAAGGTGTGAATTTGGAGCAACTTAAAAAATCTGCTAAAAAAAGAAAAATAATTTATTCCAGATTCACAAGACCTGCAAAGCAACTACTGGAATTGGCAGGATCGGTGAAAAAAGCTGAAAAAGCAATTGATAAAGTAGCTGAATGGGCAAAATCAAGAGGGTTAGATTATGCCATCGAAACAGTTTTTAAAAAATGGTTAGAGTTAGATAGATTAAAACCAAAAGAAATCGTTAAAAAACCCTATTACAAGGGAGACCCAATGGTATGGTCAAAAACAAAAAGGAGATGGTATGTAATTTCGCCTGAAGGCGAATGGCTTGAATTTGCCGGAGAAAAGTCAGATATCGAATGGAGAATCGTTCGCTAAATAAAATCACTTAATCGCTTAGTCGCTCAATCATGCTAAATTACAGCGATCTTAAAAAAGGTACCAGAATTGTTCTAGATGGAGAGCCTTATGAAATCCTGGAAGCTAGACCGATGAAGAAAGCTCGGGGACAAGCTATTTTACAGACCAAGATTAAGAATCTTATTAATGGCAACACTCTCTCCAGGAACTTTCAGCAGAGCGAAAGTTTAGAAGAAGCCGAAGTTTCAAAGTTTGAGGCAAAATTTTTATATCCCCATAGAGATCGCTATTTTTTCTCTGATAAAGATAATCCCTCAAAGAGATTTGATTTAGGTTCAGAGCAAATTGGTGAAGCAGTTAAATTTTTAAAGCCAAACCAAATCGTTGAAGGTTTAATTTTTAGAGAAAAAATAATTAATGTTTCTTTACCAATAAAAGTCCAATTAAAAGTTATTGAGGCCCCACCTAGTCTTAGAGCCGGTCGAGCCGAAGCCGGTTACAAACAAGTAACTTTAGAAACAGGAGCTAAAATAAATGTTCCCATTTTTATTGAAGAAGGAAATGCTATTGAAATAAACACTCAAACCAGCGAATACGTTAGAAGAATTGAATAAATTTTAACCTCATCTAAAAAAGAGATAAAAAAACTCTTCCTTATTTGAAAGAGTTTTATACTTTCGTCTCTCCTTTATTCTCTTATTCACGCCAATAAATAAAAGAATAGGTCATTTTCATTCTATTATTATCTCATAAAACCTGCTTTCTATAGGTGGTTTATCTTCCCAGGATCGTAAATAAGAGAATACTATCTCAGTTTTTCCAGACTTTAAAGCAAGAAGATTAAAAGTTTCATGGCCACCTGACCCAACTTTCTCTGGAGAAAGAGGAGTATATTTTCTTTCAACCAATTGAACAAAGTCGGATTCAAACTCTAGTTCCCATTGATAACCGGTCGTCGGATTCGCCTCAAGGGTTATAGAAAACTCATCGCCATTTTTAGTTTCTATGGTTTGCGTTTTTGAACAATTTTCTATCATATCTTCTGGAAAATTATATTTCTCCACCTGCTCGCAAGAAATTACTCCGGTTCCATCAAAGGCTAATTCCCAATGGTCATCAACTTTTGCCGCTAAAAAGATACCCTCTTCACCAGGTCCTCCTGGTAGAAAGGCGATCCCGCCCCGGACGTGATTTTCTGTTTCCTGGTTGATACTTAGGTTTACCTGGGCAACTTTCTTATTATATTTTTCAGCAAAAAGTTTCTTTATTAATTCTTCTTTAGAGAACAAATGTTCAATTGAACTATCTCCCTTTCCACATTTTACTTCTACATCATTTTTGTCACCCTCTAACGGCATTCCTTCCTCATCCAACCATATTTTCCCTACAATAGTACAAACAATATAATCTTTCTTATATCCTACTAACCAAGCGAAGGTAGCATCAGCTACATTGTAAAGATCTACCTCAAATCCTTTATCTTCGAAAAACAGTTCAACATTATTATATTGCTCACTTGATATGCCTTTAGCTTCAAATCCTTTTCCTTCTACAATCACTTCTTCTATCTCTTCGTATTTGTTAACATTCCATTTAATTTCAACTGGTTGTATCTCTGAAAAATTTATCTTGGTTTCTTGCTTGAGGTCTTCAAGAAGAATTGAAACTTCGTCTTTAGTTTCTTCTTTACCTTCTTCTTCGGGTATTAGTGTTGATTGATAAATCCAATACCCCAATCCCACAACAACGATTATTGCGATAATGATTGCAATGTTTTTTTTAAACATATGTTTTTATAAAACGAGATTCTTATGGTTAAACTTATTATTCGACCTTTTATTTCTATTCTATCTATTCTAACATAATAAAACCCAAGGCAAAAACCCTCGGGCAACGGCTCCCCTGGCTGGACGCTTGCCCGTCCGTAGCTCTTTTCTTGTCCGTCATAGCTTTAGCGAAGGTGGAAGCGAAGGAGGGATGTTAGAACCTGTTTTAAAGCAAAATGCCTAATAAAAGAAAAAAGCGGTTCAGAGAAAAAATAGAACCGCTGGGTTAAGAAGAGGAATTAGATAGGGGTCGCACTGCGAGGTGTAAGTCTTTAGGAAATTTCTTGTCACTTCCAGACCAATTGTTTATCATTACACATAATTCTTCCAATGAAACCCAGAGTTCCTGTTTTTCTCCGTTGTCGTCGACATACTCTACTTTAATATCTCCTTTTTCATTTTCTCTTTTCATCTTCTTTCCCTTCCTATTGTTGTGCTACTTTTAGTATAAAGAAGATCTCATTTCTGTCAAATAAAACTTGTGGAAAAAAATTAGGTTATATCCAATTACCTCTTTCCTATTCTCGATTATACTAATATACTAAAACCCCGAGAGAAAGACTCTCGGTGAGCTTGTTCCGGGGCTTGGATTCGAACCAAGATTGGAGCCTTCAAAGGGCCCTGTCCTACCATTAGACGACCCCGGAATGACTTTTTATTTTAAATTATTCTTCCTCTTTTTTCAAGACTTCAATTATTGCCAATTCTAATGGTAACTGGGGAATTGGCGAAAATCTCATTTTATTTTTGGCTTCTAAAAAGAGTTTTAAAATCTGGCGAAGCTCGGTCTCTTTAAAATTATCAGCTTGTCTTTGGAGTTTTTGAAACTCCTCTTTGGTTAATCCCGAAATCACTGGGTTTTGAGTGTTCCCAGATCCTGCCATTTTAAAAATTAGAGTTTGCCTTAAATAATTAATCAGGGCTTTAGTAAATTCCTGGAGATCTGAACCTTGATCGATTATTTCATTTAAGAAATTAATAGCTTCAGATGATTTTTTCTGACAAATAAAATCAACAAAATTTTGAACCAAATTTATCTCAACTAATCCCAACAAATTTTTGATATCTTCAGCTCTAATTTCCTTTTCTTTTCCTAATATTCCCGAAAAGGTCAAAACTTGGTCTAAGAAACCTTCGGCATCTCGTAGAGAGCCATCAGAATTTAAGGCAATTAGTTCCAAAGCCGCTTTTTCAATTTTTACTTTTTCTTTTCCAGAAATCCATTTCAATTTTTTAATAATTTCTGGCACGGTCAATCTTCTAAAATCAAATCTTTGGCATCTTGAAATAATAGTGGGAATCATTTTATGAATTTCAGTAGTAGCTAAAATAAAGATGGCATGGGAAGGAGGTTCTTCTAAGGTTTTTAAAAGAGCATTGGCTGCCTCCTTGGTAAGCTGATGGCTCTCATCCACTATAAAAACTTTATATTTTTGTTTTGTGGGAATAAATCTAATTCCATTTCTCAATTCCCTTATTTCATCAATCCCCCGGTGAGAGGCAGCATCAATTTCAATTAAATCTAAGGCTCGACCTTGATTAATATCTAAACAAGAAGAACATTTATTACAGGGTTCCCAAGTCTGGCGGTTCTCGCAATTTACAGCTTTTGCTAAAAGCCTGGCAATTGTAGTCTTTCCGCTGCCCCGGGGCCCAGAAAACAAATAGGCATGGGAAATCATCCCTGATAAAATAGCATTTTTCAAAGTTTGAACAATATGTTCCTGGCCAATAATTTCAGAAAAAGTTTTCGGCCGATATTTTCTATATAATACTAGGTTAGCCATACTTATCTAAAAACAATAAATTTTGCACCAATGAAATTCCAGATCCAGGCAACAAAAACGGCAGCAAAGGCACCAATATTTCCCCAAGTTACCTCAGTTATTCCAAATTTAGGTCCAATAATATTGACAACCAAGGAAGCAATTCCAACATTTATCAAAAAGCCAATTGTCGTTATAATCAAAAATTTTATAAATTCTTTTGGGCCAGGCTTCCTCTCTTTTTTCTCAAATGTCCAGTATTTATTCCAGAAATAGCTATTGACGGTGGCAGCCAAAAAGGAAATAGCTTTAAAAACAGAATAACCAACTCCCACAGCAATCCCAAAAATCCACATTAAAAAATTCAATACTCCCAAATCAATAAAGGTGTTTAAGGCTCCGACTAAAAGA
>JAHCRH010000022.1 GCA_020148025.1 Patescibacteria group bacterium
TTCTCTTTTTGTAAAACACTTCTCTGTGTTTATTCATCACGTCATCATATTCTAAAATATGCTTCCTCGCATCGAAATTCATTCCCTCAACTTTTGACTGGGCAGACTCAATAGCTTTTGAAATCATTTTAGCTTCAATTGGCTGGTCTTCGGGAACTTTCAAAGTTTCCATCAGCCCTTTTATTCTCTCCCCACCAAAAATTCTCATTAAGTCATCTTCCAAAGAAACAAAAAATTGAGAAGAGCCGGGATCACCCTGCCTGCCTGACCTTCCCCGCAGCTGATTGTCAATTCTCCTTGCCTCATGCCTTTCGGTTCCAATAATATGAAGCCCTCCCTGTTCAATAACTTTTTTCTGTTCTTCCAGGCCAGGTGGGTTTCCTCCCAAAATTATATCCACTCCCCTACCTGCCATATTAGTAGCTATGGTTACTGCCCCCATTTTTCCTGCCTGGGCAATTATCTCTCCTTCTTTTTCATGGTGTTTGGCATTTAAAATTTGATGGGGAATGCCTTCCCTTTCCAACAATTTCCCTAAATATTCATTTTTCTCAATAGAAACCGTTCCTACTAAAACCGGCTGTCCCCCCTGATGTTTCTCTTTAATTTCTTTTACCACTGCCTCAAATTTTCCATTTAAGGTTTTGTAAATTCTATCGGGCAAACCCTTTCTTATTAAAGGTTTGTTGGTTGGAACAATTATTACCTCCAAACCATAAACTTTATCAAGCTCTTCAGCTGAAGTGACAGCTGTACCAGTCATTCCAGCTAATTTCTGATACATCCGAAAATAATTCTGAAAAGTAATAGTAGCAAAAGTTCTTGACTCTGGCTGAACCTTAACTCCCTCTTTTGCCTCAACTGCCTGATGAAGACCGCCCGACCATCTTCTGCCCGGCATTAAACGACCAGTAAATTCATCAACAATAATAATTTGACCATCTTTTACTACATAATCTTTATCTCTTTTAAATAAGGTTTTTGCCTTCAGAGCAGCCTCTAACTGATGGGTTGTCGCAATATC
>JAHCRH010000023.1 GCA_020148025.1 Patescibacteria group bacterium
TTAGAAATTCGACAGGTTATTAATGAAAAAGGTCAAATCACAAAAGAAGCTCCTCTTCCCTATCAAGGATTAACTATTCTCGAGGCCAGAAAAAAAGTTGTTGAAAATTTAAAAAATCAAGGTCTCTTGAAGAAAATTGAAGATTATGTCCATCAAATTCCACGCTGTTATCGATGCAATACCAAAATTGAGTTAATTCCTTCTGATCAATGGTTTTTAAAAATGAAAGGTCTGGCAAAACTCGCAACTGGAGCTGTAAAAACTGGTAAAATAAAATTTCATCCAAAAAGATGGAAGAAGGTCTATTTTGACTGGTTGAAAAATATAAAAGATTGGTGTATATCTCGGCAAATCTGGTGGGGACATAAAATCCCGATTAAAGGTGAAAATGATGTTTTAGATACTTGGTTCTCTTCAGCCCTCTGGCCATTCGCTACCCTTGGTTGGCCCAAAAAAACAAAAGATCTTAAGAAATTTTATCCAACCGATGTTTTAAGTACTGGCCGGGATATTCTTAATCTTTGGGTGGCTAGAATGATTTTTTCTGGAATGGAATTTATGAAAAAAAATCCTTTTAAAACAGTCTATATTCATCCCACCGTCTTAACCAAAGGAGGGAAAAGAATGTCAAAATCCCTTGGTACTGGGATTGATCCAATAAATCTTATTGAAAAATATGGGGCTGATGCCACCCGATTCGGAATAATCTGGCAAGTCATGGGAGGTCAGGATATTCGATTTATTGAAGATAATATAATAATGGGAAAAAAATTCTGTAATAAAATCTGGAACGCCGCGAGATTTATCTTGCAACAAATCTTGGAGTCAAAAATCCCGCCAGAGGCGTCGCCTCGGGCGAACCTCGCCTTCGGCGGGAGGCTCGCCAAGGGCGGCAAAAATAAAAAAGCAAAAATACAAATCGAGATTAAAAAATTAAATAAAAGAAAATTTACCCAGGCTGATAAAAGAATATTAAAAGCATTAAATAAAACAATA
>JAHCRH010000017.1 GCA_020148025.1 Patescibacteria group bacterium
AACAGGATTTTATCTCATTAGGAGATGGATGATTTTAGAAAGGTCCCATCGATACAGCTTCGATGGCCTTTTGAAGTCGCACAGCTTCCACATAGACCAATACCACATCTCGTTAAGTACTCTATTGAAGAGTAGATTTTCTTTGGATTTATAAATTTGCTTTCTTTTCGAACGGCAGCTTTAACCATCGCTTCCGGACCACAATTTATACAATACTCAGCTTTTGTATCTTCTATGATCTCGCCTAATCTATCTGTCACCAATCCTTTGTAACCTATCTCACCGTTTTCCGTAGCCAAGTACAGTTCTTCACAGGCGGATTTGAATCTTCCGATGAGAGGTAAGTGATTCTTGTCCTCTGCTCCCATTACTCCAATTGTATTTTTGTTTCTCTTAGCAAAAAGGTAGATTGCTGCAATTCCTGTTCCTCCACCAACTAAAAGAGTCTTTCCATTAACTTTCGGAGAATTTCCATAAGGTCCTCTAATATATAGAGTGTCGCCTTTCCTTAGTTTCGATAGTTCGTTCGTGAAATAGCGTCGTTTTCTGATGAGTAAAGTCAATGGTTGGTCAATGAATACTGAAAATGGTTTCTCTCCTTTTCCTGGTAGCCAAGCGGAGATAAATTGTCCTGGTTCTGTCTCTATGTCATCATTCAACCTTAAAAGAAATAAGTCCTCTGCTAATTGTTCATTCTCATCTATCCTGTATTTTCTGTATTCCATATTTAGCTTTGTCTTTAGAAGTCTTTCTGCTTCATTTATTCCTTTTTCTAAGTCCAATACTAAAGCATGGAAATATTCTTTTATTTCTTCTGTGTTCATTCCTGCTAATGCCGAACCAATTCCAAAGAAATCTGCCCCAGCTGCTCTATATCTTTTTACGTCTTCAGCTATTGAAATACCGCCACATGCGATAATCGGCAGCTGCGTAATGCTTCTCACTTCTTTAACACATTTCAAGCCAAGTTCTAAAATTGCCTTTCCAGAAACTCCCCCCACTTTGTTTGTTAAGACTGGATATTCCTCGTGTAAATATAACTCTGGTCCTTTTGTATTTATTGCTGTTATCCCAGAAGCTCCACTTTTTATAGCACACTTCACGGTTTCCTTGATGTCTAAATTTGGCGAGATTTTAACAAACACAGGTTTCCCAAGTAAAACAACGCTTCTTATTATCTTTCTTACAAGTTCCCTATCCCGGCCTATGACTTGGCCATATTTTTCAGAATGTGGGCAAGATACATTTAATTCAAAGCCATCAGCATGATCATATAGTCTCTCGGCTACTCCTACGAATTCTTCTTTGCAACTTCCGAATATTGAAACTAATAAAAACTTATCATCTGGGATTTCGATTCCTAACAGCTTTCTTCCGAATTCTTCTGCGCCTGGATTAGTAAGGCCAACGGCATTAATAAAAGACAGGGGGTCGTATTGGGCGATAATAGGTTCTCTATTTCCTTCACAAGACTCTATTCCAATACTTTTTGTCGTTAATATTCCTATTTCCGGAATTTCATTAGCAATTCTCTCAATCGTTGATGCCTCTGTAGTCACTATTCCTGAAGGTATTGTAAAAGGTCCGCTAATTTCTCTTCCAAAGAATCTAATTGTGGTCTTCCTTCCCCGAATATCTCTACATCTCTTTTCCATTTTTTTTCACCTTTGCATTTTCAAAGAGCTAATTTCTTAATTTTGAGATTATCAAATCTAAAAGAATTTGTCAAAAAAACCCGAGAGAGTAGAGCTCTCGGGCCTCTCGGTCGCTCGAAAGGCTCACTAGCCTGCTCCGGCGGTAGGACTCGAACCTTTGAGCGGGAGACGGGACTTGAACCCGCGATTTTCTCGTTGGCAACGAGACGTTCTACCACTGAACTACTCCCGCAGTGTGCCGCGGAGTGGAATCGAACCACCGACCTCTTCTTTTTCAGAGAAGCGCATCTACCACTGAGCTACCGCGGCTTCTATATTGTATTTTAAGCACCGTAAATTCTTTTGGCAAGATAATTTTTAATAATTTTTTCGCTTGGAAAGTACATCGGTTCAGGTAATCTATCTAATTTAAACCATTGCCATTCGACTATTTCTTCAGGTTCCATTATTTTCGGCTCTCCTTGGAATTCGGTGCATAAAAAACCAATTGTAACAAAATGAGCGTCCTTAACAATATCATTAGTAACGCTGATTACTTCTAAGTTTTTAACTTTGAGGCCGATTTCTTCTGAAACCTCTCTTTTAACAGCTTCGATAAGATCTTCACCAAAGTGTAATTTTCCGCCGGGCATTGTCCAAGTTCCTTCACCATGTAAAAGACTGGAAGCCTTGTCTGGATCAGAATGCCTTTTCCCTAAAAGAACTTTATTATTTTTAAGTACCATCACACCAAATCCTGCTCCTGGTTGTTTATTTTGGTCTTCTTCCATGTGGGCACTGAGGGATTTGAACCCCCGACCTTCGCGATGTAAGCGCGACGCGCTAGCCACTGCGCCAAGTGCCCTTTTGTGCCCGGGGTGGGACTCGAACCCACACGCCATTGCTGGCACTACCACCTCAAGGTAGCGAGTCTTCCAATTCCTCCACCTGGGCCTATTCTTTTTTTATTTCCCCTTCTTCTAGTGGTTTTTTCTTTGTTGCTACTCTAACAAATTCTTTCCTTTTTAATCTCGCTTTTTTCCCCCTTACTTTTCTTAAATAATAAAGCTTTGCTCTTCTCACTCTCCCTCGTCTTAAAACCTCTATTTTTTCAATAGTAGGGGAGTGGAGAGGAAAAATTCTTTCCACCCCAACTCCAGAGATTATTTTTCTGACCGTGATTGTAGCTCCAATTTCTTTGCCATGTTTTCTAGCCAAGACTATTCCTTCAAAAACCTGAATTTTTTCTTTATCCTCTTTTCCTGTAGAGGTTTTATCCTTTTTCAGGGTTTCTTTGATTTTTTGATAAACTTTGATAGTATCACCCGGCCGGATATCTAGCAAACCTTTTTTTAGAAAGGGTCCTAAGAATTTTTCAATTTTAGTTGTCATAATTTAATTTTTCTAATATTTTTTTAAAATTTTCTGGCAAATATGATTTAAACTCCTGTGTGTGAACAGTGGGCTTTTCTTTTCCATCCGGTAATTTTATCTTTAGATAATTGGCGTGTAAAAATTGGCGATTTAATTCTTTGGGCGTTGGTTGATTCTTGAATCCATAAATTTTATCTCCAGCAATTGGATGGGAAAGATAGGCCAAATGACATCTGATTTGATGGTGCCTTCCAGTTTTTGGAACGGCTTCAATTAAAGTGTAGTTTTTGAATCTCTTTAAGACTTTATATTCGGTTATTGCTTTTCTCAACCTTTTTCCCTTAGCTTTGGGTTCATAAGGTAAGTAAACTTTTTGTTTTTTTCTATTCTTTGGTGCTCTACCAATTAAGGTTTCGATTTTTCCCTGATTTGTTTCGATGTTCCCGACCACTAAGGCCAGATATTTTTTGACTACTTTTCTTTCCTTGAATTGTCTTTGTAAAAAATCTAATGCCCTATTATTTTTGGCAACCAAAAGAATTCCAGAAGTATCCTTATCTAAGCGATGGACAATTCCATATCTTGAAGGGCTACCAACACTTTTTAAATTAGGAAACTTTCTTAGTAAGAAATCTATGAGAGCTTTTTTGCGAGTTTCCCCCTCTGGAAAAACGATTATTCCCGGAGGTTTATCAATAACTAATAGGTCATCATTCTCATATAAAATTTTCAATTTCATATGGGCACTAGAGGATTTGAACCTCTGACCTCTTGCGTGTCGAGCAAGCGCGCTAACCACTGCGCCAAGCGCCCAGTGCGCGTGCCAGGATTTGAACCTGGGACCCCGTTTTTATAAGAAACGTGCTCTAACCACTGAGCTACACGCGCTTGATTTTTACTCTTAGAGAGGGAATTTTAAAAATCTTTTTTGATTTTGGGGAGACTCCTTTCTTTCTCATTAAACTCTCAAATTCCTCTTTTTCAATTGTTTCTTTCTTAATTAAGATTTTGGCAATTTCCTCAAGTAATTTTCGTTTTTGAGCTAAAATCTTTTTTGCCCGATTTTCGGCATTTTTGATAAATTTGGTTACCTCTTTGTCAATTTGGATAGCCATTTTTTCAGAATAATCTCTATGTTCAGAAATTTCTTTTCCCAAGAAGACTAACTCTTCTTTTTTACCAAAAGAAATTGGTCCCAGAGCTGACATCCCATATTCTTTGACTAATTTTCTGGCCAATTCAGAGGCCTTTTTTAAATCATTAGTAGCGCCGGTGGTAATCTCGCCAAATCTTAGTTTCTCAGCGACATAACCCCCAAGTAAAGTTGCCATTTCAGCTAAAAATTGGGACTTGGTTTTAATTCTTCTTTCCTCAGTTGGCATCTTTAGGGTGTAACCTGCTGCTAATCCCCGGGCAACAATTGAAATTTTTCTAACTTTTTCTGCTTCAGGAAGAAAAGTAGCAACTAAGGCATGACCTGACTCATGGAAAGCTGCAATCTCCTTTTCTTTTTCAGATAAAATATGACTTTTTCTCTCCGGACCCAATAAAACCTTCTCGATTGATTCTAGTATTTCTTCCTGGTAGATTTGGGTTTTATTTCTTCTGGCAGTTAAAATTGCTGCTTCATTAACTAAATTAGCTAAATCAGCTCCTGAAAATCCCGGCGTCCTCTCAGCGACTTCTCTTAGATTGATATTTGAAACCAAAGGTTTTCCTCGACAATGAATTTTCAAAATTTCCACCCGATCGTTAATATCTGGCAAATCTAAAACTACTCTTCGATCAAATCTCCCCGGACGTAATAGAGCAGGATCCAGGATATCTGGGCGATTAGTCGCGGACATAACTATTAATTTTGTATCCCGGGCAAATCCATCCATTTCTACTAAAATTTGATTTAAGGTCTGTTCCCTTTCATCATGACCTCCTCCAATTCCTGCTCCTCGATGACGACCAATGGCATCAAGCTCATCAATGAAAATTATTGCCGGAGCTTTCTTTTTGGCGGTAGAAAAGAGATCTCTTACTCTGGCTGAGCCGACTCCTACAAACATCTCTACGAATTCTGATCCCGATATATGAAAAAATGGAACATTACTTTCACCTGCCACTGCTCTGGCAAGAAGAGTTTTTCCGCAACCAGGCGGCCCTAAGAGTAAAACTCCTCTAGGAATCCTTGCCCCTATCTGTAAATATTTTTTCGGATTTTTTAAAAAGTCAACAATCTCTTTCAATTCTTCTTTTGCTTCTTTAAGACCAGCTACATCTTTGAAAGTAATTTTTTCTTTTGGATGTCCTTCGGCTCCAAAAAGTCTTGCCTTAGCTCTAGTGAAATCGAAAACTTGGGTTGCTCCAGTTCTGGCCTGGCGAAAGATAAGCCAGAAAAAGAAGATTAAAAATACAAAAGGAAGGAAATATAAAATTGGGCCCAACCAAGTTAAAACTTCTCGTTTTTCTTCAGCCGTTATTTCTATCTTTCGCAGTTTTTCTTGATCTACTCCATAATTTATTAAAGATTCAGAAAGGGCAATCTCTGGTTCTTTTTTTGATTTAGCCTTTGTTCCATCTTGGTAGATTATTCCCAATTCATTGTCAGAAACAGAAATTTTTTTAATTTTTTCCTGTTCAATTTCTTCAACTAATTGACTCAAAGAGATATCCTTTTCTTTTTGTATCGGTTGAAAAAATAAGGCAAAAACAGTTGAAATGGCCAGGAAAATAAGGAGAATAAAGAGAAAGTTTTTGAATAGAAATTTCATATAATTTATGATAACAAAAAAATTCAAAAAGTCAATTAAAAAACGACCTTAAAAATCTCGTCGTTTTTGATTTGTTATTTCTTAAATCTTAGGGTTAAACGGTGTTCAGCTGATTCGATTGATAAAATTTCAAAATTGTATTTTTTCCCAATTTCCAAAGTATCTCCCATCTTTTTTTGAGAACCAAACTCGGAAATATGGCATAGTCCCTGAATTTTTCTATTAATCTTAATGAAAACGCCAAAGGGATTAAATTTACTAACTTCTCCTGAAATTATTTCTCCAATTTTGTGTTTTTTTTCAAAAGCTTTCCAGGGATCTTTTTTTAAGGCTTTTAAAGATAAGGAAACTTTCTCATCAGAAATTTTGATAATTTTTGCTTTTACTTTTTCCCCGACTTTAACTATTTCTGATGGATCTTCAATTAGTTGCCAATCAAGCTCGGAAATATGAATTAATCCTTCTAAATTTTCCTTACTCTCGTCTGTCAGACGGCTTGAGTCGTCAGGCGACTGGCGGGCAGGAAACTTCAAAAAAACGCCAAAATCTAAAATAGCAGTAATTTCCCCTTCAACTATATCTCCTACCTTATAATTTTCTAGAATTTTCTTTATTTTTTTAGCCTCTTTAGCTTTTTCGGATAAAATAAGTTTCCCTTCTTTTTGAGAAAGATCAAAGATTTTTAGTTCCAATGTCTTACCAACGAATTTTCTAAGTTCTTTTAAAATTTTTGTCTGGTCTCCTCCTTCTACCCGAGGATAATGTTCAGAGGATAATTGAGAAACCGGCAAAAAGGCCGGAATTCCAGAAATTTCAGCTAATAATCCTCCTTTATTTGCGTCCAAAATTTTTATCTTTAAAATCTCATCTTTTTCTTTTTTTTGCGCCAATTGTTGCCAGGCTAACTCTTTCCCGGCTTGGCTTATTGATAACTCAATATAACCTTCTTCGTTTCCCCAATCTATTATTTTAGCAAAAAGACTATCTCCAATTTTCAATTCTTTTAGAGCCTCTTTTCCTTCAAAAAATTCTTTCCCATAAATTATTCCAGTTCCAAAAAATCCCAAATCTAAATAGACAGCTGATCTTCCTATACCAATAATTTTTCCCTTAACAATTTCGCCTATTTTCGGGGGTTTTGATAAATTATTTGGAATCTCAAAATTTTTTCTCATATCATATAATTTACCATAAATTTTTATTTTTACAAGCCCCTTTAGAGAACTAAAAAGCATGATTTTTAGATTATCCAGTGATTTTTCTAACAAGGCAAGAGTTGAACTAAAGGGGAGTTTTTGATAAGAGCACATAGACATTGCTTCGCAATCTACTATTCCGCCCTAATTTTACGGGTAAGGCGAGGCACTCGCTCGCCTTCGGCTCGCTCGGGCTTATTCAGCCACTGCCTCGTTAGAGTTTAATGAAGCTTATTCTTTTAAAAATGTTTTAACTAGAAAAAGACGGCAAAATTTGGGCGGGCTTGTATCGAAATTAAAATTCCGATACAATAAAATATCATTACAAATTTTTTTGATTTTAATAAAAATGCAGATTATTTGGTACGGTCAATCTTTTTTTCGAATTTTGACCCCGAAAGGAAAAAATAGTCAAGTTGACCTTGTTATCGATCCCTTCGATGAAAAAATTGGTTTGGAAGTCCCTTCTTTGGAGACTGATATTTTACTTATTACTCATCATCACCACGATCATGACAATGTGAAGGCAATAAAGGGTAAACCCTTTTTAATTTCCGGTCCCGGAGAGTATGAAATAAAAGAAGTTTTTATTCAGGGGATTCCAGCTTTTCATGATAATGTTGGAGGAAAAGAAAGGGGTCTAAATACTATTTATACTATAGAGACCGAGGAAATCCGACTTTGCCATTTAGGAGATTTGGGCCAAAAAGAATTAACCTCAGGCCAACTCGAAGAAATAGGTGACATTGATATTTTAATGATTCCTGTAGGTGGGGTTTATACAATTTCAGCGAAAGGAGCATCAAAAATAATTTCCCAGTTAGAACCCAAAATCGTTATTCCAATGCACTATTTTATTCCAAAATTAAAAATCAAATTAGAAGGATTGAATAAATTTTTAAAGACGATGGGAGTAAAGACACCCGAAATCTTAAAGAAGTTCTTGATTAAAAAGAAAAATCTGCCGGCTAATGGGACAAAAATCATTATCCTGAAGCCCTAAAGTGAATTTCTTCTAAAACACCACTAAGGGGAGATAAAAATGGCCAATAAATCAGCAAAACTAAAAAATGAGATAGGCTATATTAAACCGCGGGAGATTACCTCAGAATTGTTCAGCCCGACCCCCAGCTTAAGAAACCCACGGTTTCTTACGTCGGCGCCTTCGGTACCTCCTATTTTCCTAAACGGGGTGAACAAAAAATTTTTTATTAAATAAAAAATTTTATGAAAGAGAAAAATAAAACAATGGAAATTGGATATGTGAAACCACGAGAGATTACGGAGGAGATGAAAGAGTCCTATATTGACTATGCTATGTCAGTTATTATCTCCCGGGCCTTACCTGACGTTAGAGATGGATTAAAACCAGTTCATCGCCGGATTTTGTATTCGATGTATGAGATGGGTTTGAGACACGATGCAAAATTTAGGAAATCAGCAACTGTCGTTGGCGAAACCATGGGAAAACTACATCCACACGGCGATGCAGCAATTTACGATTCCTTGGCAAGAATGGCTCAGGATTTTTCACTGAGATATCCTCTAATTACTGGCCAGGGCAACTTTGGTTCGATTGATGGGGATCCTCCGAGTGCAATGAGATACTCAGAGTGTAAATTATCAAAGATCGGAGAAGAGATGCTTCGCGATATTCAAAAGAATACTGTTGATTTTGTTGATAATTATGATGGAACCAGAAAGGAACCTCTGGTTTTGCCTTCACCTTTGTCTCAACTTCTTTTAAATGGTTCTCTGGGAATTGCCGTGGGTATGGCAACCAATATTCCTCCCCATAATCTTTCTGAGGTTGCCGATGCCGGAGTCTATTTGCTCTCGCATCCAAAAGCTGATACTGAAGATCTTTTTAAATTCATCAAAGGACCCGATTTTCCAACCGGTGGAGAAATCTATGGCCAAAAAGAAATAATTACTGCCTATTCCCAGGGGAAGGGCCCAATTGTTATCCGAGGAAAGACAGAAATTATTCGTGAAAAAAGAGGTAAAACCCAGATTGTAATTACCGAAATTCCCTTTCAAGTTCAAAAATCAAATTTAGTTGAGCGATTTGCTAAGTTGGTTCAGGAAAAAAGGGTTAAAGGAATAAAGGATATCAGAGATGAATCTGATAAAGAAGGCTTAAGAATCGCGATTGATCTTTCTCGAGAGGCTTATCCTCGGAAAATCTTGAACCAACTTTATAAATTCACTGATTTACAGAAAACTTTTCACTTAAATATGTTGGCCTTAGTTGACGGAATTCAGCCGAGAGTTTTAAGCTTGGTTGATCTTTTAAATCATTATCTTTCCCATCGAAAAAAGGTAATTTTTAGAAAAAGCAAATATGATTTGGGAAAGGCTAAAGACAGAGCTCATATTTTAAAGGGGCTAAATAAGTGTTTTGGGAAAATTGATCAGGTGATTAAAACGATTAAAGCTTCAAAAGATCGGGAAACAGCGGAGAAAAATTTAATAAAAAGATTTAAATTAACCAAAATTCAGGCCCTGGCAATCTTGGATACGAAGTTATCTGCTCTGGCAAAGCTAGAGAGAAAGAAAATTGAGGAAGAACTTAAAGAAAATTTAGCTAAAATTAAAGAATTGGAGAGAATTCTTAAAAGCCCCAAAAAGATAAAAGAAATTATTGAAAGAGAATTAGAAGAACTCAAAGAAAAATTTGCTGATAAAAGAAAAACGAAGGTGATTTCTAAAAAAATTGGGGAAATAGCCTTGGAAGATCTGATTCCCCAGGAAGAGACAATTATTACCTTAACCCAGGGTGGCTATATTAAGAGAATAAATCCTCGAACTTATAAAATTCAAAAAAGAGGAGGTAAGGGAATTTTGGGCATGAAAACTCTACAGGAAGATATTGTTGAGCATTTCCTTTTAGCCAAAACTCACGATGTTTTACTTTTCTTTACTGATTCGGGAAAAGTTTTTAAAATTTTAGCCTATGAAATTCCCGAAGCAACAAGGGGGGCTAGGGGTCGAGGTCTCTTAAATTTTCTGGAAATTTCTCCTCGGGAAAAAGTTTTGACTCTTTTACCCCTAAGTAAAAAAGATTTAGAGCTGGGGATAAAATATTTAGTGATGGTTACTCAAAATGGTATAATTAAAAAAACAGAAATTTCTGAATTTGAGAATGTTCGGAGATCCGGGCTAATTGCAATTTCGCTTAAAAAGGGTGATCTTTTAAAGAACGTTCGGAAAAGCACTGGAAACGACGAGGTGATTTTGGTAACTAAAAAAGGCCAGTCTATTCGATTTAGGGAAAAAGAAATTAGAGGAATGGGAAGGCCAGCTTCTGGAGTAAAAGGAATTAAATTAAGAAAACCTTTGCCCCGAGCTCAGGTTGAGAGAGAAGATAGAGTGGTGGGAATGGACATTATCGAAAGTCGAAAGTCGAGAGTCGAAAGTCGAAAGTTAGAAAAACAATATCTTTTGGTGGTTACAGAAAATGGCTATGGGAAGAGGACGGATTTAAAAGAATATCGATTACAAAAAAGAGGAGGTTTAGGGATAAAAACAGCTAAAATTACCTCAAAGACCGGCGATTTAGTTTTCTCAAAATTATTAACCACTGAAGAAGATTTAATTGTGATTTCTCAAAAAGGCAAGGTAATTAGAAGTAAAATTACCTTAATTTCAAAACTTTCACGGGCTACTCAAGGAGTGAAAATTATGAAGTTAGAAGAAGGAGACCGCGTTGCTTCGGCAACCTGTATTTAAATCATGGAAGGTTTTTTAAACCCTCAAGAAGTTTTAAATCAACTGAAATTAGAAGGCGACATGATTGCTGCTGATTTTGGTTCGGGTTCCGGTGGCTGGGCAATACCTTTGGCAAAAAGATTGAAATTTGGAAGAGTTTATGCTATTGATATTTTAGAGGAGCCCCTTTCCGCACTTAAAAGTAAGACTGAGATTGAGAAGGTTTACAATATCGAGACTGTCCGTTCTAATGTGGAGCAAAAGCAAGGTTCGAAACTTGCTGACTCTTTTTGCCATTTAGTTTTAATGACCAATCTCTTATTTGAAGCAAAGGATAAAAAGACAATTATGAATGAGGCAAAAAGAGTTTTGAGAAAGAAAGGAAAAATTTTAGTTGTTGATTGGCTTCCCGAAACCCCTCTTGGTCCAAAAGAAAGGAGAGTTTCAGCTGATGAGGTAAAAAAAATAGCCCAAAATTTAGAATTAAAATTGGAAAAAGAATTCAAAGCCGGAGTTTATCATTATGGCTTAGTCTTTTCTAAGCCATAATGACAAAGGAGGAGTCGGGAGGATTGAGGGGCCCGCGAAGCGGGAGGGTGGAGGGTGGGTGGCGTCCCCGTATAGGAAAA
>JAHCRH010000018.1 GCA_020148025.1 Patescibacteria group bacterium
CATTTTCATCTGTAACTCGCATTATAATCTGGGGCGCGCCACCATCGTTATCAAAACTTGTAATCCTAAAGAGATCGTCATCTTGAAATGCCCCAGCATTTACAGCAGTATCAATATGTAAACCATATCGTGCAGTGATAGCCCCACCATCCACGTCAAGTCTTGTTCCCGGACTCGTCGTCCCAATGCCGACATTGCCTGAAAAAACTGAGGTTCCAGAAGGGTTGACATACCAGGCGCCTCCTAAATCAATATCTCGAAAAAGTTGGGCCTGTAATTCACCTGGATTAATAGTCAAAGTTGCTTCTTTTGTTTGAGGAGTAGTACCGACATTTATTGGAGCTGGAACATTAGCTCCTGGTGGAGCAGCTGTTGGCTCAGTCCAAGCAAGGACTAAATAGCCAACTAAGAAACTCATAATAAAAACCCCTGAGATTAGGGCTAAAGATTTTGTTTTAGACATATTTTTAAGTTAAATAGTCGAACCCTTATCTAAATTAATTGAGTAAGAAATCTAACTATTTAATAACTAATTATTTTTTATTGAAGAATATTTATAATTGAGGCTTCAAATTCAATTTTACCTCTGATATTTTCATCTCCTTCAATTGAGATTCTCATTCTTTCTCTTAAATATTTTAGACCTTCTAATCCCTGATATTGAATTTTCTGGCCAGAATCAAAGGTAATAGTCGAGTCAGTAAAGATGATTGTTAATTCTCTTGACTTTTGATCAACGAAGTTTGTTCCTGAACCTTCAACTATTAATCTATCAGTTTTGATTTCAGAGATAGTGCCTGAAGTGTTAAAAACTACAAGGGGTAGAGGTAAAATCTCTTTTTCTTCAGCCTCTTCTTCGGTAATCTCGCCTATTTCTCCTGGTTTTAATGCCTCAGGGATTTCCTCAGCTAAAGGTGGTGTTTCTTCAACTTTAGGAGGAGTTATTTTGGGTAAATTAACCCAGAAATTAATCCAGAAAATGATAATCCCAAGATTAATTAAAACTAAGACCACTGTCAGGATATTAATTTGGGTCTCAGTTAACGATTGAATTTTATTTCTTAAAAATTTTAGCATATTTTTGAAAAAGGTTTCTGAAAGGAGCTTAGCTCCTTCACCTTTAATTTAATTACTTAATTAATTACTTTTAATTATTATGACTTATTATTTAAAAAAACTAAAAGAAGAAAAGAAGAAGGACAGTTCCTGAACTGTCCTTTTAAAAATTCATTCTTTTGTCTTTATTACTTCATCGATAATTCCGTATTCTTTTGCCTTTTCGGCTGACAAATAAAAATCGCGGTCAGTATCCTTTTCAAGTTTTTCTAAGGGTTGACCGGTATGTTTGGCTAAAATTCTATTTATTTTATTCTTCAATTTTACAATTTGTTTAGCAGCAATTTCAACTTCTACTGCTTGTCCTCCTAGACCACTCACAGCCACCTGATGAAGCAAAATTTCGGCATTAGGTAAGGCAAATCTCTTTCCTTTGGTACCAGCTGCTAATAAAACCGCTGCTCCTGAACCAGCTGCTCCCACACAGACGGTCGAAACCGGACATTTAACATATTGGATGGTATCGTAAATGGCTAAAGCAGAAGTTAATATTCCTCCGGGACTATTAATGTAAAACTTAATTTCCTTTTTGGGATCTTGAGCAGCTAAATACAACATCTGGGCAATAATTGAATTAGCCACCGGATCAATAATTAGACCGGCCAAGAAAATGATTCTATCTTTCAAAAGTCGGGAATAAATATCATAAGCCCTTTCTCCATGTCGAGTTTTTTCAATAACAGTTGGAATGAGAGCCATATTCGCCAGCCACTAGGGTTCAGGGTTTAGTCTATACCCTGTTGGCTAGTGGCTAAACCCTCTAAGAACTTTAGGGTTTTCTCGTTTTGTATCGCTTCTTTATAATAACCTTTTAATTTCTCCGAGTCAAGCTCACCTAAGTTTTGCTCCGCAAAATTTGGGCGGGCAAGGTCTTTCTCAGTCTTCTTAATGTTTGAATAATTTTTTAAAATTTTATTTATCTCAGTTTTTATCTCCTCTTCAGAAACTTCAATTTTCTCTATCTTTGAGATTTTCCTTAAAACTAAAGAATATTTGATTTTTCTTTCAGACTCAGAAAAAAAGGTATCCAAAAGTTCTTTTTCGGTCTTTTTAATTTTAGTTAAATAATCCTCAAAAGAAATTTTAAGTTTCTCTGAAACTAACTTTTTTAAGCTATCTGCCATTCTCTTTTTCTCTGCTTCAATTAAAATTCCCGGAATTTCCAATTTTGTTTTTTGGGCTATTTTTTCTAAAATCTCCTGTCGGGCCCTTTGAGATTCGTGGTTTTCCTTCTCTATCTTTAATCCCTCTTTAATGTTTTCTTTTAAAGCGACTAAATTCTCAAAACGGCCTAAACTTTTAGCAAATTGGTCATTAATCTCTGGAAAGATGACTGTCTGAACAGATTTCATTTTCACTTTAAAATGAACTTTTTTTCCAGCTAAACCTTTCCGAAAGTGATTTTCCGGAAAGATTAAAGAAAATTCTTTTTCTTGACCAGCTGACATTTTTTCTAAATTTTCCTCAAACCCCTTAACAAAACTTCCTTCACCTAAAATAAAATTATCATGTCTTTTAAGATTTCCTTCAATTTTGGGGGAGCTAAATTCAATTTCGACAAAATCTTTTTTCTCAGCTGGTTGGTTTTTGAAAATAAATTTTGCCCGGGATTTTTGAAGCCATGAAAGTGCGTCTTCAACCTCTTTTTCTTTAACAAAAACTTCCCTTCTTTTGGTTTCAGAAGCAATTTTTTTATAATCTGGCAAATTAATTTCAGGCATAACTGAAAATTGAGCTTTAAAAATTAGTCCTTTATCAAAAGTAGGCTCAGATAAAATCTTAATTTCTGGCTGAGAAATAACTTCAATTTCGTCTGCCAATTGAGAGATTGTCTGAAGATAATTTTTTCTAACAGCTAATTGGACAGCTGAAGCTAGAATTTTTTCCTGACCAACTTTCTTAATGACAATTTCTTTAGGTGCCTTGTCTTTACGAAATCCTTCAATCTCTAAATCTTTAGCTAAATTAGAAATTGTCTTTTCAATAAAACCTTTAAATTCTTCGACTGAAATCTCAAACAAAATTTCGGCTTGAGATTTTGGTAATTTTTTAAGAGAAGTTTTCATTTGGATTTAATCATTATCAAAATAGGGCATATTTTATAATTAAAGGTGCAAAAATAGTAGCCACTAAAGACATAACAGTAATTAAAGTGTTAATGGTAGGACCGGCTGTATCTTTAAATGGATCGCCAACTAAATCTCCAATCATAGCTGCTTTATGAACTTCAGAACCCTTCCCCCCAAGGTTCCCTTTTTCAATGTATTTCTTAGCATTATCCCAAGCTCCACCAGCATTAGCCATCAGCAAGGCAAAAATTATCCCAGTGAAAATGCTTCCTCCTAAAAATCCTCCCAGAGCATGTTTTCCAAGCAAAAAGCCAACAGCCAAAGGAAAAATTATTGTCAGAAGACAGGGCAAGATTAATTCCTTTAAAGCTCCTTTTGTGGCGATATCAACGCATTTTGCATAATCTGGCTTTGTTTTCCCTTTCATCAGGCCGGGAATTTCTTTAAATTGTCTTCTAACCTCAGTAATCATTCTACCAGCGTTTCTTTGAACTGCTAAAATTAAAAGGGCTGATAAAAATGGTGGCGTGATAGCGCCAATGAAAACCCCAACCATTACATCAGGTTTCATTAAATCCAAACTTTCAATTCCAATTAATTCTGAATAGGCGGCGAAAAGAGAAAGAACAGTCAAAGCGGCAGCTCCAATGGCAAAACCTTTAGTGATTGCTTTTGAAGTATTACCAGCCGCATCCAATCTATCAGTTATTTTTATTACTTTTTCTCCAAGACCTGATTGCTCAGCGATTCCTTTAGCGTTGTCAACAATGGGTCCATAAGCATCAGCTGAAATTATCATTCCAACGATGGACAGCATTCCAACAGCTGAAATCGAAATCCCATAAATCCCGACTAAATGAAAAGAAATTAAAATGGCAGTACAAATTCCGATTACTGGTGGCAAAACACTAATTAAGCCATAAGAAAATCCTGATAAAATATTTATTGCTGCTCCTGTTTTTGCCGCTTCAGCCGTTTTTAAAACCGGCTTTTTATCAATTGAAGTGAAGTAATTAGTAGTAATCCCAATTATTATTCCGGCAATCAATCCTGAAAGAATAGCGAAAAAAATCTTCAGACCAACATTTCCAAACCCTAAAAAGTAAATTAGAAAAAATGTCAAAATGGCAAAGAAAAAACAGGTTGAAAAGGTTCCTTTATTTAAAGCCCTTCCGGGATTTTGCTTTTTAGTTTTGACAAAAAACATCCCGATCAGAGAAGAGAATATTCCCACCGCCCCAATCAGAAGAGGAAGTAAAATAAAATTAATCCCTAAAGCTCTTCCCAAAATCATCGCAGCTATCATGCAGGCAATATAAGAATCGATTAAATCAGCCCCCATCCCAGCCACATCACCAACATTATCACCAACATTATCAGCAATGACGGCTGGATTCCTTGGATCATCTTCAGGAATCCCTAATTCCACTTTCCCAACTAAATCTGCTCCAATATCAGCAGTTTTTGTATAAACACCGCCACCAGCTTTAGCAAAAAGAGCTAAAGCCGACGCTCCAAAACTAAAACCTAAAATAATATCTAATCTTTCTGGCCCAAAAATAGAATAGAGAATACTTATTCCAAGTAATGCCATCCCGACAATTGATAGTCCCGTAATCGCTCCACCATAAAAAGCAACTTTGAAAGCATCATCTAAACCTTTTTTGGCAGCCTGAGTTGTTCTGACATTAGCATTAATCGCAGCTGCCATGCCAAAAAAACTAGCTATTGCTGTACAAATTGTCCCAAAAATATAAGCTAGCGCAACTTCAAAATCTAACAGAACCCCGAGTAAAATAGCCATTATTAAAACAAAGATTGCTAAGGTTTTGTTTTGTCTCTTTAAATAAGCATGGGCTCCTTCTTTTATGGCTTCTGAAATTTCAATCATTTTTTTAGTCCCTCTTTCCTGCCTAACAATATAAAAAAATAGGTAGATTGCTACTAAAATTGAAATTAGACCAGATATGGAAGTAATTATTAAAACCATTATTTTAGAATAATCAAAAATTAATTATTCATGATTTTTTCTCAGATTTCAACCCCTCAGCAGCTTCTTCTGAGGCCTTGACATCAATTTTCCAGCCAGTCAATTTTGCCGCCAATCTAACATTTTGACCATCTCGACCAATAGCTAAAGATAATTGGTCTTCGGGAACTAAAACCTGAGCCTTATTTTTTGGCATAATTTTTATTTCCGAAACCTTGGCTGGCGACATTGCATTGGCAATATATTGTTCCGGATTTTCAGAATATTCAATAATATCAATTTTTTCTCCCCCCAATTCGTTAATTACTGCCATTACCCTTGTCCCTCTTTGCCCGACCATACTTCCAATAGGATCTACTCCCTCTGCTGTTGAGGCAACAGCAATTTTTGTTCGAGAACCCGGTTCTCTAGCTAAAGATTTTATCACAACCTGGCCAGCTGAAACTTCTGGAACCTCTAATTCAAAAAGTTGGGAAACGATTTTGGGATAGGCTCGAGATAAGAAGATCAATGGTCCTTTGGGAGTCTTTTCAACCTTTAAAATATAGGCTTTTAATCTTTGAGATGGACGATAGAATTCTCCTGGAACTTGTTCATTTTTTGGCAAAACCCCAAGGGTTTTGCCAATATCTAGGAAGACACTTCTAGCCTCAACCCGCTGCACTATACCTGAAATTATTTCTCCTTCTTTTGATTTATATTCCTCGTAAACTGCCTCCCTTTCAGCCTCCCTAATTTTTTGCAAAATTACCTGCTTTGCCGTCTGAGCAGCTATTCGGCCATAATCTTTTTTGGGTTGAAGATCAATTATCAATTCCTCTCCAGCCTTAATTTTGGGCTTTATCTTTTTAGCCTCTCCAATCATGATATGTTTTTCTGGATTAAAGCGGACTTTTTCCTTTCCCTCTATGGTTTTAGCAGAGGAGGGTTCTTCCTTGACTTTCTTTTTTTTGAACTTCTCCAACTCTTCCTCAGAATAAATCATCTTTTTATCAACCACCAATTTTACTTGCCAAAATTTAACTTCGCCAGTTTCTGGATTCAACTTGGCCAAAATTTTTTGCCCCTTTTCCCCATAATCTTTTTTGTAAGCAGAAGCTATTGCTGATTCAATACTCTCAATCACTTTTTCAGAAGAAATCCCTTTTTCTTCAGCAATCTGAGCAATGGCTGAGGTGAAAGATTTTATATCCATAATTTTTAGAAAAAAATCCGTTTTAAACGGACTATTTAAATCATTACTTTAATTTAGCAAAACACAAATAAGTGTCAACTTTTCAACGCCGTTAAAAGTTAGCTGAGTTGGTTTAGGCATTAGTTTAAAACCCGGTAGTAAAAATTATATAGGTAGTAAGGAATTCTTCCTAGGGTGGGATTACCACCAGCTAAATCTTTTTAAGATTCTTTTTATTCTCAAATCTAAAAGGGTTTGGTCATTATCAAAAATTAACCGATTTCTAATTAAAATTTCTTTTTCTTTCGACTGGAAAATCTCTTTTATCGGGCTTAATCTTTTAATCAAAACTGGAAAAAGAACTAAGATTGAAAAAATTCCAGCTATCTCAAATTGATTAAAATAAACTGAAAGAAAAATAGCTGTGAGAAAAAACAAAAGAGTGCCAATTGAAGCATTCCAGATTATAGCCAAAAGGATAAAAGGAATTATAGAGTAACCCAAGATTCCCGGAGCCAATGCAAAAAAAGCTCCAACAAAAGTTCCAATGCCTCTTCCGCCGGCAAATTTAATAAAAATGCTCCAGTTATGACCGCAAACCGCAGCTGTCCCTGAAAAAATCTGAATTTCGGTTGATAACCCTAATTTTTGAGCAAAAAAGACAGCTAAGTACCCTTTCAGCACATCTAAAATTCCACTTAAAGCACCTTGCCATTTTCCCACATGCTTGAAAACATTAGAACCTGAAGTTTTCCTCCAGCCTATTTCTAAAATATTTCTTCCTGTTGACAAACGAGTAACTATAAAGCCAAAAGGTATGGAGCCTAATAAATAACTAAAAAACATCCACAGATATTTAAACATTTTTAAAATGGTTAATTTTTGCCTTTTTTGAATTTAGATCAATTCTAATTGAAATTATATCAACTTACCATTTAATATTCAAGAGGATTTTCCTCTCCCTTAACCAGTTTTCAGCTGTTCTTATTATTTTCTTTTGCTTTTGAAAATCAACTTTCATCTCCGGAGGAATTGTAGAGGCCCGTCCTCTGTCACTTTTGGTTAGGGTTTTGACTTCGATAAAACTAATCGTTTCATTTTTCTTGGTAATAATGTCAATTTCTCCTCTTTGGGGTCCAGAAAGAAATTTATTTGAATAATTTCTATCCAAAATTTGATAACCTTTATTTTTGAGATAATCTACGGCTATTTTTTCACCTAAAATTCCCAGTTGTTTAGAAGTCATATGGACCCGGGCAGAATTGAACTGCCTCCTCGTCAATGCGAATGACGTGTTCTTCCATTTAAACTACAGGCCCTTATGATAATATTTTCTTTAATTCTTTTAAGGAATTGATTTTCTTAACAGAGGAGTCTTTAATTTTAATGGAGTTACTTCGATCAATTAATATTGCTTTCATTCCAATTTTTCTAGCAGGTATTATGTCTCCTTCTAAATCATCACCAATCATTAAGACCTCTCCAGGTTTAATTTTAAATATTTTTAAGGCAGATAAAAAGGCTTTTAGATCTGGCTTTATGGCCTTAACTTCCAAAGGGGTCAAAATTTTCTCAAACCCATTTAAGGTGATATTGGAAAAAATAAATTTTGGAGCATCAGTTAAAATTGCCTTTCTAAAAGAAAGTTTCTTTATAAAAGCAAAGTCTTTATAAAGTTTGAAAACTAAATTCTTTTTTAAAAAACTAGTAATTTCCTGAATTGCCTTTCCTGATGGTCGTTTTTTAAATCTTTTGAAAATTAATCTAACACTATCCTCCCAATCCCTTGCTTTATAAAAGAAATCATTTAAAGAGGAAAGAGATTCTTCTTCCCTTTTCCAGTTCAAGTTATTAAAATTACAACCAAATTTTTCTAAAATTCCAAGAAATTTTAAAGGATCCGGCTTCTTGGAAAGAAAAACCAAAGTTCCAAAAAAATCAAATAAAATTAATTTAATCTTCATAATCTAGTCGGGGCACCCGGGCTCGAACCGGGAATCTCCAATACCCGAAACTGGCGCGTTAACCAATTACGCTATGCCCCGTAAGATATCTAAGCGAGGAAATTGATTTTTGGGACCATCCGGAGCCGAGCGGGCTTGGTTCGAGTAAACGAAGTGAACGAGAGAGCGAGGCGAGGAAAGGAACGAGCGAGCGCGCTGGGCGAGCAAAGTGTGTACCAAAAATTAACTTTCCGAAGCTACGTCACCCAATATTTTCTTTTTGTCATTTCATCTCTTTTAATTTCTATTTTCTCTCTTTCTTTTTTAGCTTTTTGGGCCAAGGAGCTTAGCTCCTTTTCGGCTAATTTAGCTAATTTTTCAATTTCTTTTTCTAAAAATTCTTTTTTATTCTTCTTAGGATTTTCTAAAACATAACTCAGTAAAATATCTAAAACATCCCCTATCTCTGGCCCAGGTTGAATACCTAAAATTTTCATCACAATCTTCCCATCAACCTTGAGCATTTTAACCGAAATTGGATCCTGAGAGACCTTTTCAATAAGATACCTCAAATGTCTTAATTTATAAGGCTCGGCCTTTGGGCAACCTGACCCAATGCGATCAGCCATTCTAACTTGCAATAGCTCTTCCATATTTTCTGGCCCAACCTGACGGACCAATCTTCTCACTGAAGCTTCGTAAACTTCGCCGGGATTGTAATAAAAAAGGTGATATCTAACTAATTTGGCAATTTTTTCAATCTCTTTTTTTGGAAATTTTAGTCGATTTAAAATCTGGGTGGTTATTTTTGCTCCCAAAATTTCGTGGCCATAAAAAGTGGCGTCAGGTCCTTCTCCTCTTTTAACTCGAGGTTTCCCAATATCATGAAATAAAGCAGCTAATCTAACATATTTGTTAAAATTCCTTTTGGCAGCATATTTTAAAGATAAAATGGCATGTTCATAACACTCATAAATGTGGTGTTTATTCTGGGAAACCCCATAGCCCTCTTCTAATTCAGGAACAATATATTTTAAAAGAGAAAGCGATCTTAAAAGTTCAATTCCATCAGTTGCTCTATCTGCCATAATAATTTTAAAAAATTCATCTCTTATTCTTTCTTTTGAGATTGCCTGAAGCCAAAAAGAATTTTTTTTAATTGCCTGCGAAGTTTCCTTTTCAATTTCAAAACCCAAAGTGGTGGCAAACCTTACTGCCCTCATCATCCTCAAGGCATCTTCTGAAAATCTCTCTTCTGGATTTCCAACTGCCCGAATAATTTTATTTTTTAAATCCTTTTGGCCTGAAAAAGGGTCAATAATTTTGATTTTTGATTTTTGATTTTTGATTTCCATCAACGCCATGGCATTAATTGTGAAATCTCTTCTTGCTAAATCCTCCTTGATGGTCTTTGCCCAAGAAATTTTATCTGGATGCCTTTTATCTGTATATTTTTCATCTATTCTGTAAGGAGTGATCTCAATTTCCTTTAATCTTGGATTTTTTGAACTTGTCAAAACTGTCACCGTCCCAAATTTATTATTGATAAAGCTCCTCAAAAAGATCTTCCCGATTTCCTCAGGTTTGGCATTGGTAGCAACGTCCCAATCTTGAGGTTCAACTTTTCTCCCTCCTTCATTTTCACTTCGGAGGGCAAGTAAAAAATCTCTAACACAACCGCCAACAATATAAGCCTCAAAACCATTTTCCTTTAATTTTTTTATAACAAATTTTACTTCCCTTGGGATGCTCATAAACCCTACGAATTTTTACGAATATACGAATTTTATTTAAGCATATCTTAAAATCTTGTTTTTTTCAATTTATTTGGTAAAATAAAATGAGCCCCCGTGGTCTAATGGATATGGCGCTGCGCTTCGGACGCAGAAATTGAGGGTTCGACTCCTTCCGGGGGCACAGATATTGTCCTAAATTAAAAATTTATTATAATTTAAAAAAGGTCGAAAAAATAAAATAGATTATTTAATAACATGAATTTGAAGAAAAAAATTAACATTTCTCTAATTCCGGTTTTGGGAGCTAGCATTATTTTAGTTTTTCTGATTGTCAGTATTTTTGTCTTCCAAAAAAATCTCATTTTCCCACCAGAAGTCAGGGCCAACCCTGGAACCTGTACGGTAAATGATGATGTACAAGTAAATGGGTGGCTCCGGCTAACCCCTCAGGTTTGTGATGAGAATATGCCTTGTACTCCGGATATGGCCGGAAGGCTAGTGGTATGTGACGCCGGCTGTCCTACTTGTGGTAAGGGTTCGAGATGTTTTATTATCTGCGACTGGGATGGGAATTGGAATTGTGTAGAAGACTTACAGTGATTAATTCAGAATACTTGTCAATGCGAAGTTGATCATGAAGGAGGTGGAAGCGGAGACTATTTTATAAGAAGTGTCTGCTGTTTTTAAGAAGAAAAAACTAAATTGGTAGGAATCAAAAAAAAGACATTTCAAAAATTCGCTAAATTTTCTAATCTAAAATGAAAAAGAGATTATTATTTACTTTCTTTATTATTTTTCTTTTGATAATAGGAGTTGCTTTTTCTCTATCAATTTCTGAAAAAATTTCTCGGGCTTCGCCTGGCCCTGGTTGTGATTGTCTTTGCAACTGGTGCCCGGCTGTCTCGGATCCCTGCCCAGCAGTGTGTGGGAATGGAGCTTTAGAAGCAGGAGAAGCATGCGATGATGGCAATACTAATGATTGTGATGGTTGTAAAGGCGATTGTTCAAGATTAGATGATATATGTGGGGACAATATAGCAGAATGTGGTGAAGTGTGTGATGGTACCGATGATGCAGCCTGTCCAGGACAATGTCAGGCTGATTGTACATGTCCACCACCAGCTTGTGGAGATGGTGTCTTAGATCCTGGAGAAGCATGCGATGATGGCAATACTAATGATTGTGATGGTTGTAAAGGCGATTGTTCAAGATTAGATGATATATG
>JAHCRH010000002.1 GCA_020148025.1 Patescibacteria group bacterium
AAATTCCTCAAGGCACTGAATCAGGAAAAATTTTACGAATTTCTGGAAAGGGAATCCCTCATTTTTCAGGAAGAGGTCGAGGTAATTTGTATATGGAACTGATTATTAAGACACCAAAGAAATTAACGAAAAAACAAAAAGAACTTTTAGAAAAATTAAGAAGAGAAGGGATGTAATTTGCGCCCATAGCTCAACCAGGTAGAGCAGGATCCTTTTAAGATCAAGGTTGGGGGTTCGATTCCCTCTGGGCGCACAATCATTCTTATCGAGAACTGTTCTCGGAAGATTTTGGAGAATAAAACTTGGCGATTTATCAAGGGCGTTTTCGTCTTTTTTTATTAAAAATCCGAAATTAATTTTAAAATGGACTTTTTGTCTAAATTTGCTATAAAATATTAATGGCTGTGTCCACAAAAAAGAAAATAGTTTTTGTCGTTTTGGGAATACTTTTAATTGGTATAAGTTTTGGCGCTGGTTTTTTAGTTGGGGAATTACAGGTAATTTGCCCTGTTTGTCCACCTGAAGAAATTGATTTTTCTCTTTTCTGGGAAGTCTGGAAAGTTTTGGAGGAAAAGTTTTTTGAACCTCAAAAACTTGACATCCAAAAAATGATTGAAGGAGCCATTTCTGGAATGATTAAATCTTTAGAAGACCCTTATACTGTTTTTTTCAATCCTGAAGAGACAAAAGAATTTATTGAAGAAACAAAGGGAATTTTTGAAGGAATTGGGGCGGAAATTGGGATAAAAAAGGGCCAACTTTTAATTATTGCTCCTCTGGAAGGAACACCAGCTGAAAGAGCAGGTCTGCGCTCCGGTGATAAAATTTTAAAAATTGATGACGCTATCACGACTAATTTAACAACTGAAGAAGCAGTTAGTTTAATCAGGGGAGCAAAAGGAACAGAGGTTATTTTGACCATTTCTCGAGAAACTTGGGAAGAATCAAAAGAAATTAAAATTGTTCGAGCGACAATTAAGATTCCTTCTTTGAAATGGGAACTAACCGAACAGGATATTGCATATTTAAAAATTTATCAATTTTTTGAGAAGACCGACGATGATTTTAGAAAGTTGGCAATCGAAATTTTGGCAAGTCCCAGCAAAAAAATAATTTTGGATTTAAGAAACAACCCCGGGGGTTATTTGGAAGTTGCCCAGGAAATTTCCGGTTGGTTTTTGGAAAGAGGAGATGTGGTAGCAATTGAAGATTTTGGTCTGGGAAAAGAGCAGAAGATTTATAAAGTCCAGGGAAATGAAAAATTTTTAGATTACCCAATGGTTATTTTAATTAATCAGGGATCTGCCTCGGCATCGGAAATTTTAGCCGGCGCTTTAAGAGATAATCGCAAGATTCTAATAATTGGTGAAACCTCGTTTGGTAAAGGTTGTATTCAGGAATTAGATGAATTGAGGGGAGGTTCCAGTTTAAAAATTACTGTTGCTAAATGGCTAACTCCAAAAGGAGAACTCATTACCGATAAGGGGCTTGAACCCGATATTAAGGTTGAAATGACCGAAGAAGATTATGAAGAGGATCGGGATCCGCAACTCGAAGAAGCAATAAAAATAATTGAGAAATTATGAGGATCACGATTCTAGAAAGGGGGTCGGGGAAACTGGGTGTTTCCCCGTGGCGGAAATATTAAAACCGAGGGGTTTTAAGGAGCGGAGCGAAGCGAGCCCGAAGGGCGAGCGCTCGAACGAAGTGAGAGGGAGCGGAGCGACGATCGGGATCCGCAATTGGACAAAGCGATTGAAATAATACAAAAATTATAGTAAAAATGCTATAATGAATTAAGGTTTTAACGTGGAGTTATGCGGGTAATACTTTTACAAAACATAGATAAGCTTGGGAAGAAATATGAAGTTAAAGAAGTAAAAAATGGCTATGCCAGAAATTTTTTGATTCCCAAGGGTTTGGCAAAACCAGCGACTAAGAAGGCGTTGAAATGGCTTAAGAACCAGAAAGAGATTAGGGCAAGAAAGGATGAAGAGGAACTAAAGGAGATTCAGAGTTTTGCCTCCAGCGTCGATGGATTAGAACTAGTGATTCCGGTTAAGATTGGGGAAAAAGAGCAACTTTTTGAATCAATAACTTCTCAAAAAATTTTAGAGAAATTAAAAGAACGAGGCCTTGAGATTAAAAGAGCTCAAATTGATTTACCAGAGCCAATTAAAGAACTTGGCGAATTCCCGGTGAAAATTCATTTTGAACATAATTTAGAAGCCGAAATAAAAGTAATAATTACTGAGGAGAAATAATTGGCTTATGGCGCGCTATATTTTTGTTGCCGGCGGTGTAATGTCCGGTATCGGCAAAGGGGTGGCTACTGCTTCAATTGGAAGGATTTTGCAGAGCAAGGGTTTTAAAGTAACCGCTACTAAAATTGACCCCTATATTAATGTCGATGCTGGAACTATGAACCCTATTGAACATGGGGAAATTTTCGTGACCAAAGATGGTGTAGAATGTGATCAAGATATGGGGAATTACGAAAGATTTTTAGATGAGAATTTGACTACCGATAATTATATTACCACCGGTCGAGTTTATCAGGCGGTGATCAATCGGGAAAGAAATTTAGAATACCGGGGTCGATGTGTTGAGGTAGTGCCTGATATTCCAAATGAAGTAATTTCTCGAATTAAAAAAGCAGCCAGAAAAACTAAGGCTGATTTTGTTTTAATTGAAATTGGGGGAACAGTTGGTGAGTATCAAAACATGCTTTTCTTGGAGGCAGCCAGAATGATGAAGCTCCAAAGGCCAAAAGATGTTCTTTTTATTTTGGTTTCTTATTTACCAATTCCCGAAATGATTGGAGAAATGAAAACCAAGCCCACCCAGAATGCAGTCAGACTTTTAAATGATGCTGGAATTCAGCCTGATATTATTTTAGGAAGATCTAAAGTTCCCCTAGATGAGCCGAGGAAAAGAAAAATCTCAATTTTTTGTAATGTGCTTAAAGAAGATATAATTTCCGCTCCTGATGTTCAATCAATTTATGAGGTTCCAATCAACTTCGAAAAAGAAAATTTAGGGAATCGAGTTTTAAAGAAATTTGACTTAAGACCAAGAAAAAGTAATTTAAAAGATTGGAAAGCTTTGGTCAGAATAATAAAAACTGCTAAAAAAATAGTTAAAGTTGGAATGGTCGGAAAATACTTCAAAACCGGAAAGTTCACTTTAATGGATTCCTATATTTCAATAATTGAGGCAATAAAGCACGCCAGTTGGTTTCATAAAAGAATACCTGAGATTCATTGGTTATCTGCAGAAAAATATGAAAGAGATCCCAAGAAGCTCCAGGAATTAAAAAAATATGATGGGATAATCGTTCCCGGTGGTTTCGGGAGAAGGGGAGTGGAAGGAAAGATAAAAGCAATTGAATATTGTCGAAAGAAAAAAATCCCATTTTTGGGATTATGTTTGGGGATGCAGTTAGCAGTAGTTGAATTTGCCAGAAATGTCTGCGGTCTAAAAAACGCTAATTCAACTGAATTCAAACCAGCGAGAACTCTTCTCGATGCTAATGTAATTGATGTGATGCCGGAGCAGAAGGCTCTTTTGAAAGAGAAAAAATATGGTGGGACAATGAGACTGGGAGAGTATAAATGTGAATTAAAACGAGATACTTTAAGCTGGAAGTCATATGGTAAAAAAAATTATATTTTTGAAAGACATCGCCACCGCTATGAGTTAAATAATCAATTTAGAGAAATTTTAGAGAGAAAAGGATTGCAAATGGCGGGCCTAAATCCAGAAAGAGATTTAGTAGAAATCATTGAGTTGAAAAATCATCCTTTTTTTGTGGCAACCCAATTTCATCCAGAATTTAAATCAGGGCCATTAAAACCTCACCCCTTGTTTAGAGAATTTATCAAAGCTTGTATAAAATGAAAACCGTAGAGTTACGGTTCGAAATAACTATCTTTACTTATTAGGATTTATTTCACATTAACAACCTTAACAGTTCGGCGAGAACGGTCAAATCTTATCTTCCTTTTTGTTCCAAATTCAACAAGCCCCTCTTTTATGGCATAAAGGGTATCATCTTTTCCTCTTCTGACATTTTTTCCGGGAAGGAATTTAGTTCCTCGCTGACGGATAATTATCATTCCTGGTTTGACTTTCTGTCCCTCAAAAATTTTAACTCCCAAATATTTAGGTTGTGAATCCCTTCCCAGCCTGGTAGCAGCTTTAGCTTTAGTTTTTGCCATATTTGCGAAGCAAATATGGCAACCCCGTATTAATGGGGTGCCATACCTAATACCTATGTTATCAAAACTTAAACAGTTTGTCAAAGAGCATCAAAGTGATACAATATTGCTAATAGGAGTTATTTTAATTTCCTTACTTTCTTTTGCTATGGGTTACATTGTTGCCAAGCAATAAGAAAAAGAACCGATTCTCATTGAATACCAGTGGACCCCTTTCTTTGCAAGACTACAACCTACCCTCCCATCTTCCCAGGCTTCGCTTGGGCCCCTGGTGTCCAAGCGCCAAAGAACACCAGGGTGTAAAATGTCTCGGGACCTTATAACCCGTAGAAATTTTACTGATTATATATGAAAAGAAAGAAAAAATTTAAAAAAGTTCCATATCATTTAGTTTTATTCCCTGATGGTAATCGTCGTTGGGCCCGGAAAAGAGGATTACCAGCTCTAGAGGGTCATTCAGCAGGCCGTCGAAATTTTGAAAGGATTCTTACTCACTGTCAGAAAAGAGGAGTGAAGGTTTTAACTGTCTTTGGGTTTTCAACCGAAAATTGGAAAAGATCAAAAGAAGAGGTAAACTTTTTAATGAAATTGTTTGAGAGGCATTTATCAAATAAAGAAAGTATAAAAAGACTTCTTAAAGAAAAAGTAAAAGTGAAAATAATCGGCCAGAAAGAAAGATTATCAAAATCTCTACAGAAAGTGATTAAAAAAATAGAGAATTTAACCAAGAATAATAAAAAATTCCAGTTAAATTTGGCTGTAAGTTATGGTGGCAGATGGGATATTTTACAGGCTGTTCAAAGGATTGTTAGGAAGAAAATTCCAGTTAAGAAAATTACTGAAAAACTAATAGAAAAATATCTTACAACTGCTGGTCTTCCAGCTCCTGACTTGGTCATTCGGGCTGGGGGAGAAAAAAGATTATCTAATTTTGTACTTTGGCAAACAGCCTATTCTGAGCTCTATTTTTCTGAAAAACTCTGGCCAGATTTTACTGAAAGAGATTTAGATAGAGCCCTTGAAGAATATGCTCGGCGGGAAAGAAGATTTGGCGGAAAGAAAATTAAAAAATATTTAAAATCTTAATTTTTAAAAAAATATGACAGAGGAAATTCGAGATCAAATTTCTGAAATAAAAAGAGAGGTGGAAAGAATTCGAAATATGCTTTATGACATAAAAGAGCTTATTGGGATCTTAAGTAGTGATATCAGAAATTTAAAACATAATATCGAAGAACTGAAAAGGAAAAAATAAAAAAATAATGAATACTTTATATACAGGTTTTATTATAGTTGCGGCAATTGTCTTCTTAGTTAGTTTGATTGAATATTTAACCGGTGCTGAACGTGAGGGCTTGAAATTTTTTATTTTTGTTATAGTTGCATTTCTTATATTTTCTTTTATTGCCTCTTCAATTCAATAATCTATCGACTTACGAAGTCGATAGATCTTCACCACCGCCCGAGAGTTTTTCTCGGGGTTTTGTTTTGATATAATAAAAGAATATGAAGACCAAAAAAGAAAGAATTCATGGGTTCTGGCTGAAGTTTGACGAGGAGTTGAGAGAAGGAGTGCGGTATCTCCGCGATGATTTGCAATACAGGGAGGCAAAGACACTTTTTGATGCAGCCCGCTTACAAGGCACTGCAGAATTCGAGGATGATTACGATCGGGACTGGACCCTGACTTATAATCGCGGAGAGGGCACCTACACTTTAGTTCGCCGCCAACGAGAATAAGTTAGTCAACCAAACAAGAAAGCCCATCACTGGGCCCCGCACCGTACGGTGCAGGGCTGGGCAATTTTTATTAGTAATATCAAATAGTAAGGAAGGGTAAGGGCAGTCATTAGTAAAATCCCTTTAATATTGTGCGATACTTATTAGATACTTGACAAGGGTTCTGGTCAGGAAGATAATAGAAAGTGAGAGTTGTTCCTTGGGCAACTAAATCACCAATTATTGTCCTGAATGGACAGGAAATTTGAGAGCTGTTCCCAGAAAAACTCTCCCCCATTTTTTTATAAATGGGAAATAGCACCTTAACAAAATTCAGTCATCCTTACGAAAGGCACACTTCAATAAACGTGTGCCTCCCTTTTTTTATTTTTTCTTATATCCAAGAGCTCAGGAGCCTGTTTTGGGGAGGGTGGTTGGGAGTTGACAAATTTTAGAATTATTGTAAAAATATAAATAAGTTAGCTTTTTAAAAATATGTATGGAGGCGAGAATGGAGATGAAAGAGAACGATAAGATTCTATATTCTCTCAATGATTACGTAGCTCAACTCTTCAGTAAAGTACTGTACGCTACTAAGAATTCAAGAAGAAGATTAATTCTGGAAGCTTTTAATGAACATAAGACAAGAACTGAGGAGGATATCCAGCAATATCTTAAGAGGAAAGGCGTTATTAAAGATACTAGAGGGTACAGTAAAGGTAAGCTCAGAAAAAATCATTTAATTCCATTGGTAGAAGCCAAGATACTCGAAGAAGGAGAGGATCACTTATTTGAAATCACCTCATTTGGAAAAGAGATAAAACAAATAATTGGCAGAGTCAAAGAACTTGGCACCTTGACCATATCTCCCCAACAAACGCTATATCCAGAGCGTGTTTTACTGAAATTACGAAAAGGAAGTAAGAGATATAGCAAACTCAAATCAAAAATATATATCTCGACTTTCGAGAAAATCATACAAAAATTGGTAAACAGGGGCCTTGTTAGGGTGAATCATCCCTGTGGTTCGCCCCACATTCATTCACTCTCCCATTTCACTACTTCTTCCTACTATCCATTTATCCAAAGCGTTAAGACTTACCCAGAAAGGACCGGCAGATCATGGTTTACAGAATATTCAATAACCCACTATTTAGCACAGGAATGGAAAGAAAAAGTTGGCAGACCCATAGATATAGATGAGATACGTGAACTCTTGAAAAAAGGCGTAGAAGTAGGCGATATCGTAAAAACCGATGGGAGCTACAAACCATCATCTATTAGTGATCCGCTTGAAAGCTTAAAAACGCCAGGTAGGAAAGTTTTTAATTCAATCAAGGAAGGCTACGATACTGTTCGAGAGATAAAAGATAAAAGTGGATTGTCTTTTGCATCAACCTACAAGATTCTATCGAGGTTGAAAGAAAAAAATTTAATCGAAGAGCACAAAGAGTATGTCACAATTGAGTTAACAGAGAAGGGGAGAAAGCTTGCTGATTGCTTATTTCAAATAAAAGAATGCGTGATAAATTTTGTGTATACCCACAAGGCAGAATTTCAAGAAAGAGTTGAGGTTGAAAGCGAGTGAAAATAAAGCAATTTGCTAATAACCCACCAAACTTTTAGTTTAGTGGGTTTTTTTATTACAGCCCCGTTAATATTGTGCGACATTTATTAGATACTTGACAAGGGTTCTGGTTAGGATAATAATAGAACTAGAGGGTTTCTTTGGGACAATAAGCTACCCTGGCCGGATGCGAACCTCGAGATTGGCCTTATAGAGTAGAGGGTAGGAAAGAGGAAGGGGGATAAAGGAGAGTGTTCCCAAAGAAACTCTCTAATAGACGAGGATATAGCTCATTATATAGCACCTTAACAAAATCAGTCATCATTACGAAAGGCACACCTCTGAATAAACGTGTGCCTCTCTTTTTTTATCTCATTTTTTTTGCGTCCGAGAGTTTTCTTAGAATCTTGTTTATTCTTGACAATTTTTATAAAAATATATAACATTGAATTAGAATTTAGTAAAAAAGGAGGGGATTAAAAAGTGGAAGGGATAGCACAGAAAAAGGAAGAACTTTTATCTTCACTGAAACACAAGGTTGACCATTTGAAAGAGATGAAAGCTGAAAATCTTATCGATCACGTTGCTCACGAAGTACTTTATTTGGGTTTCATGGAATGGCTAAGGATTCTATTCAGTGCATTTCCTGGGTTCGAATGGCAAGGAAAAAAGGAAGCAATGGGTTTGGCCTTTGTACCGTATAAAAGATTTCTTTTTGACAGGTTCTTTATTGGGATAACTGAAAGAGTTCTTGATGGTTTCGGTGAAAAAGATAGAGAAAGACTGAGAGAAGGCGGTTGGCAGAAGTATCTTAATGCATATCGTGGTCTAGATTAAGCAAGGCTCTTTTCCAATGGAAGTACAGCAACTTAACGTCAGGCATTTTATGGCACACCTCTGTGTGCCTGTTTTTTATTCTCTTAGTTTTTTGCCACTATGAAATTTCCGATGGATTTCGCGCAATCTTTTACTTGTAACATGGGTGTAAATTTGGGTGCTGGTGATACTTCGATGGCCGAGGAATTCCTGAATAGTTCTTAAATCAACTCCTTGGGTCAAAAGATCCGTTGCCATGCTGTGACGAAGCGTGTGCGGCGTAGTAAAGATCGGGACACCGGCTAATATTGCATATTTTTTAACGATTCTTTCTATAGAACGAGCCGTTAAACGATTTTCTACACCTTTTCTGGCCCTATAGTGAATAAATAGGGCTTTTACTTTATCTTTGCGAGTTTCTAAATATTGCTTAACCCAGGATAAGGCACGTTCTGAAAAATAGACGGTTCGAGGAGTATCTCCTTTACCAATAATCGAAAGCTCCAAATCCTTTTTATCTCTTATGTTAGCGAATTGTTCTTTATTAAGGGCGACAAGTTCTGCTATTCTTAAGCCAGTCGAAAAAAAGGTCTCCAAAATAGCTCTGTCTCTTAAGCCAATCTTATTTTTCGTGTTAGGGGCTAATAAAAGCCGCTCAATCTGCTCTAGATTAAGGAATTTAACGGTTTTTGCGCCTCTAGCGTCCTTTGGAAGCTTTATTTTGTCTGCCGGAAGTGAAACTATATCTTTGGCGGTAAAATAGCTTAAGAGGGCTCTCAGGGCGATTAAATAGTAGTTCTGGGTTATCTTTTTTAAAGGTTTGCCCTTATATGTGTGAAAACGGGATAAATATAAGCGGTAGTGCCAGATATCGTCTGTAGTCAGCTCGTGAGGCTTTAAATCTGCTTTATTTGTCTTTGTTAGCCAAGATTCGAATTTCCTAAGATAGCGCTTATAATTCTTTTGAGTATTATCTGATAATCCTTTTTCTATCTCACAATAATCTAGAAAGTCGGGGATATGTTTTGTAATTGGTTTGTCAGATTTTTTCATAAAAATATAAGAGCAGATTCTTGCGACACTCGGGGGAGTGTCCGCAAAATCTGCGCCAGGTAAAGCGGGCTTATATCAGATAAGTCGATTTACCATCATTGTGCGACTATATCTATATTCATAATAAGGGGTCCAAAAAACCCTGTCAAGTCCTCCCCCATCAAAAATACATGTCACTTTTTAGAAAGAACAAAAAAAGAGGGTCAATCCTTTTTGGAAAGCCCCTTGTTGACTTTCTTGGGAAGCTTTGTCTAGGCTTAGCAAGTTGTAATTTTTGCAATCTCCTTAAGCCGACCAGCTCCGCATAATCCTCGTTCTGCTTTGAAGGAGATTTTATCCCCTATCTTTATCTTAGTTATCCCTGCGCTCTTCAGACTCTCCTCGAGGATAAACCATTGGCCATGTCCTTCCCTTACATATACTCCCAATCCTGGTTTTATTTCTGTGACTTCTCCTTCTACTTTTCTTTCCATTCTTTCACCTCCATTTTTTTGTGCTTCTATTATATATACTCAAATAAAAAATTTGTCAAGAATAAAAAATTTGTCAAGATTAAACTAAAACCGTTAGTTCTTTACCCATCCGTAGCTTTAGCGGAGGAGGGCCTACCCCAACGGTTTTTTATCGCATAATAAATATCGCACAATATAAACGCCGGGGAATGTTATTTAAATAATTCGCTCAGCGTTGCTGCGGCGCTCGGAGTATAATCCAATCCTTTCCAGTCATCTTTAGAAACCCATCTAAATTCAGTATGATCTTCATCTAATATAACTTCTCCGCTAATCGATTCAGCTCTAAAAGCATACACGGCTGTTTTGGTATTTTCTTTCTTTCCGTGGGAATAGTAAAAAACATAAGAATAATCATCTAGGAGTTCTATTTCTAAATTAGTTTCTTCTTTTGCCTCCCTTTTTGCTGCCTGTTCTAAGCTTTCCTCGGTTTTAACATTTCCACCAGGTAGATTCCAGAGATTTGGAGAAACTTTGGAACGCGAGCTTCTTTTTAAAATAAGTACTCTATTTCGATTATCCGTAATAACAATGTTAACGCCTTTTTTCATATTCTAATTCTACCAAAAAATCGCCGTCCAGGCGATTTTTGATATATCTCTTAAAGTTTTATTCTTTTCCTAAGCGTTTATAATTCCTTTTATAATTTCGTGGATTTTTAAGATAATTATCAATGGCTTTGACATAATCACTTGGTCTTTGATCTGCTTTCACGTAGTAATCTTCCATCCCCGCATCTATGGCATCCTCAATCGTTGTTTCCGCGTCAAGAATGCCAAGTGCGATTATAGGGATATCTTTAGTTTTTTCATCTTTTTTTAACAACTTTGTCACTTCAATACCATTAATACCGGGCAAAATAATATCCATGGAAATAATATCTGGTTTTTCTTCAGCGATCTCTCGCACTAATTCTTCAGAGCCAGAATCAAATGTTTTAATTTCAAACCCAGCCTTTTGAAATTTCTCTGTAAAAATATCTCTAATGAAAGGGTCGTCTTCAATCATTATAATTTTCTTACCATTGCTGGTAGCAATTTTCTTCTTTGGTGGTTTTGATCTTTCCAGTGGTTTTTCTTCGGGTTTTCTCTTCGCTTCTTTAAACTCTATTGGCTTTGGTTTTTCGTATTCAATCGGGCGCCTTACTAATTCAGTCTCTAACTTTTCGATCCTTTCCTTGAATCCAGAAATCTCTCTCGAACGAGAGATTATAATATAAATCAGACAAATAACTATTACTATTAAGATAATCTCGAATATGGTCATCTTTATTTGCTTTTACGCCTTTTAAGGCTTGCCTAAGCTACCTTCTTGCCTCATTTTAACTTATTTCCAAGAATTTTCCCAGTATTTTTATACCCTATTATACCGCGTCCGCCCGAAGCTCGCAAGGAGCGAAGGAGGACCAAAAAATCGCCTTTCAGGCGACTTTTAATCAGGGCCGAACTCCTGTCAAGTGGAAAAATACCACTCCCCTACAGATTCCACACTGACAAAAAACTAAAAGAATAAGGAATAAAAAAATAGGCGCACCGAAGTGTACCTTTGATTATGAAGATCTAAGTTGTTAAAGGTGCTATGAGAAAAGACTTTATGGAAGGAATCGTATCCGTTCAAATCCTGCTTTGAATGCCGCGAAAAATTCTTCGATTTCTTTTTCGTTTAAAGGTCCGTATCTGGCATCAAGGGTTCCTGTTATGTTAGTAGAGGTTATTGTTATGTCAATTGAAGCATCATAAGGAGGTTTGAAAACTACCTTTATTTCCTCTTCACCTGATTCATTCACTATGGATTTGATGCTATTTACTATCCCAGATAGATTAGGTGAACCAGTAACAACATGGCTGAAAGGTTCTTCTTTCATATGGAATTCCTTGTATTCTCTTCGAGTTCCATCCTCATTAACTACCGCGAATATCCAGAATATTTTCATCTCTATCACTTCCTATGTTCAAATCATACCAAATCAAATTTAATTTGTCAATATTAAATAATTAAAAAACCGTTAGTTCCCTACCCTAACAGTTTTCTCTCACCTATGAAATGTCGCACAATATTAAGATAAAAATAAAAATTGCCCAGCGCTGGGCTTTTTTGGTTTCTGCTCCATCTGTGCGACGATGTTAGAACCTGTTTTATTTATAGATTGTAAAAATAAAATCCCTCAAAATCGAGAGATTTTATTAAATCAAGGAAAAACGAAAAAGAAAAAGGGAATTCATTTATTCGTAGGCTTCGCACTTATACATGTAGCCTGGCATCCAGCTTGATGACAACCAACCATCTCCATCATTCTGTCCTTCTAGTTTGTATACACAATGCAATTCTCTATTGCCGGTTATCCAAAGCTGGAAACCATCGTCTCCGGTCCAAAGTCTTAATAGGGTCTCGCCATTTGTGTAAGGAATAACTTTTAACTTCTTGTTCTTAGATTTCCATGGCCCTGGCTGTGCCATCGCTGTTCCTGCTAATGTCGCCAAAAAAACTACTATTACTCCAAATAAAATTAATTTTTTCATATTTTTACAATTAATTATGTATTAGATTCTCGACCTTTCCACTTTAATATTACTATCAGTTTTTGAAAAGTTCAAGGAAAAATAAAAATTGCCCAGCGCTGGGCTTTTTGATTTATTTTTCCCAATATTCTTCGGCTTCTTTTTCCATTTTCTCTAATCTCGTATAGTAATCTGGAAATTCATTCAGGTGAGCAAGGGCAATCTTTCCAGTCATTAATGGATCATCATCAGTAACATTAGTGTTGGGGTCACAAGTGCCGTGTTCTAATTCTACGTCCATTCCCATTCTAAATTGCTCAACATCAAATTTTGACCAGTCAATCCCTAATTCCTCGCCAATTTTTTTAGCTTCTTCAGTTGTAAAATGTTTTTTAGGTTCCATAGTTATTATTACCTTTATTTGTTTTGACCTTTTTGTGTATTCTATATTTTATTCTACCAAAAAACCGCCTTCTTAGCGATTTATTGTTCTTCGTATTTTACTTCTTCCGGAAATAGTAGTTGAAATGGGTAACCTACATAGTTTCTCTTTATTTTCCCGCACCCTATATTCTTGAGAAAATTTATCATTTCTTCTGTAACTTTTTTCGGATTTACCTTTTTATTTTTGCCGATATATTCAATTTCTACAAAATCTCCCAGTTCTTTTACTGAATCTATCGAAATTTCATAATTTTTATATACCCACACCTTTCTTATTTTGTCGACTTTTACGAGCGACTGAAAATTAAGAGCCTCTAATATCTTTTTCAATTGAATTAAATTTTCTATTTCGGTTTCATATTCATCACAATGATAACTTCTCCCATCTTTATCAAAATACCAGTTCTTGTAATTTATAAAATATTTACCACCTGAATCTCTTAATCTCAACCATTCGTTTACGGGACGAACCGCAATAAAATTCCGATGAGCTGGAGAGAAATATTCATCTACCTGATGTTTTTCTGATTTAAATTCAGCATTCTTTTTTAAAAATTCTATCAACGGTTTACTATTTTCAATATTAACTTGGATTTCAATTTCAACATTATTCATATTTTTATATTAAATTCCCCTTCCAGCCCGAACTTACAAGAATTGTTAGGATACTGTCATAACTTAAGGAGGAGTTTATCGAGTAAGTGACCTGAGATTTATTCCGATGGCATTTTCCCGAACTGCACATCCAGTTTTTTCTTAACTTTCTCAAAACAGTTATTGAGATCAACTCCAAGATTGTTTGCTAAAGCACTTGTTACAAATAGGATATCTCCAATTTCTACTTCAATATCAAAATCTTCTGGTTTTTTATGTTTCTTATGACCTTCTTTAATAGATAGAACCTCTCCAACTTCACCCACTTCTTCAACTAACCTCGCAAAATAATTCCACTTTGTCCAATCCATTTCTCCGATTATCCTAATCCATTTATCTACATATTCTTGTAATTCTTTAAGGTCCATATTATTTTCTTAAATTTCAAAGATGCTAACTCGACCTTTTATTTTTTAAACTTTTCGTCATCTCATTCTACCAAAAAATCGCCGTTTAGGCGATTTTTTATGTGAAAATTATACCTCTGGGGATAATTTATTTCTAGATTATAAACAAAGTTCGCTTGAAAAATCTTGATGACCACGACCTAGTTGACATTTGTACTCTATCAAAACCACTTCTCCTAATTCCCAAGCATTATTTACATGATGAGCTCGGGCAATTTTCTTTGTAGCTTGCACAGAATCATCCCTCATTCCTTCATAAATAGCTTGCACATACCACACACCATCTTTTCCATCTAACACATTGACGGTAAGCCTTTCACAATCAACTAAAGTGCAATCTCCCCAATTTTCCTTTATTAGGGCGGTAGCAGTGTCTTGAAACAAAGGTTCTCTAGAAATTTCTTTAAGTTTTTCATTCTCGATTCTTAAATATTTTGTTTTTCCGACTGAGGATTGAACAGAAAATGGTTCCCAGGGCATTCGGTCAGCGTAATTGTGCAAAATAAGACCATTTTCTATATGCGTGTCTTTTGGAGCGATGCGGTCGCCCAAAAGAACTGCATTCGTTCCCTTGTATCCACCATCAATCTTGAGAGCTACTGCGATGTAATAGAATGTCCCGCTTCCACCCGGATCGTATGTTAAAAGCACAACAGCATCATCCACCCCATCTCCATTTACGTCACCAATAGTCGGCTCGCCGAAAATTCTCATTTTTATTTTAGTTGCTGCACCAGGAACTATTTCTTGTTCTGAATATCCGTCTTCGAGAGTTATTAGTTCTTCATCAATAATATAGGTGCTATTTAAAGGGTCAACTCCCAAAGGTATCTCTAACTTGCCGCAATTGACATCTACATCTCTTTTTTCAGGCTCTGGTGGAATCCATTGACCTGTTGCTTCTCTATGTCCAGTAGCACCTTTTACAACAGCACAGACAATCTGCTCTTTTTTATATCCCACTAGTTCTGAGATAGTACCGGCAGCTACATTATAGAGATCTTTCTTAAAACCTTTATTCTTGAGAAACTCTTCAACTTTTGCCTCTTGTTCTATTGATATACCTATTGCCTCAGTTCTCTTTCCTTTAATATTCACATCTTGGACTGTTGGAGTTACTTTTGCAATCCACCTAAATTCAACTGGTTTTATTTCTGAAAAATCTATCCCGGTCTCTTGTTTAAGGTCTTCAAGAAGATTCGAAACTTCATCTAGGGATAGGCATTCGCTCCCATCAAAACATTTATCGGGTCCGCAATCGCAAACTTTCACTTCGTGGCTGTATTCTGGTGAACAACCGCAAGGACCAATAAGACAGGTGTTAGGAAAATCACCGGTTGTGTTGCAACATAAGGATGTGGAGATTTTCCCTCCAGAATTTATGCAAGCTTTTTCTTTTTCAGTTAATGCTTTGGGTTCTGATTTTACTTGAAGGTACCAATAAACTAATCCCACAAAAACAATTGCGATAATAATTATAATGATTATTTTAGACATTTTAGACACATAGTTATTAAGAGAAATTTCTGATAATGAGACCAGACGCTGATTTGATGTTTTAATTATAGCTTTAAAACATGAACTTTCTATGAAGAAAATTTCAAATAAAAAACGGGTAGTTCCCCACCTTAACGGTTTTCTCTTGGGCGGCGGGCGGAGATTAAAAGTTTACCGAAAAACTAAAATGTTTTATACCAATCTTGAGGGTCTATACTTGTAATTGTTTGTCCAGCTTCTACTGTAACTAAAACTGGCTCGTGAGATAAGCAATCGGGATTAAAGCCACAGGTAACAAATTCAGAATAATAAGCTTTATATCCTTTTATCATCTCGGTAGTTGCGGAAACATAATAATTGCCAGCTGGAACTTCAACTTTGTAACCTTCCCCATATGTATATTTACTATCCTTTATGTGTTCCTCTGTACAATACAATTCTTCTGTTTCAACATTTTCTGCGCATACTTTCATGTCAGGAGGGATAAACTCACTTGGATAACTCAAAGAGCCCTCAATTGTACCAAAGCGAGTTTCTTCTTTAGGTGTTGAGACCGCCTGATAGATCCAATAACCTAATCCGGCAACAATAATTACAACGATTATTACAATTATTACTTTAGACATAATGTTGTTCGGTCAATTAAGTAACTTTTTTTATTCTATTAAAAAATCGCCAAGAAGGTATTTTTTGGGTAGAGATAGAAACACCTATAATTTATTAATTCAATGAATCTAATTTAAAATTTTACTTTAGGGGTTTCTCTTTCTTCCTCTTCTTCGATTTCGAAAAATTCAGCCTTTTTAAAATCAAACAGCCCGGCTACTAAATTGTAAGGAAACTGTTCTTGTTTAATGTTAAAATTTCTTACATTACCATTGTAAAACTTTCGAGCTGCTTGAATTTTGTTTTCAGTATCAGTTAAATCTCCCTGAAGGTTTTGAAAGTTTTCTGAAGCTCTCAGTGTAGGGTAGTTTTCAGCCACTGCAAATAAAGTTTTTAAAGCCCCAGCTAATCCTCTTTCTGCTTCACCTGCTTCAGCGGGAGTTTTAGCGGCCAACGCCCTTGCTCTGGCTTCGGTTACTTTTTCAAAAACTCCTCTCTCGTGAGTTGCGTATCCTTTAACCGTTTCTACCAAATTAGGGATAAGATCGTATCTTCTCTTCAACTGAACATCGATACCAGCCCAGGCTTCTTTGGTTCTGTTCTTTAAACTAATCAATCCATTATAAGCGGAAATGACCCAGCCGATGATTAAAACAATAAAGCCAATGATAACCCAAATAACAAAAGACATAATTTTAAATTAATAATATTAATTTTTTACAGTCGACCTTATTTTAATTAGATCAAAAGTCATAATTTTCTTTATAGGTAAATCTATCCAGCGCCCCCTCCTCCTCCACCACCTCCTCCGCCAGCGCCTCCTCCGCCAGCGCCTACGCCTCCCACACCTGCTCCTCCGCCAAAAGTTCGGGCAATAGAAGATGTAAAAGAAGAAATGCTTGAAGAGAAAGAATTAAAAGATGTTGGAGCACCGCCTTTCCCACCAGGCACATAGACAGCTGGCACATACCAATTTTGCTCTTGATAAAAAAAATCAGAAAATCTTTCTGCCCATTTCTTTTCTACCCCTAAAACCAAAGCATAAGGAAGATACTTAGAAAAAGTTTCTAATGTCTCGGCTCCGAGTCTAAACCTCTCAGCAGTTTGAAGATACTCTTTAAAACCCAGTAATTTCCATTTAGCCTCTAACCCTTTTTGAGTTAAGCTTGGCATATAGTGAGCGAAAATTAAGATAATTATTGCTGAAATAATCAAACCTAATTCAAGAATTAAAATCTGAGCAAAATATCTTATCATCTCTGCTTGCAACAAAAAAGATGTTATAAGCCAGCCGAAAAAAATGAGTAAGGCCAAAAAGAAAATTTTATAAGAAGTCTTTCCATATTCTTTCCTGACATTAAGGATATTGCCCATAAAATAACCGGTTTTTCCAACTTCTTGATGAAGCGATTTTTTTATTCCGGAAATTTCCTTATAGAATTTATTTCTCAAATCATCGCTAAAAACCGTATTTTTATTTCCAAAGATGCCTCTTATTATTTTTTGTTCAAAAGGCTTAAGGTCGCTTTCATCTTTTAACTTATCGAGGATATATTCTTGCTCCTTGAAAATAGAGAAACCTCCCCCCCTTTCTCTAATTCTCAAATAACCCCTGACAGCTAAATTAATAATTGTTGCTGTAATATCTTTCATATCAGCGCCCTGATCAATTAAAACGCCGAATATAGCCGGAGAAAAATCTTCTGGAGGAGAATAGTGCGCTATGATAGTTTTGGCGATTTTAGGATCTTTACCCCTCTTTCTCCAGCCGATATACATTTTAACAAAAAAGAAAATTGGCAGAGCTAGGGCAATCAATAAAATTGTCCAATTAATCATCTGGTTGCGATAAAGAAAAGGCTTGGTAACTATTCCTTTGGGCCAAGTTACGACTATGGTCAAAAAATTATGCGGTCTTATATTATACTCCCAAAATCTAACTGTTTTACCATCGATAATCTCGTAATTATTACTTTGAGTTTTACTTCCTAATCTTCCAACAAACATTTTCTGATTTATCTCCTCTTTTACAAATTGAGCAGGAAGATGCACAATCACTTCTGCTTCTCTTACATCAACTTCTCTATCTTCAAAAATAGCATTCCAATAAAGCTCATCCCATTCCTCATAAAAACCCAGGCCCCCGTGAACTTTGTATTTTACTGTCCAAGATTTCAACTCGTTATCAAAAACTCTCCGGGGAAAGTCCCATTGAACACTTACCCTGTTTCCTTTATAGGAGACCTTATACTCATTGTTATTTAATTTTTTTTCCTGACTGTCGAAAACCTCAATATTGGAAATATGGTCTAAATCCTTCAGTTCTACATCACGATAGAAATAACCAAAGCTCCCCGTCAAATTGTAGGTCTGTTTTTCCGTAACTTCAAAAGTACTATCTTGATTAATTTGAATATCTACCTCAATTGAGTGATAATAATAACTTTTTTCCAAAGCAGCCTGGCAAAAATGATAATTCCCTGCTTCAAGAAGTAAGGAGGCAAAAAATATCAAGAAAAATAGTCCAAAACTGAATTTTTTTAACTTTTGAAACATGTCTTTTAGGAAAAAAAGATAAATTTATTATATCAAACCCCGAATGAAAAATGGATGAAGAAATTTTACTATATATTTTATTCTGAAACCCAAAAAATCGCCGTTTAGGCGATCTTTTACGAGCTCGGGGTCTTGGACGGTGTTAGAACCTGCTTGGTGAAAAGTTAATGTATTGATTTTACTGTTTTCAATTCACCTAAAAAACAATAGTGTCTTCCATCAGAATTAACCCAGATATCATAAATTTTAAAATTGTTAAATTCTTTCCTTAAAAGCTTCTTATTAAACCAATAATGTATCAATCCTTTTTCTTCATGGCTTAATGGAACAAAAGTTCTCGGGGCTATAAATTTTATTTTCCACAATTTTTCTTTTGGTATTTCTTTTATAGACCCCTTTTTGCTCACGGTAATAAAGATAAAACCTTTTGGTTTGAGGATTCTTTCTATTTCTTTTATCAATTTTCTTATATTTCTTATCTTGTTATGATGTAAGGCTTGTGTGCTAATCAATGCATCAAAAAAATTATTTGGATAAGGTAATTTTTTATAAATATTATTAACTTTTAAGTTGGAACTTAATTTTTCTTTTTTTAACCAACTTTGCGTAATTCTGATTCCTTTTGGAGCAATATCAATTCCATAAACTTCAAAACCGTGCTTAGCCAAATAAACTATGTGTCTTCCTGAACCACAACCCAAATCAAGAACTTTTTTAACACCTTTTTTCTTAAATAGCTTTACAATCTTTGGTATATCTTTTTGGGGCTTAAGAAAAACTCTTCCGTGTTTTTTAAATATCTTATTCCATTGTTTCATAAATTTTCTTCATTCTACCAAAAAATCGCCCTCTTGGCGATAAATAAAAATTGCCTAGCGATGGGCTTTTTGAAAAATATTTCGGGTATCCCCCACCCTACCACTTACTATTTCTTTTAAGTAGCACTTAAGGTTTCCGCTTTTGTTTCTCGTTTGGCTTTTTTCATTTTTCTTTCCAGCCTCTTTTTACTTAGCCAACTACGAAGAGGAGGATAAAACTTCTTAGAGAAAAGAGTCAATACCAGTCCCAATAAAAGCCATAGATACCACATTTTTAAAAGAGATTTTAGCATTAATCCTATAGTAGCTACCCACGTTCCGGATTCTTTAGCCCACATTCCGGATCTTTCAAGAGTAATTTTTACTGAATCAGAAACAGATAAGTTTTCCACATTAACATTTCCACTAATTTCTGTTTCAGTTTTTTCGATATCGATGAGTTCATTTGGAGACATTTCTCCTCTAAAAGTGATTGTTTTTATTGTATTCGATGAGAGAGAGCCTGTATCAATACCGTCTCTAATATCGCCTGTATAAGGAACTCCATCAATTTTTAATTCGCCCTTATAGATTATTTCCTGGGGAATTTCTGCTTTGACAATTACGTTATTAAGAATTTCTGGACTATTGTTGACAACAACTATAAGAAAATCGGATTTTTCCTCAGGTTTTATATCAAACTCTTCCTTCCATTCCGTAGGAGTGGTTTCTGTTTTTCCTAAAATTGAAATTATAAGACCGCAATCTCTAGAACATGTACAATTATTCTCCTCACAATTACAAATATCATCACCACAGTGGTTACAATTTTCACAATAATCTGTTGAACCAACCTGACAGGTTGTTTCATCACATTTCAATTCATTAAAACATTTTCCATCTTGACATCCATCTATGGTGCACTCATTATCATCAGAACAATCTTGATATTTGTCCTGTCTTATTCCTTTTGAATCAAACCAATAAAGGTCATTATCATAACAATTTTTTATATAATGTTTAATATAAGTGGTTTGGGGTTGAGCACACTCTGAACTGTATTGACATTGAGAATAACCAACCACACAAACTTCCTTAGAGGAACAGTCATCAGAAACCAACCACCTGGTCCAAGGCGTCCAATCACTCCATCTTCCAGAACATTGAGAGCTGTTTCCTGAACAATACCTAAATCTAGTTCTTATTCTTCTTCCAACATCAGCTCCACAAACTGAACTCCAGGGACAGCTATATTGGGTTTGGCTTTCCGTATCGCAAATTGCCGGATAAGATTTGTAGTGACAGCCATCGCAACAGGGTCCGCTATAACATTCACATGAACCCACACATTGTCCATTTCTACAAATTTGGTTCGAAAAACAATCCTGATATTTTTCTTGTCTGCCTAATATATAATCAAACCAATAAACATCATTATTGTAACAACCCAGGTAATCATGATAAGAAACGCTACCCAGATCGGCCTGACAGGAATAAAAACATTTTTGCTTTGAATAGCTGCAATACCATTTAGGCCTCTGATTGGCAGAACAAAATCCATATCCATAAGAGGTGCTACCTGAACATAACTGAGGTGATGACCACTCTAGGCATGAATCATAATCATAATCGTCACAAACTAACCGGTAAGTACGATTATAACATTGAGTCTTTCCAATAAAAGGACAGTCATCTGCACAGGATGATGATTGGCCAATTGAGCCACCTAAAAGGAAAATCAGAACCGATATAATCAGAAAAATTTTTTTGGGGTAATGATATCTCTTTTTTGGTATTCTCATAAAAAATTATTAGATTTCTTTCTATTAGCAAATATATTTTATTGTGTCAAGGAAAGAAAAAATCCGATGAAATCCCTCAGACGAAAAAACTGCCCAGCGATAGGCTTTTGTTTGGCTCCGCCGCGCGCTGAGCAAAATAAAAAACCGTTAGTTCCCTACCCTAACGGTTTTGCCTGTCAAATAATATACCTTAGCGACATTAAGGTGTCCTAGCGCCATCCGCAATTCAAAAATTATTATAATTCTGGAAAATAAGGAGTATATGGCAATGATTAAGGAGAAACTGTTGGAAATTAAGAGATTTTATAAGGGCTTAAGGTTCTCCTATCAATAAAAATTACAGGGTTTAAATTTGGGTTTAATCTGGTATAATGTATTAATAAATAAGACCGCACAAATTAAAATGAACGGGATAGAAAAAGAAATTAATTACTTAATTGACAAATTCGGCATAAAAAAAGAAAGGGCAATAATTTTAAGCTACTCTTTGCTCCTAAGAGATTATTTCCTGAATAATCTAGACAAACGGTATATGCCAAGAATTGAAAGTTTGATAGATTCACAGGTGGGATTTAGGATTGAAGATTATGACATACCTGATTTGATTATTAACGAGAATTTAAAAGAAACCCTAAACAATGGGGGGATAGATATAATAGGAATTTCTTACAATAAAATAATTGATAAAGAGCTAAGAAAGATTTTTGGCAAATTTTATACGCCCATTCCTTTAGTTGAACATGTATTGGATTCAATAAATTTATCTAAAAAACCGAATGGAACAGTTATGGATTTAGCTTGTGGTGCGGGGGTTTTTCTTTCCGCTGCAGTAAAAAGGTTAATTAGGCTAAATTCTAGGCTAAATAATGAGGTTCTGTTAAATAAAATCATAGAACAAATTTATGGAATAGACATTGACGCTACTGCATGCACCTTAGCTAAATTAAGTTTGTTGGTATCAACTTTTCCTTTGTGGAAAAACATTATTCCCAAAAGAGATTTAGAAATTAAATTCAATATCTTTTGTAAAAATTCGTCACTCATTCCTCAAGGGCAAGTTTCATTATTTAAAACGGAAAGTAATAAACTCATTGAAAAATTTGACTTTGTTATAGGTAATCCGCCTTATATTGAGGCCAAAAAACTACCCATTAAAGATAAAAAGATTTGTAGAAGAAATTTCCCAGATATAGCAAAGGGTGCATTTGATATATATATTTGTTTTATCGGCTTGGGCTTGAATCTTTTAAAAGAGGGAGGATATTTGGGTTTTGTTTTGCCAAATAAATTTTTAGTAGCGAAATATGCATCCCACATAAGAAAAAAGATTTTAGAAAATTATCACTTAACTGAAATTTGTGATATATCCAATCTAAAATATTTTGAAGGAACAGATGTTTATCCAATACTTTTAGTCGTTAAAAATAAAAAGGGAAAAGCCAAAATTAAAACGATAAGCGGTCTAGAAAACAGGGATATGTTTGAGTCAAAAAAAATCAAATATATTAAAGTTGCACAAGAAAAATATAAATTATTAAATAAAATATTGCCTTTCTATTGTTTTGAAAAAGAAATTGACAAAAAAATACTATTTAAATTAATAAATGGAAAACAAAATAAATTGAGTGATTTTTTAGAAATTAAAACTACAGTATCTTTTCATGCTAAAGGACTAAGAGAAAAATATGTATCAAAAGACATAGACTCAAAGTATAGATACAAGTATCTAGGTGGGAAAAGCTATTCAAGGAAAAATGAAGTAAGAGCTTATCGTGTTGAATGGGATGGATATTATATCAATTATGATAATTTAGTTTTAAACAAAATAAATAATCCACTTCCACCGATTTCTAATTTCGAAAAGCCCAAAATTATATTCTGCCAGCATGCAAAAAGAATGTTAGCCTATACAGACATAAAAGGAGAGTGGGTCACAAAAGATGTTTTCCCAATAGCGTTTCTGAAAGACAATGATGTTACTAAAACTTATTATTATACTGGCTTCTTAAACTCTAAAATTTTTTCTTTTATATATGGGGTAATTTACAAGGGAATACAAATTAGTGAGGGTTATTTTCATTTTCTCCCCAGCTTCTTGTCAGTAATTCCAGCCCCAGAAGAAAATAAATTAATAATAAAAAAAGTCGCACAAATAGTGCAAAAATTACAAAAAAATAAAAGGATAGAAAAAAAATTAACGGAGAAAATTGATAAGCTCTTTTATAATTCTTTTAAATTAACCAAAGATGAAATAGCCCGAGTAGAAATATATAACAAAAAATATCTAAACAAGTTTATAAGCCAGTAAAGTTTTCCTCGGTAAATATTTCCTCAAGCCTCTTCATCTCTTCTTCTCCAATTTTTCCAATGGATTTTAACCATCTCATTAAATAAAAATATTGATTTGGATGCAACATGGGCTTTATTACTCCCTTTAAATTAATTTCTCCTTTTAAAAACTTAACGATATCGCCTGAAATAACCCCTCTTCCAGCCAAATCTATTGCCATTCTCATTACGTCAACAGAGGTTAAGTTTAAACCTCCTTTTTTCTTAATATCTGCCTCTATGTCTTTTGGTTCTAATTTCAACAAATCCTTGGGATCCGGAAATCCATTTAAATTTTTATTATAAAATTCAATCTCATGACTACGATATGGAAACCAACTTATACCTCGCTCACTCAAAGAACCCGGTGGTAAGTAGACTCCCTCTCTCTTAACACGTTCTTTTGAAACCCATCCACATATGTATAATTTCCATTTCTTCTGTCTTGGCGTTCCAGGTAATTCTCCATTTTTGGGGGTTTCTAGGTGCGTCATAAGATAGATGTCAGTATCTAGTTCTCTATCATAAACCTGACGGGCGAAAAGATTGTGCTTAGCTTCCCTTGGCATACCATCGCTTCCAGCATATAACTCCTGAAAGGGCCGAATTCCACCCCTACACTTCACATCAACTTTGACGCCGCTTTTTAATGGAAAATCAAAACCTTTAGGATGGGTGATGGGGTCTATCTCGGGAAGCCCCAATTCTTTTCTGACAACTATTTCTGCTAAAGCACCGTAGGTTTGTTCTCTTGGTCTACCGGCTTCTGGTCCCCTTACAAGAACCTTTTCTACAAACTGCACTGCTTTGAGGCGTAATTCGTATCCTTTTGGTCCCGCTAGACCGATCTCAATTGGTTTTGGTGTGGAATATTTATACATAAATATTGATCCTGTTTTAATTTATCACCTTTTTACTTAAAAAACAAGCTGGTTTAAAATAGAAATCGCCCAGCGATGGGCTTTTTATTCCTTGACTATTTTTAGAATTTTTTTACCAAAACTTTCTGCTTCCTTTAAATTTTCTTCATTTGGTCTACCTTTATTAAAAATCCTCGGCCCAAAGTTTCCGATAAGTCTACTTAAACCAAGGCAGGAAAACCCATCAATAAAAGAAATCCCCTTGTTTCTAAGTTTTTCTTTTATAATTTTGAAAGTTCTTTTGTCTCCCCAAATGTGCATCGTACAAAAAGCAGCTCCTTTTTTACCAGACATAACAGGAAGCTCATCTAAGAATTTTTCTACCTTTTTTGCAGGACCAAAACCGTGAACTGGCGTTCCTATACATAATAAATCGTAATCCTTTATATCTTCTATTTTTACATCTTCAATTTTTTTTAGTTCAGAACTTAACCCTCTAGCAATTGCCTTAGCAACTTTTTCTGTATTTCCAGTTTCAGAATAATATAGAACTAACGCCCTCATATTGTTATTTTATCAAAAAATCACCGATAAGGCGATTCTTTACTCCCCCGGAGGGATGAATCTAGAACCTGTTTGGTGAAATTATTTACGTAATTTTCTTTGAACTTTTTCGCTTGTTAACTCTTTAATCGCATCAGTAGCAATCCATTTAGCAGTTCTGTGATTATTTTTTTGAATTTCTTTAGCGAATTTAACTGCCTTTTTATTTAAATTTAAATTTCTTTTACCGATTTGCCTCAATGCCCAATTAACTGCTTTTTTTACAAAGTTTCTCTCATCCATTGAGTGTTTCTTTATTATTGGGAAAAATTTATCAAAATCTTTATCTTTGGAGTTTTTATCGTGGACTGAAAGTGTCGCCATCAGAACAAAGCCTGCCCTTTTAACAAATTCCTCTTTTCTTTTACTCCATTCAAATGCTTTTTTGTAGGCAAATTTAGTTTTATCAAAAAGATTACCACATACTTGATCACAGACATCCCAGGAATCAAAATCTCTTACCCATTTTTCCATTTGTCTTTCAGTTACCTCACTGGGTTTATCAATAAATCCAGCAAGAATTCTAGCCTCATGAATTTCTGAGTCCCATAACTGTTGGGCGAGCTTATGACTTTTTCCAATTTTTTTTGCGATATCTCTCAGAACATAAACAGAAATACCTAAAGTATTTTTTGGATTAATGCCGAACCTTGCCATTCCAGCTACATTCTTAGGATTGGAGAGCGATTTTAATTTTTTGATGATTTCTCTATATTTCATATCTATTATTCTATCAAAAAACCGCCTTCTTGGAGATTAATATACCTTTTCCGACAATTATTGCCCAGTGATGGGCCTTTTTAAATTCTAGCTAAAAGTTTGATGCTTTCTTAAGCCACTGGTCGAATTTACAATCTGGACTATGGGGAGGCGGCGTGTTTTTTCTCAAAAGAGTAACTGCGTCTTTAAAAAGTCCTGGGATATCCGAAGGGTTCGTTTCAATTTCATGGAGTTCTTTTCGAAAAGGTAATCTGTCTTCGAAACCACTTTCTTTATTAACTATATAAAAAGCTAAATAGCCCTTCCGGGGAGTTAAAAAGCCATTTTTTTCTAAAAGAAAAGTGTAAGTATCCATCTGCAACTGAAAACGATCATACACTTTTGCGACTTTACTACCGGTGGACTTATAATCAAGTGGAGCTAATTTATCTTCGGGAAACTCTAAAATATCATCAACTGCTCCAAAAAGAGTTGCGTCTAATTCAGAATCATAATAACGTATCCCTACAAAATTACTTCGCCATTGATTTAATAAATCTTGGTTTGGAAAAAGTTTGGCATTAACATTATTGGCAATAAGCAAAGGATGGGGTTCTCCTTTTGCTCTATACCCATCGAACTCTTGCTTTAAAAGAACGTCAACGGCCATATTAAGAGCATAAGGATAAGGTGGCGGCCTTTTGATCCCTTGTCTTTTGTTCAGCCAAAAACAATGAGGGCATTCCAAAAATAAATTTAAAGAATTAGGCGAAAGCTGAATTGGTTTATTGTTCATAATAATTATCTATCTTCAAAATAACTTCATTTTTAAAAAAATTCAAGAAAGAAACAAAAAACCGTTAGTTCCCTACCCTAACGGTTTTCTTTGTCTTGCAAGGTGTATTGTGCGACACTTTTATTGGTTCGAATCCTATCCCTCTTCCCTAATCGGTCTCGAACCCGTGTTTTAGGGGAAAAATATGGGCTTTTTGAGGCTATCCCAGAATGCCCCTCTCGGTCGGGGTGTTTTAACCTAAAATGAGACAAATGAGACAGTTTAAAAAGTAATAAAAAATAGAGTTGACTCCATTTTTATTTTTGTTATTTTTGACTAAAATATATTGAGGATATATAATTATTATGATGTAATCAAGAAGGATCTGTGAATACAACTTACTGGAAAAAAAGGAAAACTACAATTCATATCTTCTATCGATATATTTATTATCCTTCTCCTTTTCATGTATAAGATTGTATATTTATTTGGTGCAGGCGCAACTCATGCTGAAGTTGTTAATCTCAGGAAAGATCTTTCTGTAAAATTTCTAAAGGAAAATGGTTTATTGATAAATGATGTTTCTAAGAGAGTTATTAAAGAAGCGCAAGGTAATTCAAGATATTTAAAAAAGATTAAAATGGTTTCAGCGGCTGAGGGTTCTTTGAACATTGAATTATTGATAAGTCTGTTTGAAAAAAATCGTATCCCAGACGCCGAGTATAAAACTGACCTCCTAAAAAAATTAGTTAAAGACGATATCCTAGATAAATTAACTGATTATCGACTAAAAAGATTTTATTTGCATAAAGCTTTATTAGAACTTCATTCGAAAATCAAAGATAAAGAAAAATTATTTGGTATTATTTCTCTGAATTATGATCATATCCTGGATGAAGCATATAAGACTATATTTGAGCATGAACCAAATTACTGTTTTTCTTTAGAAGAATGCAAAAATATCCCTTTATTGAAATTGCATGGTTCTTTTAATTGGAAGAATATTATAATATACGGAAGAAAAAAGACTGTCCCAATCATTCCTTTTGGAATAGACAAAAATTATTTACAATTACCATATAACTTCATTTGGGGTCGTGCAATGGAGATCTTAATAGATTGTGATGTACTTCGAATAATTGGTTGTTCACTCAATCAAAATGATGTTGGACTAATTGACTTACTCTTTAAAGCGCATCTAGCAAAAGGAAAACCGTTTGAGATTCAAATAATAGATTTCCAAAAAGTCGGTGCATCGATAAAAGGAAACTATGGTTTTTTCCCAGAAATTATAAAACCAAAAGATCTCGAGGATGCCTTAATAGCCGACGAGTCAATTCATGACCCCAGTAAGGGTGGAAATCCTTTTAAAATATGGTTAAGGGCAAAAGGGATGAAGATGTTAAAAGAAGAAGTTATTAGAAAAACCAAATATTTGAAAAAAGTTTTTGATTTATAATCACAGGCATAAAAAATATGTCAAAAAAAAATAAGAAGAAAAGAAAAAGCAAATCGGAGAAGAGAAGGAGTACTTTGCTACTTACAGTTAAGGAATTTATTAATAAATATGTCTATCGAATTGATTTAGATGCAGATTATCAAAGAGAAAAAGTTTGGTCAAAAAAAGAGCAGGAATTACTATTGGATTCGATACTTAGAGATATTGACATACCTAAAATTTATCTTGCCAAAGTTGAGGGCAATAAACAATTCGATTTTGAATGCATTGATGGAAAACAACGCATGATAACTCTATTAAATTATTTTAAACCAGATCCAAATGAAAAGAATTCTTTAATAGTTGAGGTTGCAGGAGGGAAATATACTTACAAACAATTAAAAAAAGAATATCCTAAAGCAGCAAAAAAAATTGAAAACTACGAGCTGACTTTTATCATTTACAAAAAAATTGATGATGATCTTATCAGAGAAATATTTAGAAGATTACAATTAGGAATTAGACTGAATTCCGGTGAATTATTAAAAACTTATACGGGTGCTATTAGAGATTTTATCTACAAAGAAATTGGAAATAAGGGTCCCTTCTTTAGATACACAAAACTATCTGAAAAAAGATTTTCAAGACCATTTACCTTAGCTCAAATTTGCATTAATTCATTTAAACGCATAGAAACAGGTGATTTTGTCAGAGCAAGATTAGTAGATATCCAAGATTTTTTCGAAGATAATTATAACCTAAAAAAGGACGATGAAAATTTAATTCGAATAAAAAAGGTTCTTAAAATTATGGATGCTGAATTTGGAGAAGATGCTAAAGACATTTCAAGCAGAGGGATTGCTGTAACAGCATATTTTTTTACTGAGAATTTATATCTAAAAGAGAAAAAAGGTCTTATTCCAAAATTTGTTGAATTCTATCTTAAATTACTAGATGAAATCAAACATAATATGAAACTAATAAAGAGTTATGAAAAACCGGAAAATATTAATTTAATGGAGGAGTTCCATAAATATATCTTACAAGCTTCAGTTGAACCATACTCCATTCGAAGAAGACATAACTTCCTCAAAAAGGCTTTTGATTATTACTTAAATCCAGAGACAAAAGGAAAAATTATTGGTAGTAAATAATTTTTTACGAATTTTTCCAAATAATGATGCTTTCTCTTGAGGGCTTTCTTTTAAATTTTTTCATTTGCTGAGCACTATTTCCTCTGTATCTGGCAACAAATATGATATCAGTTGATAATCCTGTTTGTTCACCTATCTCAGCAAGTATTTCATCAACAGGAATATTAACACCTCCAAAACGAACATTGCTTATAACAAGCCCTATCTTCCCGTTCTTTTTTAGATGTTTTTGCATCTGCAATAATGAAAGATACATATCTTCAAAATATCCTTCAATCATCTCGGGAATTTTTGAATTGTTCAAACCTGCCTTTTTAACCTTAGTAATTATTTCGTCAATGGTTGAAGGTTTTTTATAACCATTAGACTTAAACTTCTTTCTTGCTTCGACATGAGATCTAAGTGTGTCATATCTGATTTGTTTTAATTCATCATTATCCCCAACAAAATTAAATATTAATTCAAGCCCATATATTCTCGTATAATCATGCCTATTTGGATATGGTGGGGAAGTAATTATTGCATCAAATTTTCTCTTTGTTGAAAATCTTCTTGAATCTGATATTTTTGCATTTACCTTTGCATTAGTGAATTTTGAATTATCATTGAATTCTTCAACATCTTGAATCATTACTTCAACTTTTGATAGAAATTTCGGATATACTTCTTTTCCAGAAACATTTTTTTCATCAATTCGTAAAAAACCTCCCGCCTTTGAAGTATTGCTTACCGATTCAAGTATGCTTAGTAATCCCAACATATAGAAATCTCTCACTTTGAGATCTCGAATCATATTAATCTTGTACTTTAGATAAAGTAATTCGTCTTTTACATCGTTACTAAAAGCCTTCTCTATAATTTTAATATCGGGCAAATAAGTATTCTTTACTGTTAATTTACCATTTCTATTAAAATTCTTAAGTCGTTGTCTTAGTTTACAGGGCTCATACGTTCTCGTTTTGACGTTAGATAAAAATACTGAAAAAGGAAGTATATCAAAACCTTTTGAATTAATACCCAACTCTTTGCATGCAAGTAATGTTGTGCCACTACCACAGAAAGGGTCTAGAACCCATGAACCCTTACTAAGTTTGAATTCTTCAATTAGCTTTTCAACCAACCCTTTCGAGTAGCTATGTTTAAAGACATGCCAGTTATATATTGGTTTACCGCGGTCACTAAAAGGAGATATGAGTGGCCCATACTCATTTGTCTTCATAATAAGAGGAGCGATAGCCATATGTAACAATAATGTTTTTTAAAAGACTTAAAGAGTGAGCGAGAGAGCTTGATAGAAAATAAAAAATGGAATTTCATCTAACAAGTTTTAAACACACCCCATAAAAACTTGTTTTAAAATCGACCTTTTTAAAATTGCCCAGCGACGGGCTTTTTGAAATTAGTTCCCTACCCTAACGGTTTACTTTGTCTTGCAAGATACCTTGTGCGACGCTTTCCGTTATAGTAAATACCGTATGACATCAAATTGGATTACCCCCCTTTTTTATGGGGACGATAATAAATCTCTAAGCTCTAGGGCATCATCAATGTTAAATTTCTTTTTACAGTAAGGGCATTCCATTGTTCTATCCAACGATGACTTTCTTTTATTATGTAATTCTCTAGTGACCTCTCTTCTACAGAATGGACAGAAGAATTGTTCTCCACTAGGGTAGATGGCTCCTGAACCAGCTATACCTAAATCACCGGGCCTAAAAGCTCTTGTAATATCTTCGCCCCTAATACCACTAACGCCTGTATCGTAGATTCTCTCAAAACCTCTATAATCACCGGGCCTAAAAGCTCTTGTAATATCTTTGCCCCTAATACCACTAACGCCTGTATCGTAGATTCTCTCAAAACCTCTATCGGGGCTGATAACTCCAACGCCAGCATCAGAGATTCTATCAAGTCTGAAAACACCAGTATCAGGTCTGTCATATTCACTTCTCTCTTTAATTTCTTTTAAAGCTTGCTTTCTAACTTTCTTTTTGATCTTTACATATTTTCCAGCTAATTCCATAAAATTATCTAATCGATACATATAAAAACTCATTTTAGTCTTTTCTACAAATTCATTGATAAGCTCTGGTCTTGGACCAATAATCTGATTTTGAGAAATTAACCACCAGTCTTCTTCCTTTTCGTCAGTAATCAAAATAACGCCTTTGTTTTCACTCGCAGCTTTATCAATCATTTGTTTCCACATTACTAAGTCTCCATACTTTCTATTTCCTCTTTTTTCTTTCCTATCCTTGTAACCAGGTGGCACCTTTTCCTCGTACCTTTCCTTTCCTTCTCGGTAAATCTTTTTAAGATCCTTGCTAGAATACGGAGAACCAACTTTAGATTTAAATAGGCTAGAAATTTTTCTAATAATTTTGTCGTCGCTCAGTAGTTTCTTATACTTTTTCTTGCTAGCGTTTAACTCTTTTCTAATCTCTTTAAAAATCTCAGAAAGATCTTCCATAGTATCTTCCCTTATAAGATGACGCTTCCTGCGGTCTTTAAAGTCTTGTTCAATTTGATTAAGGGACTTAAAGATTAACTCGTGGGACTTTAACTGTTTTTCTATTACGTTTAGGCGATTCTTAAGACATTCTGAAGAAGCCTGATGAGACAACCAAATTCTTTCCTTAATTTTTGGCAAGGTTAAGATCCGAATAAATTCTTCTCTAGTTTTATCGGAGTACCTATAAAGGTTCAATAAAACACTAGCATCGAAAGTAAAAATACAGCTATTCCATAAGCTTTTGAATTGTTTTTCGGATAGCTTGAAATATCCAGGAAAAGTTTTTTTCATAAATAAATCCTCTATTTAAAAAATGAGACTTATCATTAAAAGTTGTTAACCTAAATAAAAATTGTCCAGCCCCGTACCGTCTGGGACAGAGCCCAGCGACGGGCTTTTCAGTTTATTCTGTAATATTTTCATTCATTTACTTCTACTCTAAAAAATTTCTCATTATCATCCAAAATACGGCCACAGCGCCCACACTTCCATTGGCCAATTCTTGTTCCAGGACTAAGATATTTTTTATCCCCAACACACATATTCACCAAAACTCTGTCGGATTCCTTTTTGCACTTATTGCAAACATTAATTTTTTTCATGTTTTTTATAAAATTTATAGATTTTTCTTAATTTTTTCTTTCATAGATTGTTATCCGTCTCGGTCGCTCGAACCGAGCACAAGCCTGCTCCGGGGGACGGACGATGTTAGAACTTGTGCTTCCCGTGACTTATTAAATCTACAAGGCTAGAAGGACTCCCGTCCCAAAAAATTACATTAGTCAATTTGTGTAAATTAGCCTTTGTAGAATATGATAGTTTACTTATACCTATATCTTTTAGTTCAAAAATGGGCTTCTTAGAGAACTTAAATCTATGTGGCCACTTTTCGCTTGAACCGTGTTCCCATCTCTCTTTTTCATTATAATAATAACCCTCTGTAACTCTAAATACAATAATTTTCTCAATTTTGCCCTTGAATTTATTAAATGGAACTCTGCCACCAGTTACTGCCCTCCCCTTTCTTCTCAATGGATACCATGGCCCAATAAATGCAATCAAATCCTCTTTTTTTATATCTCTAAACCTATTTAATTGTCTGAAATTCTTAGGTACGCCCCATGTTTGTTTTTCAATCTCCTCATAAAAATGAATGTTTGCAGATTTATTTAAATAATAAAACCATAATTTAGGAAATTTTCTCTCAGAAATTTCTTTAACTACTTCTTTCAATGACTCGGATAATATTCTATTAGAATTTTTGCTAAACCAATTTTCAAAGTCTTTTCTCTTAATTATTATTTGTTCAAGTTCAAAATTTTGATTTTGCTCAAAAACAATGATAAAGCCATTATCTTCCTTTAAAACTGAAATGTCATGATTAAAATCACTAGTTTTCCATTCAATTTCTGCTGGAACTTCGTTTCCGTCTTCCAGTAAACAATAAACATCTGGATATTGGTCAAAAGTAGGATTAAATTTAGATTTAATTATCTGTAGACCTCTGATAGAATATTTTTTACAATTTTCTACCCAATACTTCTGTAGTATTTTTTCATCAACCCATTTTGGCATAAATATTACTGAAAATAATTTTAATAACTTTCTTATTTTTTTCTTTTTCTCTTTTTAATTTCTTTCGATTTCTCAACGAGGTACAATAGAAGCCCTTCGATATTAACAACCCTAGCTCTTCCTTTATTAATATCTTTGTGGCGAACAAAGAATGTAATTTTTCCTTTTGCTCTCCCAATATGAACTAAAAATGCTTCAGATTCTTTTATTTTTTTAAGCATATTTAATTTAATTTTATTTCTCAATTAAGCCTTCGACTTTTTGTTTATTTCTCTTAATTTTTTTTCATAGATTTGGTCGTCAGCCATTATCTCCAAAATTGATACCATTTTTTCCTACTTTTCCTGATTTTCTCAATATTCTTATCTATATAAGGGGTCGGCATCCAATTATCGGTCAAATCAATTTTGTAGTGGTAGTTCAATCTGTGGCCACATACTGAACAGTGCCTAAATTTTTGATTGATGTGCTTGCATTTGAGTTTTAGTAAAAATTTTGATAAAAATGGTATTTTAGAAAGATTAACAAACCCATACCCACATTGCTCACAATAATTAGCGTCTATATTGTTTCTCCATAAACAAATCTTACATTCTTTCTTATTGTTTATATTATTCATATTCATTTTTCCTTCCCCAAGTATAATGCTTCTCCACTTTCAAGATAGCCCGATTTTCGAGAAAGTTCAAGCAAGAATAAAAATTGCCCAGCGACGGGCTATTTATTTTGAGTATTCGAAATTTTGGGTATGTTCTCAGTTTATCCAATTCCTCGATTTGTTAGGCATACTTTATTTATCAGGCACTTATTACATTTAGGTTTAGCGCTACAAACATCCCTTCCAAAATGCCAGAATATTCTATCCAATTCGCCGGGAGAGTAACCGCTTTTCTCTGATAATCTAATGATTAGATTCCTAAGGAAAATATAATTTTTCTCATTCCCCGGATTAGTCCCTAAGTCGATATCACCGTACCCATAAACTAATAAACCAGTCCTACTTAGAACCCTAACTACATGGAGGTCATTTGCGGCATAGAGCTTTGAAAAACAACTAAGTGCTAAATCTCTTACCTTAAAGCCAATATTTAGGATATTTAAAAATGGGTCGTCAGGAAAATTCTCTTTATATTTCTTTTCTGCTTCTTTAAAATATCGTTCCCAACCCTTTTTATATTTTTTAAATAATACCTTTTTAGCTCCTAAAAATACTTTTGTTCCACTTTTCACTCCCCATCTATACTTTGCTTTTTTCAGAACGACTTTAGCTTTATCCTCGATGATATCGTTAAAAGTTTTAAATTCCGCATTCATTTGTCGGTAAATATACGCTCCTCTCTCGCCCGGCATTGCTCTCATTAAAAGGTTCATAGTAAAGGTATTAAATATTTGAATGGGTTTTCCTTTCCTGTTCTGAGATAGTTGTTTTAGATAGGATTTTCTACAGTCTTCGATGGTTTGCCTTCGCTTTATATAACCTAAAGAGGGATGGATTTCTTCTGAACCAAAAGTAGATTCTATCTTCAGAATTGGAGAGATTATTTTATTTACATTAGGAAGTATCAACTTCATATTAATACGTTATAAAGAAATTGCTCAGCGATGGGCTTTTTTTGTTCTTACTATAAAAACACAAAACTGACCATTCCACTATCTCATTTCTTTCGTAGCTTTTAATTCTTCTACTAAAGCGTCATAAACTTTAGGTAACCATTCTTCAATCTGTGCATCAGAAAATCCTAAAGTTTGTAATATATTTTTATCCAATTCAACTCTTGCTGGGAATCTCTTTTCTAATTGTTCAATAATAGAAGGGAATTCTACATTTGTTATTTTGTCAAAGGTTTTTAATAACGATTTCCTTTCGTTTTCGCTTAATCTATCAACATTAATAACATCAATAAGCGCCAAATCTGGCTGCATTATTTCAATAAGCTGTCCTGTGGTCTCACTTTTATTTAAAAACAACTGAACCAAATAGAGAATGCTATTAAGATATAATGATAAGATTTTACTCTTTTTAGGGTTATCAATCTTAAATATCAGAAATTTATTGGTTGGAACAAATTTTGTATCAGAATAAACTGCTAAAAGATGAGTGTTGTCAGAATACAAATTAAATCTCCGGGGAATAGCTAAATTGGTTTTCGTATGCTCAGACTTATCTTTTACAAAATTCCAGTCGAATTTCCTTTTTTTATTCCAATTTGAAAATTTAATTATAGAATCAGAATCCTTAAAATCTGATTGTATTAAATAATCATGTTTCTCGTTTAATGAAATGGATTTTATTCCTGTGATAGTTTTCAATGCAGGAACGGTTTTATTCTTATCTATTCTATATCTAAACTTAGGTATGGATTTAATTTGAAATGAAATATTATTATTTTCTTCCCTTAAAAGAAGAAAGGCTCTTTTTTCCCTGCTTTTATCAGAGGGTCTTATTAAAAACACTATCTGGCTTAAGCCTGCGGGGTAATCTGGGAAACCGTATTGCAACCAGTCTTTTTCAATTTTAATCATTTTATCTTTAAATTGTTTGCATTGAGCTAAAAAGTTATCGATAACTCTCTTCCGTTTTAATGCCGAAAAGGCTAAAAAATACATTAAATTATACTTGTTTTCTAGTAACTTCTTATGTTCTATGAATTCAATTTCAAATTCCTCACACGAATACTGATAACCTGCTTTTGGATTAATACTCTTTATTTCTTTAATCAGATTTCTTGCATCTATATCTGATAAATCTCTTATAGATTTTTTGAGAAATATTATTCCTGTTAAATCTTTGGGTTTCGGTTTCCTCTTTTGGGTAATGAAGAGTATGTCTCTAAATGCGGCGCCTTCACTAAAAGCTATCTCTCGAGTTGTTTTCAGAATATATTGAGTGTAATAATTCTTAAGGATATAATCCCTTATTTGCTGAGTGGCTTCTCCTCGAGCTATATTTATCGGAATAACTAATCCCATCCTTCCTTTTTCTTTTAATAAATAATCTGCAAGTGCCAAGAAGAATCCCCAGAAATTTATTTGATTGCCGCATATTTTTATTAAATGCTGGAAATCTTTTAAATGTTCTTTGTATTCTTTTGGCATCTTGTGTCTATCGGAAAATGGCGGATTCATTAAAACTATATCTAGAGGCTTTAATATAAATTTCTCTCCTTTCCCACCTTCGAGCCCCACAGCGCCAGCACGCTCCAATACTTTTTCTTTGCCAAAAATAGTAAATTGGGCTAGAGTCTGAAATGGTTCAATAGGAATTCCCTCTTTGGTAAACTCTGGGCTTGATAATCTACTTTGAAGCTCTAATGAGTCCTGACAGCCTACCCTTACTTTATTTGTTATTGCATTAGGATTTTGAGCAGCAAGATTAACAGCTGTAAGATGAGAAGCGAATGGCATTATGTCAATTCCTGTTATTTGCTCTTCTACAAATTTTTTATGAAGATTTTTCAATTGCAAAGAGGAATTGTCCTGTTTTTTTTGTTTATACAGATTAAATTTTCTCTTATAAGCGGCGACTAAAAGCGTTCCCGAACCACAGGCGGGGTCAATGACTGTATTGTCCCATTTATCAATTGTTAAGCCGGCGAGAATGTCTGCAGCTATAGGGTTCGTATAAAAAGCTGCTAACACTTTTCTTGTAGTTGGGGGTAATAATTCGTGATAAAGTCTTCCCAATAAATCATGGCTTACAAATTCTGGCTTTAGAATATTTATTGCTTTAATAATTTCTCTAACCTCTGCTACAATTTCTTTTTGATTTGGTAATCTAGAAGCTAGATCTACTGAATAAATCGCTTTATAATTAATGTCAGTAATTTTTTTGAAGTAGCCCCTGAGGCTCTCGATAGAAGTTATTTTACCTTCATCTAACTTTTCTATTTTTCCTGTGGTCTCAGAAAATACACGATAAAAAAGTATTTGGTTGCTGAGAAGATAGGGAATCAAATCAATAGCAGCAAGTTGAAGGTTCTCTATAGCCTTTTTAGTCTTTTCTATTTGTCCTAAACCTAAGAATAAATCGAATCTTCCAACCACTATATCTATTAATTCACTAATTTCCTTTTTGGTTCTTTGTGCTCTTAAAATCTCGGAAATTATACCTATGCCAGTTCTTAATGTCTCGATAACAAGTTTAAATGATGTTTTCGTCTCTTTAGTGGCCAGGAATTCATCTATGGAAAATTTAAGCCTTGGGAATAACTCCGAAGCCTTTACCGATGAAAAACTCTCATTAAAAAAATCAGAGAGGAAAATTGCGTTAACTTTACTTTCTGTCGTTAGGTGTCTTACTATCTCGGGCTTTATAAATAATGGAGTTCTTATTTGGGCCGGATACTCTATGACTAAAATACCGTCTCCTTTTACCTTCTGACAATAACCCCAAGCCTGGGTAATGCCCCGTAAAAGATTCTTTAAATATCTTCCAGTCCCTATTTTGATCTCGGCTATAAATCTTTTTGAATTGTAGAAACACTCAAAATCAAAATAGCCATGTCTAATCCCTATAGCAGAGATGTTGTCAAAACCATTTGCTTTTAGTAGCTTTGATATTTCAGGATATAGGCTTTGTTCCGTTATCCTTTTCTTCATATATTTTCTGTGTGTTTTTTATTTGAGTTTTCTTTTAAAAATTTTTCTAAATCTCTCCTCTTAATACGCCACTGGCCAATGCGAGAAGCTCGAAGTCGGCCAGATTCGATATAACGCAAAACAGATCTTTCGCTGACCTTGAGATATTTTGCTACTTCTTTAATAGTAAAGAGATGATCCATGTTGTTTTATTTTAAGTTTTAAATTATCGCCTGTCAACTTTTGGCAATTTTTGACAGAATTCTCAACGTGTCTAAATGTCGCACAATATTGAAACTGGGCTTGAAGTACAAATTGAAAAAGATACTAATTTGTTCGGATATATATTGTCCGAATTGTCCGAACTACTAAATGTCGCGCAATATGTCTTGTGAGGCTATTCTGTAAATAAAAAAAAGCGGTTAGAAACCGCTATTTTGGAAAGAACTATTATAGAAAATGGAAAGAAAGAAAAAGATTATGAAGACCGAATAGGAGTTAGTAGTAATTCAACTAGTCTTTCTGTGGGCAATGCCGTGATTAGTTCTTTTTTCTCTCCTCTTTCTTTCAGAATTTCCTTGGCTTTTTCTTTGTATGTTCCTGAGCAGTTATGAGCTAACCATTCGAGAATCGCATTGCCAGGTTCTTGTTCTATAAGTTTATCCCAGGCCGCGGCTTTATAACCTTCCGGAGCGTTCAATATCAGGTCTCGCAGATCACCTTCAGTGGGTGCTTCTTGAAGTCTTTTCCAAGCCTTAAGTTTGTAATTCTGCGGAGCAAGTTGAATCACTAAGCAAAGGGCTTTGTGGTTATCTTTGAATGATGCGGAATTCAGAACCCATTCTGAAACTTTGGCTCTATATTTTTCCGGAGCCCCCTCCAGTAAATCTTTGATCTCTTCAAGAGAAAGCTCTTTAGATTTAAGCATCATCCATGCTGCTTCTGGATATGATCCCGTAGCATGCTTGATTATCTTACAAAAGATAGCATTGACAGGACTTCGTTCTATAAGAGCCTTCCAAGCTTTTTCTTTGTAGGCTTTATCAAAGCCCGTATTTACTAGACAGCAAAGAGCGAGAGTGCCTTCAGCAGCTGGTAATCCTGGCAGTTTTAGAATCTCTTGAAAAGCTCTTTCTCTATCTTTTCTCAGCGGAGCTTCGTTGACTATTCTAATAAAGATAGATGGTTTCGTACCTGTCCGTTCTGATAGTACCTTCCAAATCATTTCTCTTTCAATTCTACCGATTTTTCCTATATCTCTTTTCAATTTTTAACTCTCCATTTCTTGATGTTTATATTATATGCCCCAGTAAATAATTTGTCAAGGTTCTGCACCGCTTTCTTATTTCCAAAATGGCCTCACGCAATATATCTTGTGCGATATTGAACAAACTTGATTTTTTTTAAATAACTCTTATTATAAAAACAGCTCGTTGAAAAGGAGGTGAATTGAAAAATGAAGAAAAATAGCATCTGGTGTTTCCTTGATAATGAAGGACCTCAAACGCTTAATGACAACGCTCAGGAAAATATGGTGGTATTAGCCAAGCAATGTGGCCTTGGTGAGCAAGTTGGGATTGATTTTTATCGGCGAATAAGTGTAGTTGATGATATCTGGGGGGATTTCCATAAAATAGCAAAAGATCCGCATTACTCTTCGGGACATACACTTAAGGTTAGTCTACCTTTTTTCAAGGCAATGGGTGCAACCTATCAGTGGCTTTATGAGTTTGCTAGGAGAAGTATTAGAACGGTTCCTAATATAGCAGGAGTCTTAAGAAGTCTTGATGGTAAGTATAATGTTCGTCAAATTTCAACAAGCTATGATTTCTTCATCAGAGCATATTGCGATTTAGTCGGTTTTGACTTCACAAAAAGTGTCTGCACTAAAGTGCCCGTATTTGATGAAATATCGATTTCAGAAGAAGATGCTGAAGTATTAAGAGCTTTCATGAAGGAGGTTACAAAATGGCCGATTATTATATATGACCAAAAAACTGGTAAAGTATTCCCCCCTCACGAACGTTACTATAGCTGCATCACCGGCTTTATTTGGGAGTTTGTTTACCATCTTCAGGTTGGGACATTACTTCAATCAGTCCATCCTATCGGCCAACAACAAAAACGGGAAATTCTTATTAGGGCTGCTCAGAAATTCAACATACCAAGAGAAAAGATATTCTATGTCGGCGATAGTCAAACCGATGTTGGATGTGTTCAACTTCTAAAAGGAGAAGGTTTGACGATGATGTTCAATGGCAAAGGTAAGGTCTGCGACGAATCTGACTTGATGTATATCGGAGAAGACGCTAGGATAATCGAAGAAGTGGCCTATTTATTTGATCAGCATGGAAGAGAATGGGTAATAGGACACTATACACCATTGCGTCGGGTAAAACACGGATTAATTGCGGCGGTTACGCCACAAAACCTCGGAGAGCTCAAGGAAATGAGCGTTAAAAAGAGAAAAGAATTCAGAGGAGCTCATATAGGAGAGCTAACATAGGATAGCAAAGACCTTTATTTGTTAAAATGCCCTTATTTGGGCATTTTTTATTTCATGGAATATGTCTTGCGAGACTATGTTTAGATATAAAAAATATCCCGAGAGTTCTTCTCTTGGTCGTTCCATTTTTGGCAAATCGCGAATAGTAAATTTTCTCATAAATTTAATTCATTTTCGCATAAAAAATCGGCTTTTTCAAGCCGATTTTTTTGTCAATTTTGGCAATTTTTGACACCTCCCTAAACGTCGCACAAATGTCTCGTGAGACGATATTTACGGAGAAATAAAACGCCCGAGAGAAAAACTCTCGGGCGGGAGGGCGGAGATAAAAAAAAGGGGCATTAAGCCCCGAAAATTTGAAGAAAAAAAGAAAGAAAAGAGCTATGTTTGTTGAGCTTCGAGGAATGCTTTGCGGAACTGGGCGATTTCGTCTGCGTCAAGGGCCCGAAAATCCTTATCTATACTATGAAGAGTGATCGAACCATCAGCCCAGAGAGTAGCAATATCAGTTCCTGGCGGCTCGTATCGTATAGCTATACCTTCTTTGGGATGTTGCTTGACTAACTGTTTGATTTCCGCAGCTAATTTGGCAAGATCTGATGTGGCTCCGAATCCTCGTAGCTCTGGTTCTCCTGCCTTTATAGTTTCTAGTATGTATGCACCGTATTCTTTAAGACCTTTCCAAAAACCTACCCAACACAGTTTCAATCTTTCGTCCTCCTTATACTATTAACTAAAAATTAGTATATCAAATCAAATTATTTTTGTCAAGCGGCGGCTCCCAAAAGGTGGGGCGGCGAAAATAAAAAAAGAAGGGCATTTATAGTCAGCCCTAAAGACTTTTTTTTAAAAAAAAGTGGGGTTGAAGCTTAGCCTCTTAGCTTCTTTAAAGCACGCACCCTTTTATTCTTCTCCTTGACACAAAGAAAGCGCTAGTTCTTCAATTCGTATTATTCTTGCGATTTCGCGTGCTCGGCGATAGAGTTGGTGTCGAGCCTTAGTCCAGTCTTTTATAGCTTTACCCAATTCTCTCCATATTTCTTCTGATGTTGACTTTGTCTTCGCAATAATTGTCGCTAAATCTGATTCTTCGATATGCACTCTTGTAGCTCTCTCGTATCCTCGTTTTTTGTATCCTGGTTCACCTTTGAATTCAACTTTTGCCAAAATCCATTGACCAGCTCTGGTAAGGCCCCAGATGTACATTGTCCCATCAGGACAACCACCGCCCGGAGCACGATAACCGCTGTTCGGAATCCTCTGGATACCAGACCAGGGGCGGCGGAAGATACCTTGAGTTTTCAGAGAAAACCTCGTATCTCCTGTTACAGTGAGAGTATCGCGGATGGTAAGAGCATCGTATAAATCATGTCCTTCAGTCCAACTTTCGGTTCTAAGACATTTAAGTTCGCCGAGTTTGGGGAGGGTAAATGAATCAAGGTGCGGTTTGATGAGAGAACGGCGAGCCTCTATAAGGTCAAGCCACTCCTCATCGCTTGGTGGGTGCTTGCGAACTAGCAACCCTAATCCTTTAGTGTTGGGCGTACCCTTCACCTCCTTTTCTATTATTTCTGAAAGGCGTACCTCTCAGATAAATCATTTTCACATAATCCCACCTTTTTGTCAATAGAAACACCCGAGAAAAACCCTCGGGTTAATTTTTTATACCTAATTCTTGTAAAATATATGTACTTTGAACAATTAAATAAAAAAGACTGAGTTATGCTCAGTCTATTTAATTGGTGGTTCAATAGAGAATGGCAACAGTATACCCGTTCCTATTTTTAGATAGATGACAAACTTTATTGGCCATACGACAAGAAACCATAGTAATTCAGCGAATTTCCTCTTCTTGACAAAAAAACCAGCTAATCGTAGCACGCCGAAATAGTATTGAATAAAACCACTCGGAGTCCTTAGAGTCTTTTTTAGTTCTTTTTGTTTTTCTAAGATTTCAGCTCCACAGAGTGCAAAGAGAATTGCTAAACGAATCGGATGTCCTACCACTGGAAGATCTTTTTCCCATTTTTTTAAAACCGCTGGGGTTATTCCCATCTTTGGAACCTCATTTTCAAACAGCTATTTTCTTTATATCAAATATTTATTAGCATATCAAGAGAATCAAGCCCCGAGAGTTTTTCTCGGGCGAGACGACCAGAAATAAAAAACCCACTTGAAAAAAGTGGGGTTATTTGGGTGGATTGATAATGTCTTTTGCCCTTTTAGCGATGAGTTGTGCTTTTTCGGCTGCTAAGCCAATGTATTCGTCTGGGTTTTCAAGAAGTCGTCGAATTTCCCACGGAATTCTAGCTAGTATCTTAGCCAATGATTCATCTTTCTTTGAAAGTTCTTCTAATACCGCAATCAGCGGTTTTTTTGGTGTCGCGCGAGGCACAAGCTCTTTTTTCACGAAATCGTGAGCATCTCTTTCAAATCCTGCCACTTGGAGAGCAAGATAAAGTGGTTCTGCCATAACAAGGTGAGTATTCAGTTCAAGGTTCTTCTTTAAAGCTTCGGGGTCAATTTTCATTTTGGCAATTACCTTTATCATTCGCTCAAGTTGATATTGAACCAAGACCACAATTCCTGGGAATTCCCGGGAAGGAGCACTTCCGACAAGATCGCGTTGATGTTCTGAAATTAGGGTATCTAATACTTTGCCGTATTCGTTCTTTACGATGATGAAAATAGCTTCTGTATTTTCGAACGAAATCGGATTTTTCTTATGAACCATTGTTGAAGAACCGGTTTGATCTTCTCCAAATTCTTCTGCTATTTCTCCAATTTCAGTCCGTTGCAAATGACGACAATCGCGGCCGAGTTGAGCTAAGCAAGCACTTAGGAGGACGTGGGCGTGAAGAAAATCAGCTAAGAGTTCTGGTGGCAATATTTGAGTGCTAATTTCTGCAGCTGAAAGCTTGAGTTTTGCTAAAACTCTTTCTTCGATATTTCGCTCCAAGAGGCCGACTTGAGCATTGTAAGCTCCTACTGCTCCGCTGAATTTTCCGCGAAGATCATCACAGGTGATTACGAGACGCTCACGACAGTTCAATAGACGATTAAGAATGGTGGCTAACCAGAAACCTACGGTGATTGGTATCGCATGCTGTCCGTGTGTTCTGCCAATTTGGCGGACCTTTGCAAATTCTTCAACTTTGGCCATCAAAAGTTCGATGAGTCTATCAATAGTAGGAAGCATCACTTCAAGAAAAGCACGTTTGAAAGCAAGAATAGCGCCAGTATCTCTGATATCGAAGCTAGTTGCTGTCAAGTGAACCCATCGCCTCAATAGAAAAGGGTGTGGAATCATCTCTCGGATGAGTTGGACCAGAGCCACAACGTCATGCTTTGTTTCTTCTTCACGTTCATCAACTTCAGTGGTTGTGATGTTTTTGATTCTTCTGCGAACATCTAGTGTCAATCTGGCATATTCTTCTTGAGGAATGACTTCGATTTCTGCTAGAACATCAATTAAAGCTAATTCCACTTCAATCCATGGTTTTACAAGATTGTCATATCCGAAATACGGAATCATCGATTTTGGTTGATATCGTGGATTACCAGGTAATATATAGTTCACAACTATCATCTCCTTTATATTTTTAAGGAACTGATTCCCTCAGTATAAAACTACCAAATTTAGGAAAATTTATCAAGAACGAATAAAAAAAGCAGAAAAAGCTGGTTTTTACCAGCTTAAATTAAATGTGCAATCGAAGAAGTTTTCTAAAAAATTGGGTGTCTTCTCCTTTCTATATTTTTACAAACTACTCTGCTCTATTTTTATTCTCGGATAGCACTTGAGAGAACCGGCCGTCTATTCATCGAGTAGTATTTGAAGCATTCTCGCTACTCTAAGCTTTCGGCATTTTCCTTCGAAATGCTCCCACCAGCATTCTAAGCATATTAGAATTTCGAGGACCGAGCCATCTGGAAACTTTATTTGAATAGGTTTTGCAGCCACCGTAATATCTCCACAATCATCGCACCACATTATGTTCACCCACTACTAACTTTGGCCATGATTATTCCAAGCAAGTTGTTGGTCACAACAATTGTATAGAATCCCACTAAGAACAACAAATTGATATTCAGCAGCCAGAACCCTTTGGAGTAGTTCTCTTTCTTGCATAGGCCATAAGTGATGGTGGAAAAGCCACTATAAACGAGCGGTAAACCAATCTTGATAATCAATGACTCCTTAGTGACAAACGAATCGCCAGAAAATAAGGGATTAAACTCCCCGGCACCAAGAGATAAGCCATAGACAGTGGTGATTATGTCGGTTGAGTTCAAGGCTACGAGCAGACCGAGCAGCCACACGAATTTCTTGTTCAAGTTCTCACCCTCTTTTTTGTTTTTCTTCTTCGCCAATTCTTTTCATTCTTCGAGTTTCAAAGAACTGTATTTCAAGCATAGCATAAAATAATATTATGTCAAGGAAAAAGCGGGAATCGAGGGTGAGACGCAATCAGAATTGGTTCTGGGAAGAATTTTCTATTCGCTTTCAATAGCTACGCACTCCTCTCCATCAAAGCACTTCTCGAGCCCACAATCACAAATTTTTACCTGATGACTGTTTTCTGGTGCGCAACCACAAGGCCCAACAAGACATAGGTTGGGAAAATCATTAGTTGCTTCACAGCACAATGAGGTTGATACTGTCCCCCCAGAATCTATACAAGCTTGCTCTTCCTCGGTTAACTCTTCAGAAAGTGTACTGAATGTTTCCTCAATGCTGATCTCATAATTACCTGCCTCATCAGCAGAGCTTACTAGATAATAGTAGGTAGTATCTGGAGTCAAATCAGAGAGCGCAATTTCATGTTCTAATACTAACTCAGAAGAGCTTTCCACGGGGGTTAAATCCGTTACAACAAGCGGAGTTACTGTATCGTACCAGACCTTGCTATCTGCTTCTTCATTAGTAACCCAGGTAATTTTCGCTGATGTTGTAGTAGTATCTATAGCACTGAGTTCTGAAATAAGGGGTGCTGTAGTATCTGGAGCAGGTATTTCTCCTAGCTTCTTAGCAATACCAGGAGGAAGCTCTTGTCCGGGTAAGGGCTTTGGTTCGAAATCAAGCTTTTTTCTAATTCCCTGGGCAATTAAAAGACCAGGTGGCACCTTACCAGACTCACCGGCACCTTCTACAAGCAACTCGTTTATTCTAGCTAGTGTTTTTGGCCCGACCACTCCGACCTGCTCAATTCCTGCTATCTTCTGAAATCTTTTTACCGCATTTCTTGTTAGCTGACCAAAATATCCCGTAACCAATCCTTCAGGATAAACATCTAGGTCTGTTGCCAATATCTCTTGTAACAACTCGATATCTTCCCCGCTCATACCTATTCGCAGTTGTCTAATTAACTTTAGAGTTACTTTAATCTCTTTTTCTGTTTCCTTTATTTCCAACTTTGCCTGTCTTAATGATTCTATCTGTGTCACTAATGCTTGTATCTGCGTCTTTAATTGTTCTATTTGTTGTTGCAATGCTTGAATAAGCTCTTGTACCGAAGAAGTATTTGTCTCTTCTGCTAAAACGGGTATAGACAACAAACCAAACAAAACACTTACACCCAAAAGGATAGTAATAATTTTTTTCATTTTATCCTATTAGTTTAATGAATTAGATTTTTAATATTAATTCGACCTTTGATGTTTATTAATGGATAAACTTCTCCCTTCTTATAGGATAAACTTTAGGGAAACAAAAATCAAGCTCGAGAGAAAAGCGCTCGGGTTAGAAACTGCCCGGCGACGAGTTTTTATTTTATTGGTTTTTGGCCGATACCGAATTCTACTGCTCTTTTAATTTGAGGTATCTCCCAGGGATCGATATTCTTGAGCGAATTATTTTCAAAGCTTTGAATTATTTTAATGCCCTCTACATCCAGAGCAACCCTGTCAGTTGAGGCCAAAATTAAATCAGATTCTCCAACCTCCCCTTCTGATGGTCCCCTATTAATAAAACATTTCCTGGCATCCATAATGATTAAATCAGGATTAATGATTTTGTTTAATTCGGCTATTTTTTCTTGAATGCGTCTAAGATGAAGGTGAATCCGTTGAAGAGGTTTTATAAAACCAACAGAAAGTTTTAAGCTTCCTGTAAATTGAGCTTGAAAGTGAGTTTTCAAACAAGGAAGAAGAATTAACTTATCCACTTGATCTAAAAATTCGGTTACCGAGACTTTTTTCAAAAATTTAGCTCCAGGAATTTCTTTTTTAACCCACCCTCTCTCGTCAAAAATATAAATCCGAGGGGGTCTTTCCATCTTTTCTAGCTCAAAAATTCCAAGTTCTTCCATTACCTTACGAGTATTCGATTTCATGGTGGAAGAATCACCAATCATTACCACTTTAGGTTTGCAGTCATAAACTAACTCAACCACGACTTTTAAAAATTCAGGGTCAGAAGAAGCAGGAAAAGGATCGGCGGTATTAAAATTTGGTTTCAACAAGACCACATCGGCGGGCTCAATAAATTTTTTAAAACCGCCAATTTGATTCACCGCCCTCAATATTGAATCCTTTAAACTTTTCTCAAATTTTACTTTCACCACTTTTCCCATATTCGTTACCAATCTTATTCTACCAAAAAATCGCCTTTTTGGCGATTAAATAAAAACAGCCCAGTGACGGGCTTTTTGGTTTTTGTATGCATTTATTCAAAACATTGGGGCCAATATTAGTAGAATTAATAGCCTACTTCCAGAGAGTGCAAGAATCGTCATTAAAATTATAGTAGTCGAGTTCAGTATTGGATATTCAAATCTCTTAGTCGCAGTATTTTTTTTAGAGAAGCAGTAAAATATTCTTACCAATATTAGGATAGCTGGCATTAAGATTGATGCAAATAATATATATGACGTCATAAGCAAACGTGTTGGTACAATATGTACTACTTTACCTACCACCTGATCCGCTGTTATTTTCCCCTTGTCTGGTCTTTCATTAGCATCTCCTTTTGTCCGAAATGTGAGGATTGGATTTTCCCCTATATCCACTACCCTGTGAACAATCGTTACTGGTATCGAGTCTACTTTGAAGGAGATTATGTCTCCGACTTGGATGCCTTCTGTGCCTTTTTTTATTAATATTGTATCGCCATTCATCAACGCCGGGGCCATACTGTATCCTATTACCGGCATAAAGATACGGTCAGCACCCGCTAAGGAAAATAAGAAGGAATAGAGTACAAGAATGGACGGTGTAATCGATACCAATAATGCCACTATCAGCCCCACATTTAGAACTACTTTCAACACTTTTTTCTTTTTCATCATCTCGTCCTCCTGTATTCAGATTTTAAAGGACTTTCTATTAAGAATAATTTACCGCAAATTCTTTATTTTGTCAATCAAGCCCCGAGAAAAACTCTCGGGGTTTTATTTCGCTTAACTGTCCTTTAATTTTCTTTATATTTTTTATAACACTTCCTGCATAAATGAATCTCACACTTGAAACCTTTATAATCAAACCAAATATGCCAAGCCTTATGCATATATTTTTGACAGTTAGCGCATCTAAAACCTCTGTATTTTGGTTTAGGATTTATATTCCAACTTTGAACAGTTTTTAATAAAATTTTTTTATTCATTAACCCATTTTATCAAAAAATCGCCTTTTAGGCGATTTTTTGAAAATCGCCCAGTGATTGGCTTTCTTGTGTTATTTTTTCTCGTAAATTCTGCGCCACCAAAATTTTCCCTGCCAGAAGCCAAATAAAGCCCCGGCAATAAAAAGAATAACAGTCCCTATATGGTGGATTATAAACCATTGCGACCATGAAAAACCAAGACTATATTTTGGAAAATCGCGAATTAGAAGACCAATATACCAAGTTTCAACCAAGCCATGGATTAAAAACTGAAGCAGAATACCCAAAAATGTGAATAAAGTTATATAAATTGTCTTTTTCATACTTTTATTCTACCAAAAAATCGCCTTCTTGGCGATTAAACAAAAACTGCCCAGCGACGGGCTTTTTGATTTTTCTCCTTTTTCCAGCTCACAAGATTTGCGGGCTCGAAAAAAGAGGGGGAAGGAACGTTTAGATCATAATAAGGTTTAAGAGTTTCGATGGTTTGTCCACTTTTCCGACCTCTAATTCCCATTTAGGCATTTGGATGAGACGCCATCGTCTTAAACGCTCTCCAGATTCATTGTGGATATAGCTCCCAACTTCTTTGTAACCTGCTCTTCTGGCAATAATGAACGCGGCTTTTATAAGATACTGCCAGATTTTATATCCGCTTTCATTCTCTAACCAAGGAGTTTGGTCTAAAACCACTTCTTTGCCTCGGAATTTTGGTTCAACATAGAGATCACCTATGAGTGGTGGTTGACTACGCAGATCTAATCTGACAAATCCTACAGGTTCACCTTTGCAATATACCAATATGTTCACTCTTAACCCAAGTCTCAATTGTTCTTCTCCGATTGCTAAATCTCCACGATCAGCTTCGACGGATTCTCTGAACTTTTGATCGAGTATCTTGTATTCTGAGAGATACTTTTTTCCTAAATTACGATGTAGGATTTTGAGTGAGATCTTAAACATCATCTTCGCCTCGGCAGGCAAGAAACCAATTTTGATTCCCTCTCTGCCGAGGTGAACTCCTTCCCCATAAATTATGTTAAAGAACTTTATCTTAAGGAGCTAAGCTCCTTTTTCCAGCTCACAACATGTTTCCTCATTCCCAGCGAGAAGTGTTCTCGCTGGTCTGAACATTGCGGGCTCGAAAAAAGAGGGGAGAAGGAAAAGCTTTTTAATTATGTCTCACACGGTTAATAACGAGGTAGGCACTAGGAAATACAATGAGATAGCAAAAGATACCGATGATAGGACAAGCGATTCCTGGCCACCTAAAGCCCGGCTCTGGAAAAACGAAAATTCCAAGGCAAACCGTTACCAATACCGCTACTGTCATTGCGACTCCAAAGCTTATTCCCAGATTTATATCTGTCTTCTCCTTCATTTTTTATTTCCTTCTATTCACTTTTGATTTCGGATAGCCCAATTTATCTACCAGTGAAAAACTGATAAGCAAGTTGGGCTATCCGAATTTCTTCTCCCTCCCCATAAATTTTTTAAAAGAACTATTCTTATCTTACACCTCTATTATACACCCAAAGAAAAAATTTGTCAAGCGAAATATCTCATAAATGTCGCACAGAAGGTAGGGTGCATTCAATTAAAAAAAGGCTTAAAAAGCCCTGCTCTCTCCCACCATTCGTATAAAATTTACACAAAATTCGAATTCTAGTTCGTATAATTCATTTTTTGATTAGCTTTTTTAATCTTTCCCAAAATTTTTCCCAAAGATTTTTTTCTTCTTTTGGAGTTTCCTCTTCAACTTTGAATTCTTCTTCAATTTCAGTAATTAATTTTTTTTCTCCAATTTCTCTTCTGAAAAAATCAGAAATTTTTTGCCAGATATTTTGAAAGAAAGGAAAAATATAAGAATCCCAGAGATTTTTGAACCATTTCCATATTCCTTGCCAAATTTTTAAAACTTCCTGCCAAGCTCCCTTTAGGGCCATAGGGAAAAATTCCAAAATTTTTTTACCAATTTCTTTTAATTCAGCTGAACTTTCAGGTGCTTTTACTGGTTGATCTTCTTGGGCAAAAGAAAAACTCGGTAAAATTAAGCCAAATATTAACAAAATTATGACTAATTTGTTCATAGTTCATAGTTTATTCCTCGCCTTTTTAATTCTTTTTAAGACCTTTTCTTTTCCCAAAATTTCGGCGATTTCAAAAGGACCAGCTGAAGCTTTTTTTCCAGTCAAAGCTACTCTCAAGGGCCATAAAATGTATCCCCTATCCCCTGCCTCGCCGGCAGGCGGGCCTGCTGGTTTTTTTATTTCTTTAGCAAACTTTTCCGCTTCTGGTAATAAAATTCTTTCTAAGTTTTCCTTATTAAATTCTTCGCCCCTTATTTTATATAATATTTTTCTTGATTTGTCAAGCGAATGCTTAATTTCTTTATCAGTCATCTCCCGCCACCTTAAAAGCTCTTTGTCATATTCTAATTTTTCTTTGAAGAAAAAATCAGTTAATTCAGAAATTTCAGATAATTTTTTTAATCTCTCTTGATAAATTGAAATAATTTTTTTTAGAGTTTCAAGAGAAATTTCTTTTCCGGTTTCTCTAATTTTAAACTGGGCTTTTTCTTTCAAAGGCAGTTTTAAAGGTTCGGGATTATTTTTTCCTTCAATTAAACCTGATTCAATTAGATAAGGGAGGCAGAGCTCAGTTAATCTGTCAATCGATTTTTGACGGATATAAAATCCATTTAAAAAATCTAATCTTTTAATATTAAAAACTGCTCCTCCTTTTTGGCATCTCTCAATTGAAAATTCTTTAACTAAAGAAGCCAAGGAATAAATTTCTCTTTCAGTTCCCGGATTCCATCCTAAAAAGACCATAAAATTAATCAAAGTCTCAGGCAAATATCCAGATTTTTGATATTGATTAATCGAGATTGCTCCGTGCCTTTTACTTAATTTGCTTCTATCCGGCCCTAGAATTAAGGGTAAATGGGCATATTTTGGTCGAGGAAAATTGAGGGCTTTCTGAATTAAAATCTGTTTTGGGGTGTTGGAAATGTGTTCCTCTCCTCTGATTACATGAGACACCCGCATCTCAAAATCATCGACCACGCAGGCAAAATTATACAAAGGAGTAGATAAATCTTTGGCAATGACAATATCGCCAATTAAACTGGCATCAAATTCTATTTTCCCTCGAATTAAATCATCAAACTCAACTTTTCTTGCTGGAATTCTAAATCTAATAACTGGTTTTTTTCCTTCCGCTTTATATTTTTTTACCTCTTCTTTTGAAAGCTGGGCGCATTTTCCAGAATAACGGGGAGGTTCGCCAATTGACATTTGATATTGTCTCTGGGCTTCTAATTCTTCTTCTGAACAAAAGCAATAATAGGCCCTATCTTCGCTTAAGAGTTTCTCTAAATATCTCTGATAAATTTCTTCTCTCCGGCTTTGACGATAAGGTCCGTATTGTCCGCCAATATCTGGCCCTTCATCCCATTCAATTCCCAGCCATTTTAAGCTTTCCACAATATCTTTTTCGTATTCAGGTTTAGACCTTTCAACATCAGTATCTTCAATCCTTAAAATAAAAGTGCCTTGATATTTTTTAGCAAAAAGATGATTGAAAAGAGCGGTTCGGGCAACTCCAATGTGAAAAAAACCTGTAGGAGAGGGAGCGATTCTAGTTCGAATCTCTCCTGGTTTGATAAATTTAAAATTTTGATCCTCCATAAATTTTTACATTTTTAAATATTCGACGATATATTCGGCAATTATTTTAGCTGCTCGAGGTTTAGAAAATTCCTTAGCTAGCTTCCCCATTTTCTCTAATTGACTGGGGTGAGAAAATAAATACTTTATTCTTTCTAAGAAAAAATGAGGGGTGAAATTTATCTCTTCAATTATAAGAGAGGCCTCATTTTGGGCGAAGGAGTAGGCGTTTTTCACTTGATGGTTTTGGGCCGCTTCTGGTAAAGGAATTAAAATACTTGGCTTTCCTAGGGCTGAAATTTCAAAAATCGTTCCTGATCCTGCCCGACCGACAATTAGATCACAAGCCTGGTAGGCCTGCTTGAGCTCTTCTTCTTTTAAAAAGGGAAAAAGATGATAATATTTTTTAAAACCCTCAGGCACTATAACCTCTATTTCTTTTTTAACTGCTTTGAAGTTTTTTGTTCCCGCTTGATGAATTAGCTCAAAATCTTTGAGAATTTCTGGTAAGATTACTGAGATTACATCATTAATTCTTTGAGCTCCCTGAGAGCCACCTAAGATTAAAATTAGCGGTTTCTTTCCATTCAATTTAAATAATTCCCTAGCTTCTTTTTTCGAACCTTCCAAGACTTCTCTTCTTATTGGGTTGCCAACCAGAATCATTTTTTTCGGGGAAAAATATTCAGTCCGGGGAAAGGAGACAAAGATTTCTAAAGCAAATCTGCTTAAAAATCGATTAGATAAGCCCGGGGCAATATCTGATTCATGTAAAAAGATTGGAACTCCCAGAAACCAACCAGAAATTACAGTTGGGATTGAGCCATATCCTCCTTTGCTAAATATTAAATCGGGAGCGGAAAAGAAAATAAACAAAAAGGCCTGAATGATCCCCAACGGGATTTTAAATAAAATATCGATGAGATTTAGAAAGAAGCTCCCTACTCCTAAATATCTTCTGATTTTCCCAGCTAATATTATCTTGACCTTAATCCCTTCTTGGGAGAGCAAATCTGAACTAAGCTCGTCCTTCGGGCCCAGATAAAGAAATTTGAGATTTTTTTCAGGATAAATTCTTCTTATCTCTCTACAAACTGCAATTATTGGAAAAATGTGACCACCGGTACCGCCACCGGTAAAGAGAATCTTCATGTTAACATTTTAACATACAAACATTTAAACATTTTGAATATTTTTTGTTTAGACATTTAGGTACTTAGATTGTTGTTTTCGAAATATTGAGTAGTATTCCTACTCCAATGAGTTCGACGATTAGATGGGATGCTCCATAACTGATAAAGGGTAAAGGAATGCCGGTTAGGGGCAGTAGACCTATCATTGATCCGATATGCAAAAAGGCTTGTAAGGCTATCCAGGAGCTAATTCCCAAAGCTACCAATTTAGAAAATTTATTCGGGGATTTTTTTGAAATTTCAAACCCTCGCCAGAAAAAAATTAAGAAAAGCGAAATCAAAATTAAAGAACCAATAAACCCGGTTTCCTCAGCAAAGATAGCAAAAATTGAATCAGCTATTGGGTGAGGCAAAAAGCCAAATTTTTGAAGTGACATTCCCAAACCCAAACCTGAAATTCCTCCCGATCCCACGGTAATTAATGCCTGTTTTGACTGATAACCCATACCCATTGGATCGATTCCAGGATTTAAAAAAACTAAAAGTCTTTCCATTCGGTAAGGAGCCAGCTCTACTAAAGCTATGAGCGAGCCTGAAATAATTAAAACTATTAAAATAGTATACCAGAAAGGGGTTTTGGCTGAAAAATACATTAATATGGCAATAGAGATAATCAATCCCAGGGTACTGAGATCTGGTTGAAAAATTAAAAATAGGCTAATTAATCCAATGACTATTAAAAAAGCAATTAATTTTATTTTTTCGTTAATTCCTTTTTTTTGATTTTTACTTCTTTCTTTTAAAGAAGAAAAATCACTTTTCGTTAACCAGCTAGCTAAATAGATTATAAAAGTAAGTTTTAGAAGTTCTGAGGGCTGAAAAGAAACAGGACCTAGAGATATCCATCTGGTTGCCCCGCCAATCGAAACTCCAAGATTTGGGATAAAAACCATTCCTAAGAATCCCAAGCTGATTAAAAACAAAATCAGAACTATTTTTTTTAGAAAGGCCAGGGGAATTTTAAAAAAGAGAAAAGCTAAAATTGCGCCTGGTAAAAACCCAAAGAGAATTTGTCGCTTTAAATAATAGAAAGTTTGACCAAATCTTTCCTGAGAAAAAGAAGCCGAGACACTATATACTATTAAAACTCCTAAAATCACTAAAATCACCAAAACTCCAATTAAAATATAGTCAGGATGTTGAGTTTTCATTTATTTTTCCCTAAAAGCTTTACTTCTCTTTTAAATAAATTCCCCCTTTCACGATAATTTTTAAAGAGATTAAAACTGGCTGCAGCAGGAGATAACAAACAGATTTTTCCTTTTTTTGTATTTTGATAGCAAAACTTTACCGCCTCTTTCATATTATCTACAAAAAAACACTTCAATTTATTTCCATAGGTCGGACCTCTGGCAGATTTTTGGATTTGGCGCCAGATTCTTTTTCCTGTATCAGGAAATAAAATTACTGTCTTAATATTGCTATTTAAAATCTTTTTTGCTAATTTCTTGAAATTCCGCCCTCTATCAAATCCTCCAAGAATAATTGTTTGAAGATTTTTTTCAAGAGTATCAATCGCTGCAATTGTGGCTTCGGGAATTGTTGATAGAGAATCATTATAAAATCTTATACCAGAGAACCTTCCAACAAATTCTAATCTATGAGGTAAGGGTTTAAATTTTTTAATAGCTTTTGCAATATCTTTTTCAGAAACTCCAAAAATTTTTCCTACCATAATCGCTGCCATTACATTTTGAAGATTGAATTTCCCAATCAAAGGAATCTTCTTAATTTTTTTCGTAATTCGTTTAAATTCGTAATTCGTAGGGCTAATAGGGATTTTTCTGGCTTTTGATTTTTCAGCGATTTTTCTGACAATTTTATCTCGAGAGTTAAAAATCAAATAATCTTTTTTTGTCTGATAACGAGTGATATTCGCTTTGGCTCTTACATATTCTCTAAAGTTCTTGTAATAGTCTAAATGCTCAGGAAAAACATTCAAAAAAACAGCAATTTGAGGACTTTTTTTGAGATTGAATAGTTGATGGGAAGATAATTCGTAAACGTAAGCATCTTTTTTGGTAGCAGAAAATAAGAGTGATAATACCGGTCTTCCAATATTTCCAACCAGATGAGCTTGGATTCCAGCTTCTTTTAATATTTTATAGATCAAAGAGGCGGTTGTGCTTTTCCCTTTCGTTCCCGTAACACCTATAATTTTTCCCGGGCAATTTTCAAGAAAAATTTCAGTTTGAGAAGTAATTTTTTGCCCTTTTTTCAAGAACGGCTTTAAAATTTTCGGTGAAACTCCAGGTGACTTTATTATAACATCATAATTTTTAAGCGACTTTAGATAATTCTCACCCAAATGCAGCTTCACCTTTTTATCTGACTTAATCACTGTCTTCGCTTGATTACTTAATTCACTTAATTTCAGCCTATCCCCCACCCCCAAAATTTTCTTTGGAAAAAGCTTTCTCAGAAATTTAAAATTATCTACCCCCTCTCTTCCAAAACCCAAAATTAATATTCTTTTATTTTTTAGTTTATCTCTTATTTTAAAATCTCGCATTCTACTTTTAAAATAACACAAATTTTCGATAAAAGATAGATTTTCAGAACAAAAAAGTCTCTAGCAGGATTTCCTTTTTAAAAACAGGATCCCTACTAGAGACCGATGTGTAGAGAAGGAGGTATGTTCTAGTTTCCGTAGTCCCTATTAATGGCTTGTCGAGTGATTTTTCTTCGACCCCTTGGTTTCCTAACTGAAACTGGAATAATTTCTCCTCCTTTGACTACATTGCGTCTGAACAATTTCAGTATCTTTCTATCCAGTACGGCTACACCTTCTCTTGGCATTGTTTCACCTCCGCTACCATTGTTTTACAATATGAATTATAGCAAATTATCAGAATTTGTCAAGAGCTAACGGACTTTTTAAGTATTTTTTCAAATTCTTTCGTTAAATTATGCTGATTGTTCCAGGAATTTATTATTTTTTTTGATTCTTTTTCTAGATTTTTAAATTTTGGCAAAATATTTTTTTCAAAATACTTCAAAAGAAACGGCAGCCTGACAGAGGCCCGTCCTCTGTATTTTCTCGAGCTTAAATAAAAGGCAATCAGGCTTTCTTTTTTTGTTCCAACGCATTCAAATGGTTTGAATTTCTTTTCGCCAATCAATTCTAACATCGTTGGTAAAAAAGAAATTCTTTCAAAGATATTTTCCCCGAATATTTTTACCAATCGATATCCCCCCAAAAATGGATAAAGGGTAGCGAAAACAAATAGACATTTTGGGCATTTTTTACACCATCTTTCTATCGGCTCCTTTTTCCCAGAATAAGTTTTAAAGGCCTCATTGCAACTTATGAAAGAAGAAAAATATTTAGGATATTTTGTGAACAATTTTGCAATTTGAATTTCATAAACCGGTCTTAAAAAACTGGAATATTCAATATTTTTTGCCAGATATTTTTTTGAATACCTTCGAAACTTTTTCTCAAAGTCAAAACTTTTAGAATACTGATGATTAATTACTTTTCCTAGATATTTCAAATTTCCTTCATTTGAACTTCTTTCATTTGAAAAAGCAATATATTTAAAGTCAAACAAAACCGCACATAAAACACTCAAAAAAGCCAAATAAGCAGAAAAAGGAGTGTGACCATTTAAAAATCCTTTTTGATTTAATTCTAAGAGTTTTTTATCGATTTTCCTTTTAACAATAATTGGCTTCTTGCAACCTGCAATTTTCATTATTTTTTTTGAAGCCTTTGTTGGACTTAAAGAAAAACAAGTAATATTTCTTTTTGTCTTCTTTAATATCTCTAAAGTAACAATTGAATCTTTTCCTCCTCCCACTGGCACCAATATTCTGTTTTTCAATTCCTCCCTTATTACGAGAACTGTTCTCGTAGTATTATCTTTTCGGTCTGAGATTATTTTTAAAAAATTTGGTTTCAAAAAATCGATTTTATTTTCATAAAAAAATTGGCCCATTCCCTTGATTATTAAATTTTTCCACCATCTAATTTGTTCTTTATTTAAAAAGCCAGCTAAAATTTCAATTTCTGGCGAGCAAGTCGCCTTCCAATAACTTAAAATTTCAACTAAACCCAGATGAAAAACCAAATTATCTAATATCCCCTCCCCCATTCTTTTAATTTGATTTTTGTCAATATTTTTTATAACTACTTCTGGTCGAAACTTGATATCGGATCCAGTCCTAAAATCAAAAGAAATTTTTAAATCTTTTCCCGAAATTTTCCAAGAATAATTTTCATAAATAAATCTTGGATATTTTTTTCTTAAGATAAGATATTTTTTGGGCATTAAAATATATAAATTTTGTCAAGAATTAACCAAGGAGTCTTATAGCGACTCCTATAATCGCCATGAGAATACCAATTACCCAAAATCGCATTGTCACTTTGTAATGGGGCCAGTTCTTTGCTTCAAAATGGTGATGAATTGGAGCGGCTAAAAATATTTTTTTCTTTCCGAATTTTTTTGAAAGAAGTTGCAAAATTACTGAGCCTGATTCAATAACTAATAAAAAGCCAATGATTGGTAAAACCAAGACCGAATCAGTCAAAAAAGCAACAACAGTGAGGACGGCACAAAGACCTAAAATTCCGGTTTCTCCCATATAAAATCTGGCCGGTGGAATATTAAACCACAAAAATGCTAAGGTTGCTCCCAAAATTACGGTGCAAAAGGCAGCAATATCTATTTGACCTCGAGATAAAGCAATTGTCGCATAAGCACCGAAAATTGAAGCAAAAATTCCTCCTGCCAACCCATCCAAACCATCAATTACTCCACCTGAATAAGTTGCCATCATCACTAAAACAAAAAAAGGAATATACCAGATTCCAATTGTAAAATCTCCTACTCCCGGAACATGCAAAGTTCTCCAGCCAAGTTTGGAATAAAACCAAAAACCCCCAATTAGCCCAATCAAACAAACTAAAATAAGGCGAGTTTTAAGACTTAATCCTCCACCAATATATTTTCCTCTGCCAAAAATCTGGAAAAGGTCATCAACCAATCCCAATAAAGAGGCGGCAACCAAAGCAAAAAGGGGCAGCCAGGTCTGTGATCTGCTTAAAAAATTTAATTTGTCTAACCACCAGATATCACTAATTTTTGAAATGCCCCAAAATAAAAAAATTAAAATTAAAGCAGTTACCCAGATGAGTAAACCTCCAAATCTGGGAATGCGAATTTCCTCTTTTCCGTGAAATTTTTGAAAAAAAGAGACCTCTCCCCCATCTATTGCTTTGCCCCTTACTTCTTTTCGCCAGAGTTTATATTTGTATAAAAAATGAGTTAAAATTGGGGTTAACAAAAAGGCTACAATAAACCCAAAGGCTCCCAGGGCAAAAATTTTAATAACGTCTATGGGTAATTCCGGCATACCGCTATCTAGTTACTGGTTATTAATTACTGAATTGATTAACTTTTTCATTTCTTCAAATTTATTTTCTGATCCCAAAATCACATTTATTAAAAAACCCTTATTTTTCGGGGCTTTCAAAACCAAAAGAAAACATCCTTTGGCTTCAGGAAGAAAGCCTGTTTTCCCCCCAACTGTTTGTGGTATTTCCCCCAAAAGTTCATTAGTATTTAAAAGTTTGTGATGGAAGACTCCGTCTGGTCCATAAAGATCAAATTCGGGTTCTCCCAAAATCTCCCAGATTAAAGGTCTTTCCAACAAATGTTTTGTTAAAATAATTAGATCTTTTACACTCGACCGGTTTTCTGAAGAAATTCCAGTGGAATCTACAGAATAACTATTTTCCATTCCCAAAAATTTTGCCTCCAAATTCATCAAACCAACAAACCCCTCCTCACCGATTATTTCTGTCAGCGCGAAGGCTGCGTCATTACTCGATTCAATTAGCATGATATATAAAAGGTCTTTCACTGAGAGACGCTCCCCGATTTTTAGATCTCCAAAATCCTCTGTTTGAAAAACCGCCTCTTGAGAAATTTCAATAGTTTGGGAAAGATCAGGATAATATTCCAAAACAACATTAGCAGTCATTAATTTAGCCAAGCTGGCAATTGGTAAAACTTTTTCAATTTCTTTTTCAAATAAGATTTTTTCCTCCCCATCTGGCTTTATCCATACAGAAACAACTGATTCCGCTTGAATTGCCAGAGGCCCGTCCTCTGGCAATTTGGGAATTTTTTGAGTTTCAAATTGCCTAACATTCAGCTGGGCAATAAATATCTGAGGGTTTTCAATTATTTCCTGCCAAAAGAAAAGATCTTCCAAATTTTTTTCAAAGAGATTCATCCCCCACCAAAAAGGCAAACTAAATACTAAGGCAACAAAAAAATATTTTAGATTCTCGTATTTTAGAGTTTCAATCATTTTTTTTCCTTGCCCGCCGAAGCCTCGGCGAAGGCGGGTTCTTTGGCTTTAAAGTAGATAGTCTTTGATCAATTCTTGCCATATCGCGAGGAAAGAAACTGGCCTCCCGAAGATTTTTTAATCCCAAAACTTGTTTTGTGATTCTTTCAGCTCCCAGAGCAAAACCACCTTCAGGTGGCATTCCATATTTGAAGGTCTGCAAATAAAATTTGAAATCTTTTACTTTTCCTCCAAATTTTTTTATATTTTTTAGAAGTTTTTCATATTCATGAATTCTCTGACCACCAGTAACTATTTCCATTCCTTTATAAAGAAGGTCGAAACTTAAAGTATATTCTGGATCTTCAGGGTCAGGATAGGTATAAAATGGTCGCTTTTTACTTGGGAAATGAGTAATAAAAACGAGTTCAGTGTTCTTTTTTTCTTTCGCCCACTGGCAAATTTCTTTTTCATCTTCGGGTGTTAAATCTGCTTCTCGTCGGTTATCTCTTCCGGTACGTTCAAATATAATTTCCTGAGCTTCCCGCAATTTTAATCGAGGAATTGGAATTCCTAAACTGGGAATACTTTGGCCAAATATCTTTAATTCTTTTTTACAGTTTTTCTTCAAATCAGAAAAGATATTATAAATTAGAATCTGGCAGATATCCATCAAATCTTCCCAAGAATCAATAAAGCCCATCTCTACGTCTAAACTTATATATTCACACAAATGCCGGGTAGTGACACTGGGCTCAGCTCGGTAAGCCCTAGTAACAGTAAAAACTCGTTCAAAAACCCCAACTAAAATTTGTTTGTAAAGCTGGGGACTTTGGGCGAGATAAGCATCGTAATCAAAATAATCAATACGGAAAACCTCAGCTCCACCTTCAGTAGCAACCGGCACAATTGTCGGGGCCTGAAACTCAAAAAAGCCCAAATCTTTCATATTCTTTCTAAAACTTTCAATAATTTTTTCTTGAACCCGAAAAATAGCTTTGATTTTCGGATGGCGCAATGTTATTGGCCGATAATCCAAAAGCGTAGGTAAGCTCACCTTTAATTCTTGATTCCTTAAATCAAAGGGAAGAGAAGCTGCTTTAGCTAAAATTTCAATTTTTGATACTTGAATTTCTATTTTGCCGGTTTCCAGTTTAGGATTTATCATATCAGCTGGCCTTTTATTAACTTTTCCCTCCACAGCTAAAACATATTCATCTTTTATATCCTTGGCTAATTTTGAAGGACAGACTACCTGAACGATTCCGGATCTATCTCTTAAATCCAAAAAAACTATCCCTCCGTGGTCTCTTCTGGAATTTACCCATCCGCAAACCTTTACTTTTTTATTGAGTTTTTTTGCTGTTTCTATATTGAGAATTCTCTGCATAGTTATTTGGGTAAGTAATGTTTAATTTTCTCGACGATTTCTTGGGGGGTGAAGTCGGTCTTAATTATGTATTCTTTAGCGCCCAATTCTAAAGCCTTTTTTCTTACATCAGGATGATCGTAATTTGAGAGAGCGACAACTGGAATTGAGGCAATTTCTGGATCTTTCTTTCTCTCTTCTAGGAGGAAAATTCCATCTTTTTCGGGCAGTAAAATATCAAGAATTATTAAATCCGGTTTTTCTTTTTTAGCCAATTTTAACCCCTTCTCAGCATCAATTGATAAAATCATCTCATAACCCTCCTGAGAAAACTTCTCTTTATACATCTCAAGCAAAATTTTTTCGTCCTCAATTAACAAGATTTTTTTTGCCATAATTTCAAATTTTTTTAACTTTTTACTGGAAGCTCTATGTAGAAAGTTGAGCCTTTATCTTTCCCCGGAGATTCAGCCCATACCTTGCCTTGGTGCATCTCGACGAATTTCCGGGCGATATAAAGACCCAAACCTGTCCCTTCTGTCCAAAGTCGCATTCCGGCCCTTCCTCGAGTCATAACTTCAAAAAGTATATCAATCTCCCCTTTCTCCATTCCAACCCCGGTATCAGAAACCTTTATTCTTAATTCAGAATTCATTCTCC